>NZ_PQMR01000010.1:0-90166 GCF_008930935.1 Corynebacterium sp. 11A
ACATGCGACCAAACAAACCCCAATCACAAGGGCACCTGATCCACACACAACCAAACACGCACACCACAACAAAAGCAGCACACATCAACAAAACAAAGCTGGCACACTATCGAGTTCTCAAACAACATCCGCACACCATCAAACACCACACAAGCAGTGCCATCAAGCAGCGTGTCGAAAGCTTAATACACAAGCACCGTAACAGTCAAACCAACAACCGAACAACACTCGGTAAAACCTTCACCACCAACAAAACAACCAACACAACCGCGCCGGCCGCCTCGCTGACTCCGAAAACACTACACACAACCCCCACCCAACACCAAAACCCCAGCACAACACGCACAAACAGGAACCAGTACAGCTTCGTCGTGCACGCCTATAGCCGCCCCTCTGGGGGCGGTCGGTGCTCAGTACTCACGGCCAGAGACCACGTACCCCACCACTACCCCTGCCTCCTACATTGGGGCATGGAGGTGAGGTGCTCAGTGGTACCGATAGCGGCGACAGCGCACCTCTTCCCTACATACGCAAAAAACGAGGACCGCGCGGGGTGTTCCCACGTGGTCCTCGCCTTGTAGCGCTACAGATGCGGCTATGTCAGCAGGCGTACGCCCGCGAAGTTCTTCTTGCCGCGGCGCAGTACCAACCAGCTGCCGTGCAGCAGGTCCTCGGCGCTGGGCTCCCACTCCGCGTCGGAGACCCGCTCATTATTGGCATAGGCGCCGCCTTCCTTAATGGTGCGTCGAGCAGCACCCTTTGACTCAGCCAAGCCGGAGGCCACAAGCAGATCGACGATGGTGTGCGGCTCATCAGCCGCGATATCCACGACCTCACCATTGGAGGTTTCGGTGACCGCAGCAGCTAGGGTCTTCTCGTCGAGATCGGTGAGTTCACCGCGGCCGAACAGGGCCTGCGCAGCAAGTTCCACGGCCTTGCGGGCTTCCACGCCATGCACCAAGTCAGTCATTTCTTGGGCGAGACGCTTTTGGGCCTCACGCTTGTAGGCGCGCTCGGCTACTTCCTGCTCGTACTCGGCGATTTCTTCCTTACTGAGGAAGGTGAACCAGCGCATGTAGTCGATGACCACGGAATCGCCGGCATTGATGAAGTACTGGTACCAGGCATAGGCGCTGGTGAGCTTCGCGTCCAGCCAGAGCTTGCCGCCGCCGGTGGATTTGCCGAACTTCTGGCCATCGGCGTCGGTAACCAGAGGCACGGTGAGTCCGTGCACCTTCTTCTGATCGAGGCGGCGGTTGAGATCCACACCGGAGACGATATTGCCCCACTGATCGGAGCCGCCGATCTGCAGCACACAATCGTAAGTGCGCTGCAAATGCACGAAGTCGTTGGCTTGCAAGAGCATGTAGGAAAACTCGGTGTAGGACATGCCATCGCTGTCCAGGCGACGCTTCACGGTGTCGCGATCGAGCATGGTGTTAAGCGAGAAGTTCTTTCCCAAATCGCGCAGGAATGCGATCACGCTCATCTGGCCGGTCCAATCGGCATTGTTGAGCATCAAGGCGGTGCCGTTGGCACCATCGCCGAAATCCACGAAGCGCTCCAGCTGGGCCTTAATGGATTCCACGTTCTCCGCGATGGTCTCCTCGGAGAGCATGGACCGCTCCCCCACGTCGCGCGGGTCGCCGATCATGCCGGTGGCGCCGCCGGCGATAGCGATCGGGCGGTGGCCGAACTGCTGGAAGCGCTTGAGCATGATGAGCGGAACGAGGTGTCCGGCATGCAGCGAGGAGCCTGTGGGATCAAAACCGCAATAAAGCGTGATCGGGTTCTCGCAGGCCTCGCGCAAGGCATCGAGGTCGGTGGACTGGTTAATCAGGCCGCGCCAGTGCAGCTCATCAATGATGTTGTCAGACATGAAGTCCTCAGGGCTAGAAGATGGATTATTGTTCGGGGAAGTCGCGTGCCTCGTCGGCGAGCAACACAGGGATGTCATCGTCGATGCGATAGGCGATGTGCAAGCGAGGGTTCACCAGCACATCCGCGTCGGCGTCATAGCTCAGCGGTCCCTTGTCTTGGGGGCAGGCAAGCACCTCGAGCAAATCGGGATCAATACTCATGGCATATCATCCTATCGCCCGATGACGGGTGTGGTGGCCCATTGCCGATACTCGGCCGCGAGCGTGTCGACGCGCTCGCGTTGCTCATCGACGCGCACCCCGGCAGTACCGCCGCGGGTGGTGCGGGAGGCGACGGCGCCATCGATGGTGAGGACCTCGCGCACCTTCGGGGTCAGCCGCTTATCCACACTGGCCAGCTCCTCGTCGCTGAGATCAACGAGGTCCACTCCTCGGGACTCGGCGAGGCGCACGCAAGCACCGGAGGCCTCGTGGGCTTCCCGGAAGGGCACGCCCTCGCGCACCATCCACTCCGCGAGATCGGTAGCAAGGGTGAAACCGGCGGGGGCGAGCTCGCGCATGCGCTGCTCGTTGAAGGTGAGAGTGCCCACCAGCCCAGTCATGGCGGGCAGCAACAACTGCAGCTGCTGCACGGAGTCCACGATGGGTTCCTTATCTTCCTGCAGGTCGCGGTTATAGGCCAAGGGCATGGCTTTGAGGGTGGCGAGCAGACCAGAGAGATTACCGATCAAGCGGCCGGACTTACCGCGCACCAGCTCGGCGACGTCCGGGTTTTTCTTCTGCGGCATGATCGAACTGCCGGTCGACCACGCATCGGCCAGGGTGACATAGTTGAACTCCGGTGTGGACCACGCAATGATCTCCTCCGCGAAGCGGGACATATCCACCGCGATCTGGGCCAGCACGAAGGCCGTTTCCGAGGCGAAATCGCGGGAGGCGGTGGCATCCAATGAGTTATCGGCGGCGGAATCAAAGCCGAGCTCTTCGGCGATGGCCTCGGGGTCCAAGTGCAGCGAGGAGCCGGCGAGAGCACCGGAGCCATAGGGCGAGACGGCGAGGCGCTTATCTAGGTCCTGCAGGCGCTGGACGTCGCGCAGCAGCGGGTGGGCGTGCGCGAGCAACTGGTGTGCGAGTAGCACCGGCTGCGCAGCCTGGAAGTGGGTTTTGCCCGGCATGATTGCGCGGGGGTGCGTGGCCGCTTGGCGCGAGATGGCGTCGACAAGCTCGAGCACGCCGAGGCTGATCTCACGGATAGCATCGCGGACCCACATGCGAAAGAGCGTGGCCACCTGATCGTTGCGGGAACGGCCGGCGCGCAGCCGCCCGCCCACCTGCGGACCGACGCGATCGATGAGGCCGCGCTCCATGGCGCCATGTACGTCCTCGTCGCTGGGGTCCGGGGTGAAGCTGCCATCGGCCACGTCGGCGCCGAGCTGTTCGAGGCCGGCGAGCATGGTTGTATAGTCCTCATCGCTGAGCAGACCCGCCTTGTGCAGCACCCGCGCGTGGGCCTGCGAGGCGAGCACGTCATAGGGGGCGAGGACCCAGTCGAAGTGGGTGGACACGCTCAGCGCAAACATCGCCTCGGAGGGCCCGCCGGAAAAGCGCCCGCCCCACAGCGCACCCTGGTTGGTTCCGTGCTTATCCATGTGAGTTCCTTTAATTGGTTGGTGGTACACAGCCGAGACGCCGACCCGAGGCCGCACAGGCTTCGAATCGGCGCACAGACTCTCTAGTTTAGGCCTCGCGGTCGCGCTTGCAGGCGATCTGGGAGGACAGGCCGTGGAGGTGGACGAAGCCCTTGGCCATGGACTGGTCGAAGGTGTCGCCGGTGTCGTAGGTGGCCAGGTTGAAGTCATAGAGCGAGCTCTCGGAGCGACGACCATTGACCACGATGCTGCCGGCGTGAAGCACGAGGCGGATATCGCCGGTGATGTTCTGCTGGGTGGAGTCGATGAAGGCATCGAGGGAGCGCTTCAGCGGGGCGAACCACAGGCCGTCATAGACTTCCTCGGACCAGCGGGCGTCCACGCCACGCTTGTAGCGGGCGAGCTCGCGCTCCAAGCAGACGTCCTCGAGGGCCTCATGTGCCTTGATGAGGATCATAGCCGCGGGTGCCTCGTAGACCTCGCGGGACTTGATGCCCACCAGGCGGTCCTCCACCATGTCCAGCCGGCCCACGCCCTGGGCACCGCCGCGACGGTTGAGCTCCTCGATGGCCTCGAGCACGCTTACCTTGCGGCCATCGATGGCCACGGGCACGCCGTTCTCGAAGGAGATGATGACCTCGTCGGGGGCGTTACCGAGGGTGGGCTCTTCGGTGTAGGCGTAGAGATCCTTTGTCGGCGGGTTCCACAGATCCTCGAGGAAGCCCGTCTCCACGGCACGACCCCATGCATTCTGGTCGATGGAGAAGGGAGACTTCTTGGACTGCTCGATCGGCAGGTTGATCTCCTCTGCGAAAGCAATGGCCTTATCTCGGGTCCATGCGTAGTCACGGGCCGGGGCGATCACCTTCAGGTCTGGGTTGAGGTCGGCGAAGCCCACCTCGAAACGCACCTGGTCGTTGCCCTTACCGGTGCAGCCGTGGGCGACGTGGGTGCCGCCGTGCTCCTCAGCAGCCTGCACTAGGTGCTGCACGATCAGCGGCCGAGAGATAGCAGACACCAGCGGGTACTGCTTCATGTACATGCCATTGGCCTTGATGGTGGGCAGGCAGTAGTTCTCGGCGAACTCGTCCTTGGCGTCGATCACGATGGATTCCACGGCGCCGCAGTCCAGGGCGCGCTGCCGCACGGACTCCATATCCTCGCCGCCCTGACCCAAGTCGATCGATACGGCGATCACTTCCCCACCGGTCATCTTGGCCAGGTACGGAATAGCAACAGAGGTATCGAGGCCGCCGGAATAGGCAAGCACAACGCGGTTAGTCATAATCAGTCATTCTCCTTGGTGGTAGTCACCAACAATGGTGTGTTTTCAGTGTAAGTATGTAGTTCTCGCTGCTGCGGAACATTCACAGTGTAGTCTGCTACTCCTCGATGATGAGGGTGCACGCGCGCACTCTCATCATCGCGGGAGGCTTAGCTGTTCTCGCGGCTGGTTTTGCGGAAGCGTTCGGCCAATTCCGCCCCGGTGAGTGGCTCCCTCGCCAGAACGAAAACCGTGTCATCGCCGGCGATCGTGCCCACTACCTCGTGCATTCCCACGCGGTCGATGAAACTCGCCAGGTATTGGGCGGCCCCGGGCGGGGTGCGCAGCACGGTGATATTGGCGCTGTGATCGACAGAGACGAGCAATTCTTCCAGCATCCGACGCAGTTTCTCTCGTGGCCCTCGCAGCTCATTGCTGGCGGCGGGTTCTTGGTATCCCACGGCATAGAAGGCACGGCCACCATCGGGGCGCACCTTCTTCGCTCCCAGCTCATCGAGGTCGCGGGACAAGGTGGCTTGGGTGATATCGATGCCCTCGTCGAGCAAAAGCTCGGAGAGTTGCACCTGGCTGGAGACACGGCTGTCGTTGAGGATCTCGAGGATCCGCGCCTGCCGGGCGGTTCTGGATACGGGCTGGCTCACGCGCTACCGCCTTCCTGGTGTTCCATCAGCCACACCATCAGTGCCTTTTGGGCGTGAAGTCGATTTTCCGCCTCATCAAAGACCACCGACTGCGGGCCATCAATCACCTCGGCAGTGACCTCACTGCCGCGATAGGCCGGCAAACAGTGCAGGAAGATGGCATCATCCTTGGCCTGCGCCATCACCTCGGCATTGACCTGATAGGGCTGGAAGGGGGTGGTGCGGTCGATACCGTCTTCCTCCATGCCCATCGATACCCAGGTATCGGTGATCACCACGTCGGCACCGGCGACATCGGCCACATCGGCGCTGACGGCGACGGTGGCTCCCGTGCGCTGGCCGATAGCACGTCCACGCTCGACGAAACGCTGCTCCGGCTGGAAACCCTCGGGGGCAATGATGGTGATGTCCATGCCCGCAGTGGCGCACCCGAGAATGTAGGAATTAGCCATGTTATTCGCGCCATCGCCGAGATACACCGCCTTTGTGCCGTGGAGACCCTCCGGCCCCGCTTCTGGGCAGAGATGCTCCACGCAGGTGAGCAGGTCGGCGAGGATCTGACAGGGATGCAGATCATCGCTTAAGGCGTTGATGATCGGCACCGTGGCCGTGGTCGCCATCTGCTCGAGGTTCTCGTGAGCATAGGTGCGCCAGGCGATGAGCGAGACGAAACGCGATAGCACCGCGCCGGTGTCTTCGAAGGTCTCTCCCTTGCCCATCTGGCTGCTGCCGGTGTTCACCACAATGGGGCTGCCCTGGAGCTCGGCGATGCCGGCGTGGAAGGAAAAACGGGTGCGCGTCGAGGTCTTGTCCAGCAGCAGCGCTACGGTCTGCGGCCCAGCGAAGGTGCTTTTCGCATAGCGATCCTTCTTGAGCTCTAGGGCCAGTTGCAGCACCTCCGCCTGTTCGGCGGGGCTGAGGTCATCATCGGCGAGGAAATGTCGCACTGTGGTCATTGCTGTTCTACCTCTTTACACGTCTCGGCGAGACGAACGATCGCGGTGTCAATATCGGATTCGGTGATGACCAGCGGCGGGGTCAGACGCAGCACGTCATCGCCGCAGGCGTTGAGGATCAGGCCGTGGCGATAGCCGGCCTCTACTACCTTCTTCGCTAGCGGCTTGTGCAGCACCAGCCCCAGCATGAGGCCACGACCCCGCACGTGATCCACCAGCTCTAGCTTGTCGACGCCGTCCGCGAGGCGCTGTCCCTTCTGACGCACGCTCGCGAGGAAGGCGGGATCAGCAACAGTGTCCACCACGACGCGGCCAGCGGCGCAGACGATGGGATTACCGCCGAAGGTCGTGCCATGGGAGCCGGGACCAAAGAGTTCAGCGGCACGCCCAGTGGCCATGCATGCCCCGAGCGGCAGCCCGCCGCCCAGGCCCTTGGCCATGGTGATCACATCGGGAATTACTCCCGCTTCGTGCTCGAAGGCCCAGAAGTCGCCGGTGCGGCCAATGCCGGTCTGTACCTCGTCGACGATCATGAGGATCCCGTAGCGATCGCATAGCTCGCGCACGGCCCGCAGGAATCCCTTAGGTGCGGGCACCACGCCGGTTTCGCCCTGGATGGGTTCGAGCATGATGGCCGCCACGTCCTCAGGCGCGCGAGCGACCATCTCGTTCAGCGCGTCGATATCGCCATAGGGGTAGTACTCCACTCCCGCCGGCAAAGGCTCAAACGCGGCGCGTTTATCGGGCTGGCCGGTCAGCGCCAGCGAGCCCATGGTGCGGCCATGAAAACCATGCACTGCGGTGAGCACACGCGACCGCTTGGTCAAGCGAGCAAGCTTGAATGCGGCCTCATTGGCTTCTCCTCCGGAATTGCAGAAGAACACCCGGGCGCTCTCGCCGGCCACCGCATCGAGACGGGATAGCTGGGCCTTGAGCTGCTGTGCCAAGTCCACGGTGGGGGCCGAAGCAAAGAGGTTCGAGACATGCCCGAGGGTCTGGGTTTGCTGCGAGACGGCGTCGACAAGCGCTGGATGTGCATGCCCCAGCGCATTGACGGCAATGCCGGCGAGCATATCGATGTAGGTGTTGCCAGCGGCGTCGCGCACGTGGGCGCCCTCACCGGAGGTCAGTTCCACCGCGGGCGTGCCGTAGGTGTTCATGAGCGCGCTGGACCATGATTCGAGAGCAGTCATGACTGGTTTAGGCGTCCTTTCTGAAAATAGTGGACTCGGGATAGTCCTCGCTGTCATAGGAATCCGGCAGCACCATGGTGCCAATACCGCCCTCTGTGAGCAGCTCCAGCAGCACGGAGTGGGCGATGCGGCCATCCACCACGTGGGCGGCATTGATGCCCTGATCCACCGCCCGCAGGCAGGATTCCATCTTCGGGATCATGCCCTCGTGCAGCTGCGGCAGAATCTTAGACAATTCCGAGGAGGTGATCTTCGATACCAGCGAGGACTTATCGGGCCAGTCGGTATAGAGACCCTCGACATTGGTGAGGATGAGCAGACGCTCCGCGCCAATAGCGCTGGCCAGGGCGCCGGCGGCGGTATCCGCATTGATGTTGTAGACCTCGCCGTCGAGACCCGGGGCGATGGTAGAGACCACGGGGATACGGCCGGCATCGATAATGTCCATCAAGGCTTCAGGATTGACATCGACGATGTCTCCCACGAGTCCGATATCGAGATGCTCGCCACCGACATCGACATAGCGCTTGGTGGCGGTGAACAACCCGGCATCCTCGCCGGAGGTTCCCACCGCATAGGGGCCATGGGAGTTAATCAATCCCACGAGATCGCGGCCGACCTGGCCAAAGAGCACCATGCGGACGATCTCCATCACCTCATCGGTGGTGACACGGAAACCGCCCTTGAACTCCCCCTCTAGACCCACGCGGCTGAGCATCTTCGAAATCTGCGGACCACCGCCGTGCACCACGACTGGCTTGGCGCCCACGGTGCGCAAAAAGACCATGTCTGCGGCGAAGGCAGCCTTGAGCTCCTCGTCCACCATGGCATTGCCGCCGTACTTGACCACCACGATCTTGTCGCGGAAGTGCTGCAGCCATGGCAGCGCCTCAGCAAGCACATTGGCCCGGACTTCGTTGTCCAGATTCCTCGTTAGGTCGTTCGTCATCTCTTCTTCTCTCGCAGCGATACCGCCGTGCGGCGGGGGTCGCTAGATTATGTGCTCGGATGGAACACGCTGCACGTAGTGGGCGGCTAGCTGGAATAGGCGCTATTGATTTCGACATAAGCATGGGAAAGATCGGTGGTACGCACCATGGCGTAGCCCTCACCGTCCATGCCCAGATCCACGCGGACATCGATATCGGCGCCGGACAAATCCACCTCGCGGGCATCCGGGGTGCCGCCGGTATCAATGCACACGGGGTGATCGTTGAAGTACACGGAGATGTGCTCCGGATCCATGTCCGCATCGGCCATGCCGACCGCGGCGAGCACGCGACCCCAGTTGGGATCAGAGCCAAACATCGCGCACTTGAAGAGGTTATCGCGGCCCAAGGTACGGGCGGCGTTGAGCGCCTGAGCATCCGAGGTGGCGCCGGTGACCTCGATCTTGACCCGCTTGGTCACGCCCTCGGCATCGGCCTGCATGGCATCGGCCAGATCAGCGCATACCGCGAGCACCGCAGCATCCAGCTCCTCCTGGGTTGGCTCGATGCCCGATGCCCCCGAGGCCAAGAGGAATACGGTGTCATTCGTAGAGGTGGAGCCGTCAATATCGAGGGTGTCGAAGGTGACGGCGGTGGCCTTGTGGATCGCCTCATCGGCCATGGCGGCGGTGATCTTCGCATCCGTGGTCAGGCACGCCAGCATGGTGGCCAGCGAGGGCGCGATCATGCCCACGCCCTTGCCCATACCGGCCATGCACCAGCCTTCGCCACTAAAGAAGCTCTGCTTATCGGTGGTGTCCGTGGTCAGAATGGCCTGGGCCGCGGCGGCGCCATGATCACCGAGATCACTCACCAGGGCGCGCACGCCAGCGCGGGCTTTGTCCATGGGCAAAGGCTCACCGATCAGCCCGGTAGAACACGCCGCCACGTCCGTGGGACTGCACTCCAGAGCTGCGGCGACCTGCGCGGTGAGCTCCGCCGCGTCCTTGTCGCCCTGGACACCATTGCAGGCATTGGCGTTACCGGAGTTATACAGCACCGCGGTGAGCTGGCCATCAGCCACGGCCGTGCGCGATAGCTTCACCGGAGAGGCCACAATGCGATTGCGGGTAAAAGCGCCGGCGGCCACGAATTCCGGGCCTTGATTAACCACGAGTGCCATATCGGACTTGCCCGAGGGCTTAATGCCTGCAGTAGTTGCTGCAGCCACAAAACCGGCGGGAGTGGTGATGCTCTGAGTGCTCATGGGCGAAAATCCTTGACGTTATGTGAGGGAATAAGAACAACAGTGGAAGGGCGAACGATGGGCGGAGGAGATAATCCCCGCCCCCTTAGGGGGCCACACCCACCAAGGGTAGGCCCAGCGTTTCCTCCCAGCCGAGAGCCAGGTTCATGCACTGGACCGCGGCACCGGCGGTGCCCTTGGTGAGGTTATCGATGGCGGAGGTCACCAGTAGTCGGCCGGAGAGTTCATCCAGCTCCACCTGCACCTGACAGCTATTCGCCCCCACCACGTTCTGGGTCTGGGGCTGCTGGCCGGCGGGCAGCAGCTGCACGAAGGGCTCCTCGGCGTAGAACTGCTCATAGGCGGCGCGGGCGGAGGCCGCACTCACCCCAAGACGAGCCGGGGCGGTTGCGGTGGTGAGGATGCCGCGCGGCAGCGGGGCCAGCACCGGGGTGAAGCTGAGCGTGATCTCGCTGTCGGTGAACTCCGAGAGATTCTGAATCATCTCGGGGGTGTGGCGGTGCTTACCGGCGGTGTTATAGGCCTTGAGTGAACCCATAGTTTCCGATCCCAGTAGCGGCACCGACGCCTTCTTGCCTGCCCCGGAGACACCCGTGATGGAGGTGATCGCAATATCGGGCTCGATCAGCCCTGCCGCTACCGCGGGCATCAGCGCCAAGGTGGCACCGGTGGGAAAGCAGCCCGGCACTGCAATACGGGTGGCACCGCGCAGCTGCTCGCGATGGCCAGGCATCTCAGGAATGCCATAGGGCCAGCTGCCTGCGTGCTCTGATGCGTAGTAGCGCGTCCACGCCTCTGAGTCGCGGAGGCGGAAATCGGCCGCGCAGTCGATCACGATGGCCTCTTCCCCGACCTGGCGGGCGATCTCTGCGGAAAAACCATGCGGCAATCCGAGAAAGACCACATCATGGCCGGCCAGGTTCTCGGCGGTGGTCTCCTCGATAACGCGCTCGTGCAGTGGCAGCAGCTGGGGCATCAGATCTGCCACGCTCTGCCCGGCCGAGGAGTTCGCCGTGAGGGCGCCAATGCGCAGCTCTCCGCTGAGATAGGCGGGATGAGCGAGCAGCAGGCGCAGGATCTCAGATCCGGCATAACCTGTGGCTCCAGCAACGGCAACAGAAATAGTCATAGAAGCCAAGTATAGCTTTTATGCAGACTTTTGCAAACTATGCATTGCGGCGGCGTGGCGGGTGGAGGCCGGTGGTCGCGCCGGCGGAGGGTGGCGGCGGGGTGTACTACACACCACAGCGGAGAACCCCTCGTGGGGTCCTCCGCTGCTACGCATCAGAGCGTATCGAGGTATGCAGGGCTTTAGCCCCGCTGACGCGCTTCTAGGCGCGGATGGTTGCGTCGAGCTTTTCCTTGGCTAGGTCCACGGCTGCCATGCGTGCGGCGTTGCACTCCTCGTCGGTGAGGGTGCGATCCGCGGCGCGGAAACGCAGCGCGAAAGCGAGGGACTTCTTGTTCTCGCCGAGGGTCGCGGAGCGGTAGATATCGAAGAGTTCGACATGCTCGAGCAGCTCTCCCGCACCCTGGGCTACCACGGTGCGCACGGTCTCTGCGGGGATATCCTCGTCCACCACGAGTGCCACATCCTGCAGTAGCGCCGGGTAGGCAGAGAGGACGGGCGCGGGGAAGTTCTCCTCCAGCGGCAGGGCGGTGACATCCAGCTCCATGGCGCAGGTACGCGGTGGCAGCCCGGTGTCCTTGCACACCTGCGGGTGCAGCTCGCCGGCATAGCCGACCACGGTATTGTCCACACGCAGCTCCGCACAGCGGCCGGGGTGCCACGGCAGCTGTTCGGCATTCGCCAATTCCAGCTCCACGCCCGCCGCGGCGGCGACGATGCGCGCGGATTCGATGGCATCCGCATAGGTGTAGGCACGGCCGGCACCCCACGGGCCCTCGGCCACCTTGTTGCCACAGGCCACCGTGGCCACGTGCAGTGGCTGGTAGGGCAAGGAGGTGAGCAGCTGCTCGATTTCTTCTGCGCTGGGTCGCTGGGCCGTAGAGGGCATGGGAGAGCTGTCGGCACGGTGGAAGGAAACCTGCTCTTGGCCGAACAACGCCACGCTGGCGTGACCCCGAGCAACGTTGCGCTTCACGGCGTCGAGCATCGCTGGTAGCAAGGTAGTGCCCAGCACGGAGTGATCCGATTCGAGCGGGTTTTGCACGTGCACGACATTGCGGCGCTCATCCTCGGAGTCCAATCCCCACTGATCCAGAATCGAGGTCTCCATGAAGGGGGTGGGTAGAACCTCCGCGTAGCCGGAGTAGGCCAAGGCATGGCCGATGGCGCGGCGGCGGCGCTGCGCGGGGGTCAAACCCGTACCGGCAGGAGCGGTAGGCACGATCGAGGGAATCGATTCCAGGCCCTCAAGGCGCAGAATCTCCTCCACCAGGTCCACGTCCATGGTGATATCGGGGCGCCAACTCGGCGGGGTGACGGCCAGGGTGGTGTTTTGTCGCGCCACCTGGCAGCCCACCTCCTCCAAACGGGCCACCACCACGGATTCTTCGTAGTGCACACCGGCATAGCGGGAGGGGAAGTCCACATCCATCATCACGGTCACGGGCTCGTGCTCGGCGACCTCCACGAGGGTGCGCTCTTGAGCGACCTCTCCCCCACCCAGACGGGCGAGCACGCTGGCGGCGACATCGAGGGCCACCTCCACTAGGTGCGGATCGACGCCGCGCTCGAAGCGTCGAGAAGCCTCAGAGCTCAGCTTGTGTCGGCGGGAGGTGCGCGCCACCGTGATCTGATCCCAAATGGCGGCTTCGAGATAGATATCCGTCGATTTCTCGTTCACCTCGGAGGAGCTTCCCCCCATCACGCCGGCTAGGGACTGCACGCCGTTGTCATCACAAATGACCACATCCTCGGGGTGCAGCTCGCGCTCCACATGATCAAGCGTGGTCAGCGTCTCGCCCTCGGTGGCGCGCCGGACCACGAGGTTGCCGCTAATCAGCGAGGCATCGAATGCGTGCATCGGGGTACCGAGCAGCAGCATCACATAGTTCGTCACATCGGTGGCGAGGTTTACTGGGCGCTGACCGCACAGCATCAGCTCGCGCTGCATCCAGAAAGGCGTAGGTACGGCAGGGTCAATGCCCGTGACCGCACGCAGCCCGAAGCGCCGTGCCTTGGTGTCCGCTCGCACATCCACATCGAGCAGCGTTCCGGCGACCTCGGGAACAGCGACCTCAATATCGGCCACCGCGGGAGTGTACGCGGGATCTACAAAGGGCTTGTTCAGGCTCGAGGCGATCTCCCGCGACAGGCCACGGGCAGAAAGCGCATAGCCGCGATCCGGGGTGATATTCACTTCGAAGACGGTGTCATCTAAGCCGAGGACCGGGCGGGCGTCCGCACCCGGCTCTGCCACGCCCTCCGGCAGGGTGATGATGCCCGGGTTCTGCTTATCGGTCAGCCCCAGCTCCATAGCGGAGCAGATCATGCCGGCCGAGGTGTGGTCATAGGTACTGCGCGCGGAGATCTCGAAACCACCGGGTAACACGGTACCCGGGAGGGAGACCACTACATAGGAGCCCTCGGAGAAGTTCCGGGCACCGCAGACAATCTCTTGGAGCTCGCCGGTGCCGTTGGCCTCGCCAACATTGACATGGCAGAAGCGGATGGGCTTTTTAAAACCGGTGAGTTCTTCGATGCTGTCCACCCGCCCAATTACGAGCGGGCCGGTGATCTCCGGCAGCGGCGCATAGCCCTCGGTTTCGAAGCCGACCCGCACAAAGGCGGCGTCGAGCTGCTCGGAGTCGATGCTGAAATCGGGCTGCTCGGCATAGGCGCGGAGGAGTCGGGTGATCCAGTTCTGAGAAATGAACATTGTGTCTTAGCTCTTTTTCCTTCTTAACTCTGCTGCGTACATCACGGTGCGGCACAGCGCTGCGCCGCTCACGTGACTTCTATGCCTGCACTCCGAAGGGCAAGGTGAAGCGCACATCGCCCTCGACCATATCGCGCATATCGGAGAGTCCATTGCGGAATTGCAGGGTGCGCTCCAGCCCCATGCCGAAGGCGAATCCGGTGTATTCCTTCGGATCAATACCGGCGGCGATCAACACATTCGGGTTCACCATGCCGCACCCGCCCCACTCGATCCAGCCGGCGCCGCCTTTCTTATTCGGGAACCACACGTCCACCTCTGCCGAAGGCTCGGTGAAGGGGAAGTAATTGGTGCGCATACGAGTGCGGGTCTCAGGGCCGAAGAGGGTCTTAGCCAAATGATCGAGCGTGCCGCGCAGGTGCGCCATGGTCAAGCCCTTATCCACAGCCAACCCCTCCACTTGGTGGAATACCGGGGTGTGGGTGGCGTCGAGCTCATCGGTGCGGAACACGCGTCCTGGGCAGGCGATATACAGCGGCAGATTACGCGACAAGAGGGTGCGCACCTGCACCGGCGAGGTATGGGTACGCAGCACCTGGCGGGAGCCTTCGGGAGCAATATGGAAGGTGTCCTGCAGGGTGCGCGCGGGGTGATCCGGCAGGAAGTTCAAGGCATCAAAGTTGAAGTACTCGGCCTCCACCTCGGGGCCCTCGGCGATTTCCCAGCCCATGCCGATGAAAATATCGGCGATATTCTCGCTCAGCGTGGTGATCGGGTGCAGCGCTCCCTTTTGGCTGCGGGTGGTGGGTACCGTGACATCGACGCGCTCGGATTCCAGCACCTCGCGGTTGTGCTTCTCCTCCAACACGGCATGAGTCTGCGCATAGTGCTTTTCGACGCGGCCTCGCGCCATATTCACCAGTCGCCCCAGCTCTTTGCGCTGCTCCTTAGGCACCTGGCCGAGGCTGCGGCGGGCCTGGGGAATGGGGGCTTGATCACCTAGGTGTGCCTTGCGGGCCGCCTGCAGCTCCTCCAGCGAGGAGGCGGTATCAAAAGCGTCGATGGCCTCGGTGGCGGCCTTGTTTAAGCTCTCTTCGGTCAGTTGAATCTCAGACACCGTCTCTTCGTCCGAACCTTTCTGCGCGGCAGTACACATTCTGTGGGCATTAGTAGTGGGTAGCAGTTTACTGCTCTGCCTACTGCCTGCACATCACAGGGGGTGGAACAGCGCCCGCTGTATCGACTCATGTGCCCGCGCCTAGGTTCGCGCCCTCACCGGCGCAGGACGCCGGATCGGGAGCATGAGCTCGCTAGGAGTTCAGTGCCTTTGAGGATTCATACATGCAGATCGCTGCGGCGGTGGCGAGGTTCAAGGACTCTGCACGGCCCCGTAGCGGGATGCGGATACGCACATCGGCCTGCTCGATCAGCTTCTCGTGCAAGCCATGCGCCTCATTTCCGAAGAGCCACGCGGTGGGCTGTGCGAGAACCTCCTGGGCATCGTCTAGGCTGGTCTCCCCTTCGGCGGTGGTGGCCACGATCTGCAGCCCCTTCTCCCGCACGGCGTCGAGGACCTTCGGGATATTGGGTTCGCGGGTGACCGGCACGTTAAACAGCGAGCCGGCCGAGGAGCGCACCACCTTTGGATTAAGCGGGTCCACGGTGTCCCCAGCGAAGAGCACATGGTCGGCACCGGTGGCGTCGGCGACACGGATCAGCGTTCCCGCATTACCCGGCTCAGAGGTGTCCACGGGAATACTCACCAGTGTAGGCGTGGGCGCGTCGGAGAAGGCGTCGACGCGGGTGACGATCGGGGTGCAGACAGCAATGATCCCCGTGCCCGAGACGGTGTCTGCCAGCTTTTTGGCAGCACGGTCGGTCACGGGGTGGACGTATACGCCCGAGGATGCGGCGGTGTTGACGAGGCCGGCGTGTCGGGCGTTCGCGGATTCCGTCACGAAAATATCGGTGGCTACGCCGCGGCGCACTGCCGCTTCCACCGCGTTTTCGCCTTCCGCGAGGAATCGCTGGGCCTTTTTGCGCCCAGCTGGGCGGAGCAGTTTGGCGGCGGCCACCACTCGCGGGGTGCGTTCGGTAAAGGCATCGCTGAAGTCTAGGTGCATGGCCCTAGGCTAGCAGTACCGACGCGGTTGCTCACTGGCGCTAGCTCAGCGGCACTCCGTTAGCATCGCGGTCATAGCCGCCCATGCCGGCCAGAATCATGATGAACTCGACGAAAGCCCAGATTCCCACGGCGATAAGGACGAATGCGCCGATGATGAACAGCAGACCCAGGTAGCCGAAGATGGTGCACACCAGCTGGGCTGCGCCGCGCCCATTCCGGCCGAGGTAGAAGTTGTGCACGCCGAAGGTTCCGAGGAAGAACGCGAGCACAGCGGCGAGCACCTTCGACTTTTGCTGCACCGGTGCCATGTTCTGGGGATAGTTCCCAGCCATGCCGTACTGCTGTGCCGGCACCTGCTGGCCATAACCCTGAGGGGTCTGGCCGTAGCCTTGGGGATTCTGCGCGTGGTTCGGAAAATCATAAACGGGACGGTTCTTCTCCACGGGCAAACCGTCCTTGTCGTACTCGATTTCAGCCATGGCCTTCGTTAAGCCACCTTTCTCTCACCTTTAGTTCTGTTCACCGGCACCTAGCTCGAGGTGCCCACTGGATGGTGCGCACCGGCTCGGTCCGTGCCGATGATTTGTTCAATCTAACCATGTCGCCTCGGCCTTCGCAGCCATGACCACGAAAGTGAGGGTAATCTGGGCGACCCGCGTCGATAAGCACTGCCAACACTCGAGCCGGTAGCGCCGGATACTATGGCTATATGCGCTGTTATCCTGCGCAATCAACGCGTGTCTCACTCTATACAACGCCCTAGACACCTGCCGGCGTGGCATCGCACGCGCGTTCGACGCCTCGTGTGACAACAGTGACCCTGGCGCAGGGTCACGCCCACGACAAACAAAACCACCCGGCACCAGAGATGGCGCGGGGTGGATAGTGCCGCGGTCGCTGCCCTTCTACAGGGCAGCACCTGCTGCTTGAGCGATTAGGCAGCGTTCTTCGGGGCGTTGACATCCTCCGGAAGAGCGGCCTTGGCTGCATCGCAGATAGCGGAGAATGCAGCGAAGTCGTTCACGGCGAGCTCAGCAAGAATCTTGCGGTCAACCTCAATGTTGGCCAGGCGCAGGCCCTGGATCAGGCGGTTGTAGGTGATGTCGTTCAGGCGCGCGGCCGCGTTGATACGGGTGATCCACAGGCGACGGAACTCACGCTTCTTGGTGCGACGATCGCGGTAAGCGTAGGTCATGGAGTGCAGCCACTGTTCCTTGGCCTTACGGTAGAGGCGGGAACGCTGGCCGCGGTAGCCCTTAGCGGAATTCAGAATCTTGCGACGCTTCTTCTTAGCGTTTACTGAGCGCTTGACACGTGCCACAGTGATACTTCCTTAACTGATCAATTAAAAGTGTTGGTGAATGAAGGGGTGCGGGTGGGTGAGGCTCTTAAGCCTTGCCCAGCATGCGCTTGACGCGCTTGACGTCCGACTTGGCAACGTCGGTGGTGCCCTTCAGACGGCGGGTACGAGTGGAAGGCTTACCCTCCAACAGGTGGCGGCGGCCGGCCTGCTCGCGACGGAGCTTGCCCTTGCCGGTGATCTTCACGCGCTTAGCCATACCCTTGTGGGTCTTCTGCTTCATAAGTCTTCTTCCTTAGAACCCTGTAAAAAGTTTCTGTCTAGTTACTTCTTGCCCTTGCGTACAGGGCCGAGAACCATGGTCATGTTGCGGCCGTCCTGCTTGGGACGGGCCTCGACGATTCCGATGCCGTCGACGTCTTCTGCAAGACGCTCCAGCAGACGGAAACCTAGTTCCGGTCGCGACTGTTCACGACCGCGGAACATGATCGTCACCTTGACCTTGGAACCCTTTTCCAAGAATCGAACGACGTTATTCTTTTTGGTTTCGTAGTCGTGGTCGTCGATCTTCGGACGGAACTTCTGCTCCTTGACCACCGTCTGCTGCTGGTTACGGCGGGACTCACGGGCCTTCTGGGCCAGTTCGTACTTGTACTTGCCGTAATCCATGATCTTGCACACCGGCGGCTTGGCCTTAGGTGCAACCTCAACGAGGTCGAGGTCTGCGTCGTAGGCAAGCTTACGAGCGTCCTCAATACGGACGATTCCTACTTGTTCACCACCGGGGCCAACAAGTCGGACCTCCGGTACTCGGATTCGCTCATTAATGCGAGCTTCAGCGCTGATGGGGACTCCTCAGATCGACGAAAATAACGTGACTCTTGTTCTTTCGCGCCCCGCCGTCACCGGCGCGGCGCGTAACTGACCGCTTAATCGATATCTCGCGCAATGATCCCCGAACCTTTCCGCGCCCACGGTGTGGCAACACACGCGGAGCGGAAACAAGAAAACTCCCGTTCTCCTCGGCAGTAGTCTGCGAGAAGAGCGGGAGATCCACTCAACACACCTCATTGGCGAACACACAGTGTCCGCCCGCTGTGGCGTGATGCAAACCCTGATCCTCGCATATGCGGGCCTCGGGTGGGAGGGATCTCCACTTTGATTAATCCACAACAGCCGTAATACACGACTGTAAGCGGTAGTGGTCCACACCTTAACAGCTCACTGCGCCGAGGACAAATCCACTCCGCGCAGCACTACGCCGGCACACCCTTGCGGCGGGAAGACACCCACCCAGATACCCCGCTCGGGGAGCACCCGTAGAGCAGTCTAGCTGGACTTCTTGCGCATGTAGTACACCCTTCATTGTCTTGCCGAGCGACGGTTTCACGGCTGGCTTAATCTAGGTTTTATGGCCGAAAATTCTTATCCTTCTCCTCGTCCTCAGCAGCCGCCCCACGGACAGCCACCTCAGGAGCAACCCCCTAGTAAGCCGCCGTCGCAGGCGCAGACATCGGATTCTGAACGAGAACAGCTCTACCTCGCCTTAGACCAGTTATCTCGCGCCGCTCACTCCATGCAGCAGGCGGTTACGGTTATTCGTTCCTCGCTTGACTCCGGTGCGAAGCCACGCCCGCATTTTCCTCGCGGTGGCCAGCACCCTGCGGGTGCGCCGCAGCACAGGAATCAGCCGAGCCCGCAGGCACAGACCGCGCCTAGTCCGCAGTCTTATGGCTATGGCTATCCGCAGCCTGGCGGACAGCCGCCCTATCCCCCGCCACCACCGGGATATAGCTCCCCCGTATTGGCGGGCTATCCGGCGCCGGGCCAGGACCCGCGCCCGCCTGTCGGCGCACCCGTAGCGTCACCCCAGCAGGGTGCGCCCGTGGGTCCACCCCCAGGCCACACGCCTTATAGCAGCGGCCAGCCGGAGCACAGTGCACGAGGACAATGGTGGCGCGATGAAGTATCAACGCTGCGCGTCATCGCCGCCGGCGGCGGTATACTCACCCTGTTCGGCGTCGGCTTTTTGGTCAATATTGCGATCTCGAATGGCTGGTTTGGCCCCGGGGCACGGGTGGCGACGGCCTATCTGCTGGCCGCAGTGATGCTCTTTATCGCTGTGCGCCATTACCGCAGCGCCAGCACCGCCACTGGGGCGATCACGGCGCTGGTGGCGACCTCCGCTGGCACCGCCTGTGTCACTACCCTGGCGCTCTACTCGCCTTTGGGCTGGATGCCCGACTACCTCGCGGCAGCTCTGATCCTCGTGCTCAGCGCAGCATATGTGTGGTTGAGCCACTGGATGCGCGCCGAGCTCGCCGTGGTTCTTTTGTCCACGGTCTCCGCTCTGTGCCTTATCTTGCTCGCCTCCGAGGGAGTCTCCTCCGGCGACAGTATCTTTGTGCCCGTCCTCCTGCTTGCCGCCATGGTCTACGGCGTCGCATGGCTGCGCGGGTGGTCGAAGGTGCGCGTCGCCAGCGCGCTGATAGGCATGCTCGGCATCTACACAGACCTCAACGCCGTGGTGCTGTTGATGGACGAGCGCGGGTTCGGACCCGGTGTTCTCCTGCTCTACACAGCGGCCGCCTACGCGTGGCTATGCCTCGCCGGTATTCACGCCGCCCGCCACCTCGCACATACCGCAACCCAGCAGGGAGAACGCGCGGACGCCGCAGCCACCGAGCATCTTCGCCGCTCTGTACTCACGCATCTGCTCGTGGTGCTCCTCGTGGGCCTTACTGTTGCGGGCAACTCCCCCGCCCTCTATCCCCTCCTGCTCATTCTCCCCGTGGCCATCGTGAGCGGCTACGCGGCATACACAGCCCACGGCCTCGGCAGCATAACGACGAGCAACGCGGATCTCGGCGGCGGATGGGGGCTGCTGGCTCCGCTGAATCCCGCCCCGCTGCAGCATGCTCAGGCTCATCGCAGTAGCTACTCGCTCAACGAAGCCGCGCTGCTATTCGCCCACGGCTACTATGCCCTATTCCAGCTCCTGCTGCCGCTGGCAGCGGTAGTGGCCTGGTTCGCCGCTGATTTCTCCGCCGCTAGTGCTGAATTGTTTGGTCTGGTCTTTCTCGCCGTGGCCATGATGGTGGTGTGGGCGGCAGTTCGCGTCGCCACGCTAGTGCCGATGTCTGCTTCTGGCAGGGCGCAGCTGTGGGTGGGGTGGCTCATCGCCATTCAGCTGATCATGCTGTCTCAGACACTGACCGTGATGACCCTCCTGGGCACTGCTTATACTCGCCTCGGCGAGCAGCCACCGCTGTTCGTCGTGCTCACCACGCTCGGGGTGCTGGGCGCCTTCCACGTGCCCTCACTTCTGCGGGGGCTATCGACACGGTCTTATGTGCTGGGCGGGCTGCTGACGCTTTCTCTATCGCTCACGCTCATTGTTCTCGCCGTCACCCGCGCCACCGCGACGCTTGCCCCCAGCATGATCTCTGCCGCATTCTTCACCTCGCATGCCGTGGCATCGGTGTGCTGGATGGTGGCAGCGGCACTCATCATCCTGGGCAAGACCCCCATCGCCCGCGACTATGAGTTTCCCGTCGGGCTATTGCTGGCCCTTGCCGCCACGGTCAAGGTGGTGTTCTTTGATCTCACCACCCTCGACTCTGTGGCACGCACGATCACCTTCCTCGGCTGCGGCCTCGTTCTCCTCGTGGTGGCGATCATTCGCTCCCGCACGATCAGCCCCTCTGCGACTGATACGACGGGCGTGGCCGCTGCGCCGCACCAGGCCCAGGACCCTGCCGAAGCGCATCCAGCGATGGCCGCAGCGGATACCCGCCCCCAGCATCCCGATCCAGGTGCGGGACATTAGCGGCATTCCAGCTATGGCGGCGCTGGCTGTGGCTTAGACCGTGGCCAGCAAGGGCTGGAGGAACTGGCCGGTATAGGAGCCGGAGACCTGGGCGACATCCTCGGGTGTGCCTTCGGCTACTACCTGGCCGCCGCCGTCGCCGCCTTCGGGGCCCATGTCGATAATCCAGTCGGCAGCCTTGATCACATCAAGGTTGTGCTCGATGATCACCACCGAGTTGCCCTTATCCACTAGGCCTTGGATCACCAGCATGAGCTTGCGGATGTCCTCGAAGTGCAGGCCCGTGGTGGGCTCATCGAGGATATAGATGGTGCGACCATTGGAGCGTTTCTGCAGCTCTGCGGCGAGTTTCACGCGCTGCGCCTCGCCGCCCGAGAGCGTGGTGGCCGACTGGCCCAGCCGTACATACCCCAAGCCCACCTCGGTGAGCGTGTTGAGATAGCGGTGGATCGAGGTGATCGGCTGGAAAAACTCCGCCGCCTCCGCGATGGGCATGTCCAAGACCTCGGCGATGTTCTTGCCCTTGTAGCGCACCTCGAGGGTTTCGCGATTATAGCGGGCCCCGTGGCACACCTCGCAGGGTACGTAGACATCCGGCAGGAAGTTCATCTCGATCTTCAAGGTGCCATCGCCCTTGCAGGCCTCGCAGCGGCCGCCCTTGACGTTGAAGGAGAAGCGTCCCGCCTTATAACCGCGCACCTTGGACTCGGTGGTCTCGGCGAAGAGAGTACGAATCTTGTCGAATACACCGGTGTAGGTCGCTGGGTTCGAACGTGGGGTGCGACCAATCGGAGACTGATCCACCTGCACCAGCTTATCGAGATGCTCGATGCCTTCCACGCGCTTGGCTCGCCCTGGCACGAGCCGAGCGCGGTTGAGCTCATTGCTCAATACCTTGGACACGATCTGGTTAATCAGCGTGGATTTACCCGATCCGGAGACACCAGTGACACAGGTAAGCACCCCGAGCGGGATGGTCACATCCACATTCTTCAGGTTATTTTCTCGCGCACCTACCACCTTGAGACAGCGTTCTGGGTCAGTCGGGCGGCGGTGTGCTGGCACGCCCAACACCTTCGCCCCGGAGAGATAATCGCCGGTCAGAGAATCGGCGGCGTTGAGTATTCCCTCCGGTTCTCCTTGATAGACGATCTCGCCGCCGTATTCACCGGCGCGGGGTCCGATATCCACCAGCCAGTCAGCCGCCTTGATCGTGTCTTCGTCATGCTCGACCACGATGAGGGTGTTGCCGAGATCGCGCAGCCGCTCCAAGGTGGCGATCAGGCGCTGGTTATCGCGCTGGTGCAGCCCAATGGAGGGCTCGTCCAGCACGTAAAGCACCCCCGCCAAGCCCGATCCGATCTGGGTAGCCAGGCGAATGCGCTGCGCCTCTCCGCCGGAGAGTGTGCCGGCAGCGCGGTCGAGGGTGAGATAGTTCAGCCCTACATCCAGTAGGAAGCGCAGGCGTGCTTGTACCTCCCGCAGCACTGCACCTGCGATCATTTCCTCGCGTTTATTCAGGGTGAGATTGTCGAGGAAGGCGCGGGCATCCTCGACCGATAGCGCCGATACCCCAGCAATGGATTGCTCGCCGTGGCCCTCCGAGGCGAGACGCACGGAGAGGATTTCGGGCTTGAGCCGCGAGCCCTGGCACGCTGGGCAGGGCACCTCGCGCATATAGCCGCGGAAGCGTTCCTTCTGGTGCTCGGAATCGGTTTGCTCAATCTTGCGCTCCACGAACGCGATCGCGCCCTCGAAGGGTGCGGTCCAGTCGCGGCGGCGACCGTATCGGTTCTTATAGCGCACCCGTACCTCGGTGCTGGAGCCGTGCACGAGTGCCTTTTGCTGCTTCTTCGTCAACGAGGAATAGGGGGCGTGCGCATCGAAGTCCATTGCCTCTGCCAGCGCCTCGACGAGCTTGACAAAGTATTTCTTATTCGGCGAGGAGTGCCACGGGGCTATCGCATCCACCACCTTGGCATCGGCATCCGGGATAAGCAGCTCCGGATCCACGACTAGGCGGGAACCGAGACCATCGCAGCGCTCGCAGGCGCCATAGGGAGAGTTAAAGGAAAAGGCGCGCGGTTCCATCTCATCGAGATGAAAATCGTGGCCGTTGGGGCAGGCCATCTTTTCGGAGAAACGGCGGACTCGGTGCGGGTCGGCGTCGTCAAGCCCCACAAAATCAAGGACCACGACCCCATCGGCCAAGTTCAACGCTGTCTCGATGGAGTCGGTGAGGCGCTGCTTCTGCGATTCCTTGACCTGCAAGCGATCAACCACCACATCAATATCGTGCTTGATCTGCTTCTCCAGTTTGGGCGGCGAGGATAGTTGGTGCATCTCGCCATCGACCATCACGCGGGCATAACCCTGGGCGGCGAGATCCGCGAAGAGATCCACAAACTCGCCCTTGCGGGTGCGCACCACCGGCGCCAACACCTGGAACTTGGTGCCCTGCTCCATCTCCAGCACCTGATCCACGATCTGCTGCGGCGTTTGGCGGTCGATCACCGCATCGCATTCCGGGCAGTGCGGCGTTCCCGCGCGCGCATAGAGCAGGCGGAGATAGTCGAAGACCTCAGTAATCGTGCCCACCGTGGAGCGCGGGTTGCGGTTGGTGGACTTCTGATCGATCGACACGGCCGGCGAGAGTCCCTCGATCATCTCCACATCGGGCTTGTCCATCTGCCCCAAGAACATGCGCGCATAGGACGAGAGCGACTCCACGTAGCGACGCTGCCCCTCGGCGAAGATGGTGTCGAAGGCAAGCGAAGACTTGCCCGAACCAGACAAACCCGTGAACACCACGAGCTTGTCGCGCGGGATATCAATATCTACCCCTTTGAGGTTGTGCTCGCGGGCTCCGCGGACAATGAGGCGTTCAGCCACAGGCTTTCCACTACCTTTCCTAGTGCACGACATCGGTGTTGATGCTGGGCATCGTCTCACTTCAACGCCGCTGATGCGCAATTCATTCCCGTGGACGAAATGCGGTCTGTGCTCCACCGCCCCCACGGCATAGTCGAGTGTTCCCCACCGCGTCCGACCACCGTCTCTGTGTCTCATCTAGTGTAGTACGCATGAGTGCCGAACTAATTTTGGATTCCCTCTCTGTATCCGAGATGGATAACAACTGCTACCTTGTGGTCGCTGGCGATGAGGCGATGCTTATCGACGCCGCCTCGAACCCAGACGCCCTCATGGAGCTCGCCGCCAAGCACAAGGCCACGATCACCACGGTGGTCACCACCCACCGCCACGGCGATCACGTGGGTGCACTCGCGGAGATCCTGCAGCGCACCGGCGCCCGCCACGTCTCCTCGAGTCTGGATGCGCCCGCGCTGCCGTGCGATGTGGACGAGGAGCTGGACCACGGCGATACCCTCAGCTTCGCCGGCCACGAGATTCCCGTGTTCGTCCTTCGCGGCCACACCCCAGGCGGTCTCTGCTTGGAATTGACCATCGACGGCGATACCCACCTCATCGTTGGTGACAGCCTCTTCCCCGGCGGCGTGGGAAAGACCAACTCCAAAGAAGATTTCGCCCGCCTGATCACCGATGTCAAGGAACGCGTCTTTGATGTCTACCCGCCCGAGGCGCACGTTCACCCCGGCCACGGCGATTCCACCACGGTGGGGGCCGAAGCACCGCATCTCGAAGAGTGGTGCGAGCGCGGCTGGTAGGCCGCGTAGCGCTTATCGACGCAGCGTGCCAGATATTCCTACATCTACCTGAGAACACTGCGCGCCTCGGCCTCATGTCCTTTTCGTCTAGGATGGTGTGAGGTAAAACTTCAGTTCGAGTCCGACACGGGCTGCGAGCTACCAGAAAACATATAAGGAGCTGGAAGAACGAATGATCCGTAAGATCGCTCGCCCCATGGTGGCCACCGTCTACATCGCTGACGGTGTGGACACCATCACTAATACCGAGAAGCACGTCGAGGGCACCAAGACTATCCTCGACCGACTGCGCTCGGTGCTGCCGAATGACTACAGCCGCAAGCTGCCGGAGGACCCGGAGACCGTGGCAAAGGCCATTGGCGTGACCAAGACCACCGCCGGCACCCTGCTGGCCTTGGGCAAGGCACCGCGCCTGGCAGCCGGCACCCTCGCAGTGCTGTCTATTCCCACCATTCTCGCTCGCCACGCTTTCTGGGAGACCCAGAACGAGGACGAGAAGGCCGCTCGCCGCAGTGGTTTTATGACGGACGTTGCTCTGCTGGGCGGGCTGTTCATCGCCTCCGCCGACACCGCCGGCAAGCCCGGACTGAAGTGGCGCGCTAACCGTGCTGCTAAGGATGCCAACAAGACCATCCAGTCCGCTCTTCCGGGCAAGTCTGACACGGAGAAGTTCAAGGAGAATGTGGCCGAGCAGGCCTCCGCCGTCAACTCCGCCACGAAGGACTTCCTGTCCACCACCTCCGAGAAGGTCTCCGGCTACGCCGACGAGGCTAAGTCTTATGTGGACGACAACAAGGACGATTGGTTGGATCTGGCCAAGTCCAACACCAAGACCGCTAGGAAGAAGCTGGTCAAGGTTGCCGACCAGGCCCAGAAGCGCGCCGAGAAGGCCCGCAAGGATGCCTCCAAGAACGCTCCGAAGCTGCAGAAGCGCGCCGACAAGGCCCTGCGCAAGGCACAGAAGAGCTTGGACAAGAAGGTCAAGGATTTCGCCTAAGCTACCTCGGCACTGAGCTTCAGTGCCAGCACATCCACCAACGCCCCAGTTGTGTCCCCGTGCGGGGCCCGCTGGGGCGTTGTGCATACCGGGGCGAGGCGGGCTAGGGTGCGGCGCAGCGGGGTAGAAGGTGGGAACAAACGTGGCCGCTCTGCTGTTGGCTCTACTACGATGCTCTAGTTCATGCTGCCCGCCACTGGCGCCGCTGGCGTCGCCCCGCGGTGCCGACGTGGGCGAGTATGATCATCATTTCTCGTATCCTGCATTCGATGTGTGTGACGTGATCAGAAAGGATCTCTCTTGCCGCATAGTCCGCACGGCCCTCTCCCCGACTCCGACGCTGCCCGCGACGCCGCGACAACTGATGCGATCGCCACCGAGCAGCGCTATGTGGATGGTCTTTTCGATCATCTCGACGAGGACATTCGGGCTGCCCGCGAGCGGCTAGCGGCCGTGTCGCTGCGCCCCGAGGGAGTGGACCCGGACACAGATGATCTCATTCGCCGCGAAGCCGAGTACCACAGCCTGAATGAGAAGCTGGATCGTGCCGCGCTTGCCCAACTCGGTTTAGTTTTTGGCCGTATTGACGTCGATGATGCCGACCCCGACGATCCCATTGAGCTCGATGGGCAGCGCGTGGATCGTCGATATATCGGGCGTATGGGAGTCCAAGATGCCGCCGATAATTATCGCTCTTTGCTTCTCGATTGGCGCGCCCCCATGGCACGCCCCTTCTATCTGGCCACCACCGTCAACCCGGCGGGGGTGCACCGTCGCCGCCATATCCGCACCCGCGGGCGTACCGTCACAGCAGTCGATGAGGAACGGCTTGTGGGCCAGTCCCCTGCCACATCCGATGGAGACGCTCCCGCCGATATCGCTGGTGAGGCCGCTTTGGCGCAGGCGCTCAATGCTGCCCGCTCCGGCCACATGAACACCATCGTGGAAACGATCCAGCGGGAACAAGACACCATCATCCGCGATAACAACCGCGGCGTGATGGTGGTCGATGGCGGCCCCGGCACCGGCAAGACAGCAGTGGCGCTACACCGTGTGGCCTATCTGCTCTATACCTGGCGCGCACAACTGGCCAAAACCGGCGTGCTCATTGTGGGGCCGAATCGTCGCTTCCTGGACTACATTTCGCGGGTGCTGCCAGAGCTCGGCGAAACTGGCGTGGTTCTCTCCACCATTGGAGAGCTCTATCCTTCGGTCACGCCCACCGGCCAAGACACCCTCCTGGCCAAGGAGATCAAGGGCTCCTCGGAGATGGCCTATATTCTGCGCGAGGCGGTCAAGGCATATCAGCAAGTGCCCGCTGAGGAGATTTCTCTCACCGTGGATGGGGTGTCGCTGCGTATCAGCCCGGCCATGGTGAAAAAGGCGCGCACTCGCGCCCGACGCTCGCGCAAGCCGCATAACCGCGCCCAGCCAATTTTTGCCGATAGGCTGCTCGAGTTGCTGGCCGAGCACATGGCCGAGGTGATCGGCGCTGATCCCCTGGGACAGGAGAATTTGCTTTCTGCCGCGGATATCGCCCAATTGCACGATGATCTCAGTGAAGAGGCACAGGTCCTCGAGATCATCGACACTCTCTGGCCGCGGCTGAGCCCTCAACAGGTGCTCGCGGAACTCACCTGCGACCACGATCGTCTCACCGATGTGGCCGCCGACTATGACGAAGCCACCATCGAAGGATTGTTCCGGCCAGGCTATGATCCGGACACGCTCGACGATGCGGTGATCGCGTGGACCCCAGCCGATGCCGCACTCCTCGACGAGCTCTCGCTGATCATCGGCATCGACAACCCCGAAGAGTCGGCAGAGCAGGCCGAGCAGCGGTGGCGGCAACAAATTGACGACGCCCAAGATGCGCTGGATATTCTCATCGGCTCCGCCAACTCGGACTTGGACGATGAGTTCGATGCCGAGGTGCTCTCCGCCCACGACGTGGTCGATGCCGAGACTCTCGCGCAGCGGCAGCAGGTGCGCGATAATCGCTCCACGGCGGAAAAGGCCCGTGCTGATCACACGTGGGCCTTTGGCCACGTGGTGGTGGACGAAGCCCAGGAGCTCTCCGAGATGGAGTGGCGGATGGTGTTTCGCCGGGTGCCGAGCCGGTGGATGACCATTGTGGGCGATACCGCCCAAACTGGCTCCCCCGCTGGCGCGGATAGCTGGGGAGAGACCTTCGCCGAGTTCGTCGGCTCGCGGGTACGCCACCACGAATTGACCGTGAATTACCGTACTCCGGCGACGATCATGGAGCTGGCGCAGACACTCTTGCCGCTCATCGCCCCAGAGCAACAGCCCGCACAGTCGGTGCGCGATGTCGATGATGCAGTCACGCAGCTTCCCAAGGAGGCCTCTGTGCGCCGCATTGTGAAAGCACTCAAGGAGGAACATCCGGAGCGGATGGTGGCCGTCGTCGCCGCCCCGGAGGTTCTCGACACGCGCGCCGACCTGCAGGATATGGATGAGGCCCGCAGCGTCGATGAGGTCAAGGGATTAGAGTTTGACCACGTTATCGTGGTCGAGCCGGAGGCCATCGCAGCGGGGTCGGCACGGGGGCTGAACGATCTTTATGTGGCGTTGAGTCGCGCTACCCAGACGGTGACGGTCGTGGGCGCGAGCATCGCAGACGTTGCTGCCGCCTATGCAGAGCTCTGATGCGTAGTAGCACAAAGCACCCGCCCTTTTCGGGCGGGTGCTTTTCAGTGGTATAGCGCTTAGCTGACGGTGTGAACGATCATCACATCGCAGTCAGACTGGCGGGCCACATCGGCGGGCACGGAGCCCAGCAGGCGGCCGGTGAGGGAGTTGATGCCGCGGTTGCCGACGATGAGCAGATCTGCCTTGTACTCGTTAACGATGCCCATCAGTGCCTGCACCGGGGTGCCGGCCTTCAGCGCGGTCTCGATCTTGGTGGCACCGACCTTCTTGGCCACCTCGGCGGCGCTGTCGAGGTTCTTCTGTGCCGGGTCATTACCGAGAACGGTGACGGAGTCCTGGCGGAGCGTCTTGGAGGCTTCTTCCGTGCTCTCGTAGTAGGCGGAACCGATGACCAAGGTGGCGTCGAACGCCGCGGCAATGGAGGCAGCACGCTCGACGGCCAGTAGCGAAGACTTGGAGCCGTCGGTACCCACGACGATGGTCTGGTAGTTTTCGTTCATCGACAAAGAACCCCTTTAACACATACCTAGGTTGTATTTGCTGTTGGACTTTAGGTTACCACCGACGCGTCCGCCTCGGCCCCAAGGTGAGCGTCGTTGTGCCGCTCGCCGGGACGGTGCAGAGAAGAAAGGGCGGCGTCGATAAGCGGCGCAGCACTTGGGCGCAGCGCATAGCCGCAGCATCGAACCACAACACCGGGTATTAGATGCCGGCCTCGGTGATACCACGCAGTTCTTTCTTCAAATCGCGGATCTCATCGCGCAAACGGCCCGCCAGCTCGAATTTGAGTTCCTTGGCTGCGGCAGACATCTCCGCGGTGAGCGAGTCAATGAGCCTGCGCAGCTCCTCTTGCGGCATGGAGGAGATATCGCGTTTATCCACCAGCGCGGCATCGGCGGCCGCATCGGGGCGCGCCTCCCCCTCTTCGGCATTGTCATAGACCTGGTCAAGGATGTCGGCGATTTTCTTGCGCAGCGGCTGGGGGTCGATGCCGTGTTCGCGGTTATAAGCGAGTTGCTTCTCGCGGCGCCGCTCGGTTTCGTCGATCGCGGCCGCCATGGATTCGGTCACCTTATCGGCATACATGTGCACCTCGCCGGAGACGTTGCGGGCGGCGCGGCCGATGGTCTGGATCAGCGAGGTGGTCGAGCGCAAGAAGCCTTCCTTGTCCGCGTCGAGGATCGCCACCAGCGACACCTCCGGCAGATCCAGCCCCTCGCGCAAGAGGTTGATGCCGACCAATACGTCATAGGTGCCGGTGCGCAGTTGGCGCAGCAGCTCCACGCGTTGCAGCGTATCGATATCGGAGTGCAGATAGCGCACCCGCACCCCATTTTCCAGCAGGTAATCGGTGAGGTCCTCGGCCATCTTTTTGGTCAGGGTGGTCACCAACACGCGCTCGTTTTTCTCGGTGCGCAGGCGAATCTCGTGGATGAGATCGTCGATCTGGCCTTCGGTCGGTTTCACCACCACCTTCGGATCCACCAGCCCAGTGGGGCGAATAATCTGCTCCACGAACTCGCCGCCGGTAGCGGCAAGCTCATAGGGGCCGGGGGTAGCGGACATGTAGACGCATTGGCCCTTGCGGGCGTCGAATTCATCCCAGGTGAGCGGGCGGTTATCCAGCGCCGAGGGCAGGCGGAAACCGAAGTCCACGAGGTTACGCTTGCGCGACATATCGCCTTCGAACATGCCGCCGATCTGGGGCACGGTCACGTGGGACTCGTCGATGATGGTGAGGAAGTCTTCGGGGAAATAGTCGATGAGGGTGGCCGGAGCCGAGCCTGCGGGCCGCCCATCGACGTGCCGAGAATAGTTCTCGATGCCGGAGCAAAAGCCCACCTGCTGGATCATCTCGAGATCATATTCCGTGCGCATCCGCAGCCGCTGCGCTTCGAGCAGTTTGCCGCGATTCTCTAGGTCATCGAGGCGCTCTGCCAGCTCGGCCTTGATGTCTTCTACCGCTTTGGCCATGCGTTCCTCGCTGGCCACATAGTGGGTGGCGGGGAAAATGCGCAGCTCTTCTACCTGGCGGATCGGATCGCCGGTGACGGGGTGAATGTAGTAAAGGGAATCAATCTCATCGCCAAAGAACTCCACCCGCACCGCGAGCTCCTCATAGGCGGGGATGATATCCACCACATCGCCCTTGACGCGGAACGCGCCGCGCACAAAGGCCACGTCGTTGCGATCGTATTGTATGTCTACCAGCAGCCGCAGGAAGCGATCCCGCTCCACTTCTTCGCCCACGCGCAGCACCACCGAGCGATCCAGATAGGATTGCGGGGTTCCAAGACCATAAATGCAGGAGACGGAACTGACCACCACAACGTCGCGCCGCGAAAGCAGCGCCGAGGTGGCGGAGTGGCGCAGGCGCTCCACATCGTCATTGATGGAGGAGTCCTTTTCGATATAGGTATCGGTCTGCGCCACATAGGCTTCCGGCTGGTAGTAGTCGTAGTAGGAGACGAAGTATTCCACCGCGTTATTCGGCAAAAGCTGCCGCAGCTCATTGGCCAGCTGGGCAGCAAGCGTCTTATTCGGCGCCATCACCAAAGTGGGGCGCTGCACCTGCTCGATCAACCACGCCGCCGTGGCCGATTTACCGGTACCGGTAGCGCCCATGAGCACCACGTCCCGCTCGTTGTTATTGATACGAGCAGTGAGTTCCTCGATCGCCCGCGGCTGGTCGCCGGCCGGTTGATACTCCGAGATCACCTCGAATTTTCCGTTCGAGCGTTCTACCTCGCCTACGGGACGAAACTCGGACTCGGACAACACTGGGTGCTCTGCTGCAAAAGCCATAGCCTCGAGACTACCCGCCAGTGTTGACCCGCTCCCATAGCTGCTCAACCTGGGCGGCCAACTCGTCTATTGTCCCGGAATTATCCAGCACCACATCCGCCGCCGCGCAGCGCTCCTGCTCCCCCATCTGCCGCGCAATACGATGACGCGCATCCCGTTCATCCAGTCCTCGCTTATCGACGAGACGCTGCAGGCGCAGCTCCTCCGGGGCGGAGACCACCGCGGTGATGTCCACCGCGCGATCGAGTCCGAGTTCGATGAGCAGCGCCGAATCGTGCACGATGACCTCTGCTCCACTCTCCGCTGCTTCGGCGAAGAGCTCGCGGGTGCGCTCGGCGATGCGCGGGTGGGTGATTGCGTTGAGGCGCTCGGTTCGCTTTTCATCCACGAAGGCTCGCTGCGCGAGAACTCTTCTGCGTAGTACCCCAGAATCGTCGAGAATATCCTCGCCAAACTCGGCTGCGAGTTCCGCGAGTGCCGGCTGTCCGGGTTCGACGATCTCTCGTGCGATGAGGTCTGCGTCGATAATGAATGCCCCCTTGTCCTTGAGGATCGCCGTCGCTGTGGACTTCCCAGAGCCGATGCCGCCTGTGATGCCAATGATCGTCATGGTGTCTCAGTCTACGGGCGTAAGCTTGAGCCGGTACATACTACGGTCGAGAGAAAGACGAGGTCACACATATGGTGTCGCCACACAAGCTCGTGGTGATCGGAGTCGGGCACGTGGGAAGCTATGTGCTCGCTGACGCGATGAAGATGGGGCTCTTCGGCGAGGTCGTCACGATCGACATCGCCGAGGGGGTGGCCCACGGCGAGGCCCTAGATCAGCATCACGCTACCGCCCTGAGTTCCATGACATCCACAGCGGTGCGCGCTGGAGACTATAGCGACTGCGCCGACGCGGATGTCATTATCTGCGCCGCCGGCCCCTCCATCATTCCTTCCGCGGAGAACAGCACTCCTGATCGTGCCGAGCTTGCCGCCATTAACGCAGCAGTGATCCGCGACGTGATGAAACAGGTGGTGGACTACACCCGCGATGCGGTGGTCATCATGATCACCAATCCCTTGGACACCACCCTTTACGTTGCGGAAAATGAATTCGACTACCCCGCCGGAAGAATCTTCGGTACCGGCACCATGCTTGACTCTGCGCGACTACGCAGAATAGTTGCGGACAAGCTCGGGGTGTCCCCGCTGAGCGTCAGCGGCTACATGATGGGTGAGCACGGCCTGTCCGCTTTTCCCGTGCTCTCGCATCTGAGCGTGGGCGGATTGTCCGTCGCCGAGCTGGAGCAGACCTTTACTGGGGTGCATCTCGATCCGGAGCGTCTCGCCGAGGACACCGTCCAGGCCGCCTACGAGGTATTAAACTCCAAGGGCTGGACCAATGCCGGTGTGGCGCAGTCCGCGGTACTCATGGCGCGGCACGTCTTGCTCGATGAAAAGGTGATCGTGCCGGCCTGCACCACCGCCCGTGGCGAGTATGGTTTCGATGGCGATGTGGCGTTCTCCATGCCCACCCTGCTGGGTCGCGGCGGCGCCGAGCGACGCTTCGCTGTCTCGCTCAACGATTGGGAAGAGGCCGCATTGGAGCGCTCGGTGGCGGCGATTCGCACCGCCATCACCGCCGCCCAGGCCACCTAGGACTTGCCCCACGAGGGGCGTGTCCTCCCCCCCCCATCCAGACACAATCAAGGGGCGCTGCGTGATCGCAGCGCCCCTTGATTGTGTGCTCATCGCTGCCCGCTAGGCGGGCTGAGGCGAGAGGAGCGAAGCTTTAAGCCTGAGGCTTATTTATCTTCCACGTCGAGGAAGATGGTGCCGTGGGTAATGGTGCCATAATCGGCAACGACGTTGATAGCGCCCTGCTTCTTGTGGTTGGTCACCAGCACCGGGGTGATCGGCGAGTAGCCGGCGGCCTCGATAGCGGCGCGGTCAAACTTCAGCAGCGGGGTGCCAGCCTCGACCACATCGCCCTTGTTTACGAGAACCTCAAAGCCCTCGCCATTCATATTCACGGTGTCTAGGCCCACGTGGATGAGCATCTGCAGCCCATTGTCCAGCTTCAGGCCCACGGCGTGACCGGTGGGGAAGGTCATAACGACCTTGCCGTCGCCCGGGGCGTATACGGTGTCGCCGGACGGATCGATGGACGCACCCTTGCCTACAGCACCCATGGCGAAAGCCTCATCGGGAGTGTCGGCCAGCGGCACCAGCGTGCCGTCCAAGGGAGCCTCGACCTTCTTCTCGGTCTTAACTGCGGTGGCGGTGCCAGCAGCAGCTGCACCAGCGGCAGGAGCGGCGGCAGCCGGAGCGGTCTCCGCTGCACCAGCGGTCGGAGCGGAGGCCTCGGCGGACTCATCGGCCTCGTCCTCGGCGATGCGGGCGCGCACCTCATCCTTTTCTTCCTTAGACCGGTAGTCGAAGAAGACCACGAGGAAGAAGGAGGTGAAGAAGGCGACAGCCAAACCGATGGCGTAACCCAAGGTGGGGGTCATGGCCGGGATGGTCAGCAGCGAGGTGAACACGAAGGCCTGAGCCTTAATGCCGAACAGGCCCATCACGATACCGCCGGCGAAACAGCCAGGAAGTAGTCGCAGGTAGGTCTTCTTGAAGCGCAGCACGATGCCGTACAGGCTGGGCTCGGAGATACCACCAAGCAGGCCGGCGGCAAGACCACCGGTGGCAACCTGACGCATCTGGCGGTTGCGCTCACGCACAGAGACCACCAGCACACCAGCGACGAGGCCGAAGCAGGCGAAGTTCCATGCGCCCATGGGGCCCTGGATGACGTCGAAGCCGAAGGTGGCAATGTTCTGCAGCATGACGGCGTTGAGCGGCCAGTGCAGCCCCAGCGGCACTAGGAAGGGGTACAGCAGCGGGATGATGATAGCGAGGATGAACGGCGAGAACTCGTAGGTGTTCATGAACAGTCGAGCGATGCCGTCACCGATGAAGATACCGAAGGGGCCCACCACGAAGGCGGTCAGCGGAATCATGACCAACAGGGAGACGAAGGGCACAAACACCATTTGCACGGCTTCGGGAATGACCTTCTTCAGGCCCTTCTCCACCCAGAACAGGCCGATAGCGGCCAGCAACGGCGGGAAGACTTGTCCACCGTAGTTGTTGAGCACCAAGGTCAGGCCGGCGACATCGATCTTGTAGATATCGATGCCCTCGGTCGCACCTTGCTCCACGACGGTGTGGATATTGTCCTTCAGTCCGATGAACTCGGGAGTGAGCAAGGCGGCTGGAATTGCGGCGCCCACCCATTCGTTTGCGCCGAGCTTCTTCGCTGCGGAGGCACCCACCATGATCGGCAGGAAGTAGAATACCGAGCGCCACATAGCGTGCATGAGCACATAGACGCCGGACTGCTCCGTCAGCGGTTCATCGAATGCCTGGATGCCTGCGGTGTCGAGCAGCACCAAGATGGTGATGATCAGCGAGGCGCCAAGCAGGGCCCACAGGATGGGCCGGAAGGTATCGGAGAGGAATTCAAAGGCGAAGTCCACCCAGCCGAACTTGCCGCGAACACCGGAGTACTCCTTCTTCGCGGACTTCTTGGAGGCGCCGCCTTCGCCGCCGGCGATGTGTTCCATGCCGGGCAGCTTGACAATGTCGTTGTAGTAGTTAGCTACGCCGCCACCCATGATCACTTGCAGACCATTGGATCCCTGCGGCACAACGCCCATCACTTCGGGAATATTGTCGAGAGCGTCTTGATCCGCCAATGAGCGGTCGCCTAGTTGCATACGCAGGCGAGTAGCACAGTGCGTAAACGAATCAATGTTTTCAGGTCCGCCGAGATTGGCCAGTATGGCCTCAGCGGCTGACGCATTCTTAGTCGCCATTGCGTCTACCTTTCGTAGAGAGTTTGTGAGAAAAGACTTAGGCCCACCCTACTTGGTAATCCGAAAAAGACTCGCGCCGCAGTTCGTCGCACCAGGAGCATCAGTGGGCATATATGAGCCACCGATAGAAATTGTGGGTTTCTGTCCGTTTTGCCACTATCGTGTGTGGCATCACGATAATTATAGGACACAAATCCACTCACACCTAGCGCCAGTACTATGCCGTAGATCACATTTGCTTAGTACGCCCTAATGACAATGAGAATAATAAACACGCAGTTAAAACGCCCTAGTGCTGGTTTTCACGGCTCCCACCGCCCGGTACTGCGCCGTCTCTCATGCCACAGCAATGCCCTGTGTACGGGTGTTTTATTAATGTCCGAATCAACATTTTTATCCACATCGACCCCACACGAAGTCACACTCCTTGGGTGTGCTACGGGGCTGTAGAAAAAGTGCACACTCTCCTGCGTAGTGACACAAAAAAGTGCCCTACCCCTGGGGGTAGGGCACTTCTTCTCAGTGACGCGTGCAGCGGTCACCGAGTGGAGGCTTAGTTGCCTTCCAGCTTCTCCTTCAGGGCAGCGAGCTGCTCGTCGGAAGCGAGGGAACCACCGGTGGTGGCTGCGGCCTCGGCTACGCCAGCGTCAGCGCTGGAGTAGTTGGAAGCTGCACCCTGCTGCTCGCCGGCCTCGGCAGCAGCCTCGGCTGCGGCGCGGTGACGCTCGATCTGCTGGGTGTGCAGCTGGAAGCGACGCTCGGACTCTGCGTAGCGAGCCTCCCATTCCTGGCGCTGCTCGTCGAAGCCCTCGAGCCACTCGTTGGTCTCCGGGTCGAAGCCCTCCGGGAAGATGTAGTTGCCGTTCTCGTCGTAGGAGTCGGCCATACCGTACTTGGAGGGATCGAACTCCTCGGAGTAGTCGTCGTCAGCCTGCTTCAGGGACAGGGAGATGCGGCGACGCTCGAGGTCGATGTCGATGACCTTGACCATGAGGTCTTCGCCAACGTTGACAACCTGATCCGGCACCTCGACGTGGCGCTGAGCCAGCTCGGAGATGTGGACGAGGCCCTCGATGCCCTCTTCGACGCGCACGAATGCACCGAAGGGAACCAGCTTGGTGACCTTGCCGGGCACGATCTGGCCCACAGCGTGGGTGCGGGCGAAAACGCGCCACGGATCTTCCTGGGTGGCCTTCAGGGACAGGGACACGCGCTCGCGGTCGAGATCGACGTCGAGAACCTCAACGGTGACCTCGTCGCCCACGGTGACAACCTCAGACGGGTGGTCGATGTGCTTCCAGGACAGCTCGGAAACGTGAACCAGGCCGTCGACACCGCCGAGATCGACGAAGGCGCCGAAGTTGACGATGGAGGAGACGACACCCTTGCGCACCTGACCCTTTTGGAGCTGGTGCAGGAACTCGGAGCGAAGCTCGGACTGGGACTGCTCGAGCCATGCGCGGCGGGACAGGACCACGTTGTTGCGGTTCTTGTCCAGCTCGATGATCTTGGCCTCGATCTCCTGGCCGATGTACGGCTCGAGATCGCGGACGCGACGCATCTCAACGAGGGATGCGGGCAGGAAGCCGCGCAGCCCGATGTCAAGGATCAGGCCACCCTTGACAACCTCGATAACGGTACCGGTGACGGGCTCGTCGTTGGCCTGGAGCTGCTCGATGGCGCTCCATGCACGCTCGTACTGAGCGCGCTTCTTGGACAGGATCAGACGGCCTTCCTTGTCCTCCTTGGTGAGAACAAGTGCGTCGATCTCGTCTCCGACCTCGACAACCTCTTCCGGATCGACATCGTGCTTGATAGACAGCTCACGAGAGGGGATAACGCCCTCGGTCTTGTATCCGATGTCGAGCAGAACCTCGTCGCGATCGACCTTGACCACGGTTCCCTCAACGATGTCACCATCGTTGAAGTACTTGATGGTGGCGTCGACGGCTGCGAGGAAGTCCTCAGCGGAGCCGATATCGTTGACGGCTACCTGAGGGGTGTTGTTGGTGGGCATATGTTAGTTGCTCCGAAAAATGTTGAAATAGGAATCTCGAATGGACAGGAAACGTATCTCTTGACGAGTAGATCGTGCGCCCTATTCGACGCTCTGACCAGCTTGTTCAATCTCACGCGCCCCATTTTCAGCCGTCCTATTACACCTGAAAACCGTGGACGCGTTGCGACACGCCTCCAACACTCTACTGCACGTTTTCGCTTCCGGCAAATAGAGTAACCTGCATGAACTCTCGTTTCACACCCGCCACATTTTCCGCAGCGAACCGCTCGTGGTGGGACCACGACGCCGCCAATTATCACGCCCAACATCCCGAGTATCTTTCCTCTTTCTACTGGTGCCCAGAGATGCTGCACGAAGAGCAGGCGCAGCTGTTGGGCGATGTCTCCGACACCACGGTGTTAGAGCTCGGCTGCGGCTCCGCCCCCTGCAGCCGCTGGCTCGCCCAGCGCTTCCCCACCGCCCGCATCATCGGCGTAGATATCTCCGAGCAGATGTTGCAGCACGCAGCTAGTGACGACGCCCCCCTCCACCTGCTCCACGCCGATGCCTTAGCCCTACCCCTGCGCCCTGGCAGCGTGGACACCGTCTTTTCTGTCTTCGGCGCGCTGCCTTTCATCGAGGATCTCTCCGCCGCCTTCGCCGAGGTCTCCCGTGTGCTGCGCCCCGGCGGGCGTTTCGTATTTTCCGTCAATCACCCCATGCGCTGGATTTTCGCCGACGATCCCAGCGCCGAGGGCCTTACGGTGGCGTATTCCTATTTTGACGACGACTATACGGAGGCGGATGATCAGGGCGTGCTTTCTTATGCTGAAGGCCACCACACGGTCTCCGACTACGCTAATGGTCTGGTAGCCGCCGGCCTCAGTATCCGTCACATGATCGAACCGGAGTGGCCAGAGGATCTCGAGACCACCTGGGGGCAATGGTCGCCGCTGCGGGGACGCATCTTCCCAGGCACGCTCATTATTTCCGCGCGCAAAGACTAAGAACGCACTCCCGACCGGCCACCTCCTAGAGAAAGGACCCTCGCGGCGTCATGGGCGGCATCCTCACCAGCTACGGCATCATTCTCGGTCTGATTGCCGTGGGTTTCCTCGTGGGTTCTACACGAGTCATTGCCTCTGAGGAGCAGCGCACAGTACTCGACCGGCTCGCCTTCTATGCCGCGCTGCCTGCCCTTTTGTTCACGGTGTTCGCCCGCTCCGAGCCGCAGCAGATGCTCTCTCCCGTGGTGGTGGCGACCTCGGCGGCGGCGGTGATTACCGCGGGTGCATTCGTCGCTATCGCCTGGGCAGGTGGTTGCCGGCATCGGGCGGATCTGACGATCGGAGCGGCGTCGTCAAGCTATATGAACTCCAATAACATCGGCCTGCCGGTGAGTCTCTACGTGCTCGGTAGCGCGGCCTATGCGGCGCCGGTGGTGTTATTTCAGGTGCTGATCTACGCCCCGATCATTTTGGCGCTGATCGATCGCTCCTCCTCATTATTGGTCGCGGTGCGCCACGCGCTGCTTAGCCCTGTGGTGCTGGGCGCAGCCGCGGGGCTGGTGGTGGCGTGGAGCCATCAGACAGTGCCCGATGTGCTCTTTCGCCCCGTCGAGGTGCTGGGCGGGGCGGCCATTCCGCTGATGCTCATGAGTTTCGGCGCCTCGCTCACCACCGCCACCCCGCTGCGGGATCCGCAGGCGCGGACGCTGACCTTCTGGGCGGTGGGGCTGAAACAGCTGGGCATGCCGCTGGCCGCGCTCGGTGTGGGCATGCTGCTGGGGCTGGATCGCCAGCAGCTCTTTGCGGCCATGATTCTCGCGGCACTACCGACCGCTCAGAATGTGTATAACTACGCATCGAACTATGGCCGCGATACCCGCGTGCCGCGCGATACCGGGCTGATCACCACCTTCACCGCATTACCGGCGATGATGGTGATAGCCGCATTCTTCGGTTAAACGCTGCTGCGTAGTAGCAGCGTCTAGTGCGCAGCGGCATCCCAGTTCACGCCGGCCCCTACGGAGATCTCCAGCGGTACAGACAAGCGCACAGCCTTGTCCATCTCTTCTTGCAGGATCTCCACGACGGTGTCCTTTTCCCCTGGGGCGACCTCCACCACGAGTTCATCGTGCACCTGCAAAAGCAGCCGCGAGCGGAGCTTTTTATCCTGCATCACCTGGTGCACGCGCAGCATGGCGATCTTGATGATGTCAGCGGCTGTGCCCTGGATGGGCGCATTCAGCGCGGCGCGCTCAGCGTTCTCGCGGGCGACACGATTGTTGGAGGTCAGCTCCGGCAGGTAGCGGCGCCGGCCGAAGAGGGTGGCCGTGTAGCTATCATTGCGGGCCTGTGCGACGACGTCGTCGAGATAACGCTTCACCCCGCCGAAGCGCTCGAAGTAGGTGGACATGATCTCTTTGGCCTCCCCGGGTGAGATGTCCAGCTGCTGGGAGAGCCCATAGGCGGAAAGCCCATAGACCAGGCCATAGGACATGGCCTTGACGCGGCGGCGGATTTCTGGGGTGACCTCATCGACGGGGACACCGAACACGCGGGAGCCGACGAAGTTGTGCAGGTCCTCGCCGCGGCGATAGGCCTCGATGAGCCCAGGATCCTCCGATAGATGCGCCATCACGCGCATCTCGATCTGGGAATAGTCGGCGGTGATGAGGCATTCGTGGTCTTGGTCGACTACGAAGGCGGAACGGATATGGCGGCCCACCACGGTGCGCACGGGGATGTTCTGCAGGTTCGGCTCGGTAGAGGACAAACGCCCCGTCGAGGTCACCGTTTGGTTGAAGGTGGTGTGGATGCGCCCATCCGGCTGCACGGACTTGATCAGCCCGTCCAGGGTGGTCTTCATCTTCTGGTATTCGCGATGGGCCAAGAGATGATCGAGGAAAGGATGCGGATGGGTGCGGGCGAGGTTCTCGATTTCCTTGGCTGCAGTGGAATAGCCCGTCTTGGTTTTCTTCGTCTTGGGCATCTCGAGGGTCTCAAACAGCACCACCTGCAGCTGCTTCGGGCTGGAGAGATTCAGGCTCTCGTCGCCGGCGATCTCGCGGGCGGCCTGCACTTCCGCGGCAACGTGCTCGATGAAGGAATCGCGCTGCCGCTCTAAGCTGTCGATATCCACGGCGATACCGGTGTGCTCTACCTCGCCGAGCACGCTCACCAGGGGCAGCTCGAGATCCCGATAGAGCTCGAAGCTGTCGATCTGTTGCAGCTGCGTAGTAAGTTCCTCGGCCAGCTCGATAATCGCCACGCCCTCCGCTGCCAGCAGCTCGGATTGCGCATCGTCGAGCAGGCTCATCTGGCCGCTGTCCTCGGTCTGCTTGAGCTGCCGCTGCAGATGGCGCTGGTAGATATCGTTGAGCGCATAGGTGCGCTGGCCAGGCCGCAGCAGGTAGGCGGCGATAGCCACATCGTGGGCGATGCCGCCCAGGATCAGGCCGCGCCCACGCACCATGTGATAGACGGCCTTGGCGTCGTGCAGCAGCTTGGGGCTGTCCGATTCGAGCCACGCGGCGAGCGCCTGCTCGTCCTCCGGATCCAGCTCGGCCACCTCAGCGATGACCGCGCTGCCCGTCGCGTCCACCAGCGCAATACTCTGCAGATCCCCGCGGCCGGCGGCTGCCGTGCCGCGCGCCGCCAGAGCGAGCGGTTGCTGCCGACGCTCCTGCAGCCACTGCGCCAGCGAGCTGGGCTTATCGACGCTCACCTCTAGGCGCTGCTCCTCTTCTACTACAGCCGCATCGCCATCGCTGGGCAGCGCGCTCAGCACCCGCTCGCGCAGATTCGAGCCGAATTCCAGCTCATCGAAGCGCTCGGCCACATCGGCGGCGTCGGCCGGGCGCAGTTTCAGCTGCTCGGGGGTGATATCGAGAGAGAGGTCGGTGACCATCCCGGTGAGTTCACGGTTGAGCTGCACCTGGTCTAAGCGGGCGCGCAGGTTATCCCCGCGCTTTCCGCCGATATCATCAGCGTGTTCCACCACGCCCTTGAGGCTGCCGTATTTCACGATCCACTGGGCGGCGGTCTTTTCTCCCACCAGCGGAATATTGGGCAGATTATCGGAAGGATCGCCACGCAGGGCCGCGAAGTCGGGATATTGGGTGGGGGTGAGACCGTATTTCTCTTCCACCGCCGCAGGTGTGAAGCGCTTGAGGTCGCTCACGCCCTTCATGGGATAGAGCACCGTGGTCTGCTCGTTCACCAATTGCAGATAGTCGCGGTCGCCGGTGACGAGCAGAATCTCGTAGCCCTCGGGCTCGGCCGCCTTGGTGAGGGTGCCCACGATGTCATCGGCCTCGTAGTTCTCCATCTCCACGGTGACGATATTGCAGGCCTCGAGCACCTGCTTGATAAGCCCCACTTGCCCCTTGAACTCCTCCGGGGTGGCCTCACGCTGGGCCTTGTACTCGGGAAAGAGCTCGGTACGGAAGGTGGTGCGGCCCACATCAAAGGCCACGCCCACGTGGGTGGGCTGCTCCTCTTTCAGCAGAGAGGAGAACATGGACATAAATCCGTACACCGCGTTCGTGTGCTGGCCGCCGGAGGTGGAGAAATTCTCCGTTGGAAGGGCATAGAAAGCGCGAAAGGCCATGGAGTGGCCGTCGATAAGCATCAGGCGTGGCGTCGGATCAGTCATAGTGTCTCAGTGTAGACAGCTCGCGGGATGCCGATGTAGCGCGGTCATGACTAGCCGCGGTGGCCAGAGAAAAAACCAGCGGAGGCCCCCTGAGTGGGTTGCTGCCTCCGCTGGTCACTGTGCCCCAGGTGAGACTCGAACTCACACTGGACGGGTTTTGAATCCGTTGCCTCTGCCAATTGGGCTACTGGGGCGCGAGACATCATTATAGAGCACCCCATGAAGGAAGGATAAATCACCTGCCTAGGGCTTAACTATGGCCGTTCCCACACCTTCGCGGCGGCCACGAGTGTCGTTTCGTTGCGCCCATTGCTGCTGTCGTATAGTCGCTACAGCACAGCACCGCGGCGGCAATGGGCCCGTGCCCCAGCCCCGCAGCCAAGACGAGAAAAGAGAGTCGCTGCACACACCATGAGAATCAATCCTGTCGAAATCCTCAACAATGCCTTCCGCGGTGCACTCATTGCGCTGGCGGAGCTGGTCCCCGGGGTCTCTGGCGGCACGATCGCCCTCGTCGTCGGCGTCTACGAGCGCGCCATCTCCGCCGGTGATGGAATCTTGGCCGCCTGCAAGGCGCTTCTGAGCGACCGCAAAGAGGCCGCGAACCGCTTTAAAAACCTCGACTGGGCGCTGCTCATCCCGCTGGTCGGGGCCATGGCGATCACCATTTTGCTCATGGCTGGGGTGATGGCCAGCTTCGTGGAGAACCAGCCGGAAATCGCCCGTGGCCTCTTCCTCGGCATGGTTGCCGCCTCCATCGTGGTGCCGCTGCGCATGGTGGACGCCGCTGCTCTGCGCCGTAAGCGCATCTCGGCGATCATCGCTTTTACTCTTGCCGCGATCGTCACCTTCATCGCCACCGGTGCCTCCTCGGCGCCGCAGAGCGACCCAGCGCTTCCGGTGTACTTCTTTGCCGCCATGGTCGCGGTGTGCGCCCTCGTTCTGCCCGGCGTCTCCGGTTCCTTCCTGCTACTGGCGCTCGGGCTCTACCAGCCTGTCCTCAACGCGGTGCATGAGCGCGACCTCACGGTCATGGGCGTGTTCTTCCTCGGCGCCGTCACCGGTATCGCCCTGTTTATCAAGCTGCTCAACTACCTGCTCACCGCCCATCGCACCCTCACCCTCATCACCATGAGTGGACTCTTGCTGGGCTCCCTGCGGGCCCTGTGGCCGTGGCAGAATGACGCCGCCGAGGCCATGGCACCGGACGGCAATATGCTCATCGTTTTTGCCTTCACCCTCCTCGGGGTAGTGATCGTTCTCGGCTTGGTATGGATGGAAACATTCACCGCACGCAAGGCTCCCGCCGCCATCTAGACTGCGATCACCGCGCCGCGACGTCGTGAAGCTGCTGCTCACTACGCAGCACACGGCCTCAGGCGCGGTTTTTTCCTGTCTCCACAAGTATGCGCTAGGGTGAATATCATGCATAAGTTTTCAGCGCAGCTTCTTCGTCGCCTCACCGCCGGCATCCTCGCGGTGAGTGTGGCCTGCAGCGCGAGTGCGTGCGTGGTCAATGAAGAAAATGGGCACCCGGAAGGCTGGCAGGACATTCAACCCGAGCCCAATCCGGATGTGGTTGCTCTCGTTCCCCCAGAGATCGCCGAGGCCGGCGTGATCACCATGGCCACCAATCCGCCCTTCGCCCCCGCGGAGTTCAAGGACTCCCACGGCACCATCATCGGTTTCGATATTGACCTCGCGCGTGCCGCGGCCGCCACGATGGGGCTAAAGCTTGACGTTCGCCAGCAGGACTTCAACATGATTCTGCCCGCAATCTCCTCGGGCACTATCGACTTCGGAGCCTCGGGAATGACCGATAACGAGGAACGCCGCCGCAAATACGACTTCGTGGACTATCTCACCGCCGGCATTCAATGGGCCGCGCCGCCGGATAGCGGGGTGGATCCCGATAACGCCTGCGGACTCACGGTGGCAGTGCAGCGCGGCACCGTATCGGAATCGGATGATGTTCCCGCCCGCTCCGAGGCCTGCGTCGCAGCCGGCAAAGAACCGATCACGATACTGGCCTATGATGACTCCGACTCGGCGGCGCTCGCTGCGGTGCTGGGCCGCGCCGATGCCTACTCGGCGGACTCCCCCATCAGCGCCTGGGCGGTGGAACGCTCCGAAGGAAAGATCGAATTGATCGGAGACATCACCGACGCCGCACACTATGGCTGGCCCGTAGACAAGGGCTCTCCCCTCGCCCCGGCCCTCGCCGCCGCCTTGCAATCGCTCATCGATTCCGGCGACTACGAGGCCATCATGACCCAGTGGGGCATCTCCTCCGGGCTGGCCGATAGCGCCGCCATCAATGGCGAGGACATCTAATCCCGTGGGCCGCCGCCTGCCACCTCTTGAACTCTTCGAGCACGCTAGACATTAGGACTATCTCATGACTCATCCCTCCACCGGCGCGAGCTCTGCTGCCGCCGACGCCGCCCCCATCGTGGCCAAGCCGCTGCGCCACCCCGGGCGGTGGGTGTTCGCCGCCATCTTGTTGCTGCTGACCGTGTGGTTCTTTATCTCTGCGGCGCGCAACGAGGCCTATGGCTGGGACACCTACGCCCAGTACATTCTCGATCGCCGCATCGCTATCGCCGCCCTGCATACCCTCGCCATCACCGTGCTCGCGATGATCATTGGTGTGGTGCTTGGCGCCCTCTTAGCGGTCCTGCGCATGTCGCCCAACCCGATTATGCGTGGTGTCTCCTCGATCTATTTGTGGATCTTCCGCGGCACTCCCGTCTACGTGCAGCTGGTGTTCTGGGGGTTGCTGAGCTCGATCTACTCCTCGATCGGGGTGGCGGGCTTTGAGCTCAGTTTGGAAGAAGCCCTGCGTAACACATTTTTCCTCGCCGTGATTGGGCTGGGGCTCAACGAGTCCGCCTATATGGCCGAGATCGTGCGCGCTGGTATTCAATCCGTTCCCGAGGGCCAAACCGAGGCCTCGAAGGCGCTGGGCATGAGCTGGTGGCAAACAATGCGCCGCACCGTGCTCCCCCAGGCGATGCGTATCATCATTCCCCCGACGGGCAATGAGCTGATCTCCATGCTCAAAACCACCTCGCTGGTGGTGGCCATTCCCTACGCCGGGGAGCTCTATGGCCGCGCCACCGACATCGCCAACGCGATCTTCGAACCCGTCCCGCTGCTGCTGGTAGCCGCCACCTGGTATCTGCTGGTCACCTCCGTGCTCATGGTGATCCAGCACTATGTGGAACAGCACTTTGATAAGGGCTCCAGCCGCGAACTCACTGCCCGCCAACTGGCAGCGCTGGCCGACGCCGAGGGCGTTCCGCCGAACAATGTCACCATCAGTCACTCGACCACCCCGAAAAGGAAGTAATTACTCATGACACTCATGGTTGACGCCCAGAAGGTTGTGAAGAACTTCGGGCAGCTGAAGGTTCTCAAAGGCATCGACATGCAGGTGGAGAAAGGCAGTGTCACCTGCCTGATCGGCCCCTCTGGTTCCGGTAAGTCCACCATGCTGCGCTGCCTCAACCACTTGGAGCGCATCACCGCGGGGCGGCTCTACGTCGATGGCGAGCTCATCGGCTACAAGCAGCGCGGCAACACGCTCTATGAAATCTCGGAGAAGGAAGCCGCCCAGCAGCGCGCCGATATCGGCATGGTCTTCCAGAACTTCAACCTCTTCCCCCACCGCACCGCCCTGGAAAACATCATGGAGGCACCCATGGTGGTCAAGGGCGTCTCGGCCGCCGCAGCGAAGAAGCGCGCCCAGCAGCTACTCGAGGAAGTCGGTCTCGGGCACAAAGCCGAGGCCTATCCCCTGCAGCTTTCCGGTGGTCAGCAGCAGCGCGTGGCCATCGCCCGCGCCGTGGCCATGGATCCGAAGCTCATGCTCTTCGACGAGCCCACCTCCGCCCTCGACCCCGAGCTGGTGGGCGAGGTCCTCGGCGTGATGCGCCGCCTCGCCGAACAAGGCATGACCATGGTCGTAGTCACCCACGAGATCAACTTCGCCCGCGAAGTCGCCGATCAAGTGGTGTTCATGGCCGATGGTGTGGTGGTGGAATCCGGCACGCCCGAGCAGGTGATTGATCACCCCACCCAAGAACGCACCAAGGAGTTCCTCTCCTCCATCCTCTAGTCCTGCTACTACGCAGTAGCGTCGGCACGCGACGCGCAGCCCCTATGCGAGGCTGAGCACCCCGCGAATCAGTGCAGACAGTCCACCGGCCGTGGCCAGAATGAGTGCCAGCCGGTGGGCTTTATCGCGCGGAATCAGTGTGGCACAGCGCACCCCGAGATAAATACCGAGCAGCATTGCCACTACTCCCACCGGCCAGATCTGTACCGGGGTGCCCGACACGCTGCCGGCTCCGAGCACGAGCTTCATAATGAGCGAGACCAGGCCGGAGACAATAAAGATCGGCTGCAAGGTGGCGGCATAGCTGCGCTGCTCCCAGCGGCTGGCTGCGGCATAGACGGTGATGGCCGGCCCCGCAACACCCGCGATGGTGTTCATAAAACCGCCCACCACCCCGGAGATCGCGGCGGGCAGCGCGCCGGAAAACTGCGGCACCCAGCGTTTGCCATGGGTCACTACGCACAACGCCACCAACAGCAGCGCCCCGACCAGAATCATCAGCCACGCCGCGGAGACGGCCCGAATCAGTAGCGCCGCAGGTATAGAGCCGAGCACCAAAACCGAGCTGATGATGCTAAACATGCGCCAATCCACCCACTGGCGTACCGTACCGGTGGTGATCGCCGCATTGACCACGGCCAATACATTGAGCACCATGATGCCTTCGATCGGCCCGAGCAATACGCTCAGCACCGGCGCGGCAATCAGCCCCAGCCCCATGCCAGACACGCGCTGCAGCAAAGAACCGAGCACCACAATGAAGAAAACTATGAACGCACTAAGCATTCATTTAACGTAGCGGAGCCGAGCCGTGCGCTCTGCCATGAGGTGCGTGATGCAGGCGCTTATCGACGTCGCCCCGCCGCCACAAGCGCCACAGCCGCCACAGGGACCTACTCTTGGGCGAGTTTCTCCGCCATGGCTGCCGCCACCGGTTGCGGCAGCATGCTGGACACATCGCCGCCATAGCGGGCCACTTCCTTGCACAGCGTGGAGGAGATGTGGCCATAGTGCTGCTCGGTGAGCAGGAAGAAGGTGTCGATGCCGCTGAGCCGTTTATTCATCTGCGCCATGGGCAGCTCGTATTCATAGTCGAGGGAGCTACGCAGCCCCTTGACGATGACGTCGATGCCTTCTTTCTGGGTGTAATCCACCAGCAGTCCCGTCCAGGTGTCCACTCGGACATTGGGCAGATGCGTAGTAGCTTCGTGCACCAACTGGGCGCGCTCCTCGACGCTAAACATGCCCTGCTTGTGTGGGTTGTGGGTGATGAGCACGACCACCTCATCGAAGGTGGCGGCGCTGCGGGTGATGATATCGAGGTGCCCCAAGGTGACTGGGTCGAAGGAGCCGGGGCACACACTGCGGGTGGGGGTGGGCATGGAGGCGTGGTCTTTCTAGGTGGTGCTGGTTACAGCAGGATCTGCCGCATCGGCGCTGGCATCCTCGCTGGCATCGACGGCGCTGGCGTCAAAGACGGCCATGTCCATCCGGGCGATGCCATAGGTGCGCTTTTTCAGTTTCTGCCCAGTCGGGGTGAAACAGGCCGGCCACGCGGTCTCGGGAGAGTCAATATGGCGCTCCACCACCACGGCGGCGCCATCGCGCAGCGTCGGAATGAGGGCGCGCACCATCTCGGCCACGGCCTCATCGGCGAGATCATAGGGCGGGTCGGCGAGCACCATGTCGAAGTAGTCGCGCGGGGCCGAGGCCAGATAGCTGGAGGCGGCGCGCTCCTCGATGTGAATATCGGCGTGCGGGATCAATTCCGCGTTGCGCCGAATCACAGCGGCCGCCGGCGGGTGATTCTCCACGAAGACGGCGCCGCGGGCGCCGCGGGAGACGGCCTCGAGGCCAAGGGCACCGGACCCGGCGAAGAGATCCAGCACCATTTTGTTCTCAAACCCGAAGCGCACCTGGAGGGAGGAGAACAATCCTTCCTTGGCGCGGTCGCTGGTGGGGCGTGTGCCCTTGGCGGGCACCGCGAGCTTTCGGCCGCGAGCCCAGCCGGAGATGATACGAGGGGAACCCATGATGTCGTTAAGCCTCCTTGGTGGCGGGGTCAGATGCGGTGGAGGTGGCGTCGAGAAGCTCGAGTAATTCATCGCCACCGAGACAATCACCGAAATTCTCGATAGCGAGTGCGCCCACTACCCCAGGGCCTGGGGCGTGCACCGCCGTTTCGAGCTTCACGGCCTCGATGATGGCGAGCTCATCACCGGTGCGGACCTGCTGGCCCGGCTCCACCGTGAAACGCACGATGCCAGCAAAGGGGGCGAAAATCTTCATGCCCCACAGCTTAACAACGCTAGGACTTCTCGATGAATTCTTGCGTATCCTCTTCGACCTCACTCGCGAGCTCGCGGGCCCAGTCGGGATCGGTGCGCACATAGTCCATGGCATCGGCATAGGCCTGCTCGATAATGTCCCCATCGTCGATCAAGCTCAAAAGCTTGACTCTCCGGTGTCCGCCGGACTGGTCGGTGCCGAGTACATCGCCTTCTTGGCGGGTGCGTAGATCCAGCTCTGCGAGCGCAAAACCATCAGTGGTCTCTGCGACGCGACGCAGACGTTCAGCGGAGGGACTCTCGGCAGGCTGCGCGGTATGGAACAGGCACAGCGCAGCGTAAGCGCCACGGCCGACGCGACCGCGCAGCTGGTGCAGCTGGGAAACACCGAATCTATCGGCTTCACGCACATACATCACCGTGGCATTGGGCACGTCGATACCCACCTCGATAACTGTGGTGGAGACCAGCACATCGATACCGCCGGCGGCGAAGTCGCGCATCACATGATCCTTGGTGGCCGACTCCATCTTTCCGTGCAGCATGCCCACCTCGAGTTCGGGGAAGATCTGCGTCGCGAGCTGCTCGTGCATCTCATAGACCCCGCCCTCGCCGTCGATGCGCGGACACACCACGAAGCATTGCCGGCCTTGCTGCGCCTCCTCGCGGATACGCTCCCACGCCCGGTTCACCCAGGCGGGCTTGGACTCGGGCACCACCGAGGAGGTGATCGGGCGGCGACCGCCTGGGAGTTCCCGCAGCATGGAGATCGCGAGATCGCCGAAGCTCGTCATGGCGATGGTGCGTGGGATAGGCGTGGCCGTCATCACCAGCATGTGCGCCTGCAGGCCATCGCCGCGGGCCAGCCGCAACTTATCGCGTTGCTCCACACCGAAACGATGCTGCTCATCAACCACCACGAGCCCAAGATCGAAGAACTCCACGCCTTCTTGAAGAAGCGCATGCGTGCCGACCACAATATCGGCCTCGCCCGAGACGATATCGAGCAGCGCCTGGCGCTTGCTGGCCGTCGGCGCCGACCCAGTAAGACAGGTGATGTGGACCCCGCCTACCCCGCCCATGCCGGCCGCATCCAGCAGCGCCTGCAAAGAGCGGGTGTGCTGCACCGCCAGTACCTCCGTGGGGGCGAGCAAGACCGCCTGGCGGCCGGCATCGACCACCTGCAGCATGCCGAGCAGGGCCAGCACTGTTTTACCGGAGCCCACCTCGCCGAGCAGCAACCTACTCATCGGCTGGGTGCGGCCGAGATCCTCGCTGATCTCGCGGTGAACCGCACGCTGGCCGGAGGTGAGACTAAAGGGGAGGCGAGCCACAAGCTGGGCGGCGCGCGACCCAGCGGCATCGGCGGCGCCGGCGCTATCTGCGGCAGGACAACTCGGGGCTACTTTCTCCGCATTGTCCACGGTGCGTAGTGCCATCACCAGCGCTAGGGTGAGCGCCTCGTTGTATTTCAGCCGCTGGATGAACGGCAGCGGCCCCCGGCTATCGGGTTGGTGAATTCCGCGCAGGGCCGCATCGAGGCTGGGCAGCCCGTGGGGGGCAGGCTCGCCGAGGGGATCGGGGATGTGCTCAAGTGCGCCCAGCACGCGATCGACAGCGGCCATGAACCGCCACGAGGTGACGCCTTTGCGCATGGGATAGACCGGTAGGTAGTCCATGGTGGCGAAAAGCTGCTGGATGGCCTCGCCATCGCCATAGGATTTCAAGTCATTCATGTTGCTCACCGGCACCTCGCCGGAGTCCGGGTCCGGCAGCGTGTGGAAGCTGGGATGGCTCAGCTGCGGCCGGCCGCGGTAATACTTCACTTTGCCGGTGAATATCGCGCGGGTGCCCACCTCGAGTGTGCGGTCGAGCCAGTGGGAGTTAAAGAAGCTGATACCGATGAGTGTGCGCCCATCGGAGACGGTGATGCGGGTCAGCCGCTTCGGCTTTTTCCCCTGCTCGGATGCTAGGTAGCGGGAATTGGCCTGCACCACGGTGCCGACGCAGGTCACCACATCGCCTTCTTCCACCGATTCCGCCAGCACATCCGAGCCATAGCGCGACCATGCGCGCGGATAATGCTCCAGCAGATCGGTGACGGTATAAAGCCCCAGTTTCTCCCGAATGACGCGGGCTTCTTTCGCCGGCAGCAGCGTAGATAAGCGCCGCTCGTCCTTCCAGCCCAGCACGGTCTATTCCACCCCGATCTCCGCTGCGTAGTTCATCCCCCGCGCCGGATAGACGCTGAGCTCAATATCGCGCTGCGCCAGTACCTCCTCCTGCAGCAGCGCACTCAGCTGCTCTACCCCACTGGCATCACTGAGCAGCACGGTCACGAGTTCGGACTCCGGCCGCAGCAGCCGCTCGCAGGCTGCAGCCACCGCCTCATCCAGGGTGCTGGCGCAGGCGAGTTCCTCGCTTGTCGACGCCGCCCCCGAGCCACTATGCGCCACGTACTGGTTCTGCTCTGCACTGATATAGCTGGTACGCATCGCGGAGGCGGCCTCGGACATCGCATAGCAGTCCACCACGAGCGGTTGGCGGGGATCGTGCACGGCGATAGCCGCCAGCCCCGCCACCAGCTGGCTGGTGGACACCAATTGGATAAACACCCCGCTGGCGTGGGCGGCTAGTTCGGTAGAGACCAATTCCCGCTTGGAGAGCATCCCATTGGGCAGCACCGAGACTTCTTTCGCGCCGACTGTAGAGATGGCCTCGCCGATCTTTTTCACCGTGTCCTCCCCCGCGCTCGCTGGCGCCACCACGGTGGCCCCAGACGCCTCGTAGAGCTCCGCGAGTTCCCCGTGCGGGCACAGGGCGATGATGATGCGCCGCTGCTGATTCACGCGAGCAGATTCTGGCTCCGGCTCGGGCAGGGCCTCGAGATGCAGCTGGGAGACCTCGCCGGCATAGCTATAGGCGGTCTCGATGACGGTGCCGGGCTGCTCGGAGTGAATGTGTATCCGGCCCTGATAGTCCCCGGCGCGGGCGAGCACCAAGCTATCGCCGAGCGGCTGCAGGGCGGTGTAGAGCTCGTCAATGTCCTCGCCCTCGTAGTAGAACATCACCTCGAGGTAGGTACTACTACGCATCTGCGTAGCAGTGCCGCGGTGCGGAGTGATGGCGGAGAGATCCCGCACCGGCACCGTGGGGTCGATCTGTTGGGCGAGCGTCTCGAGTAGCACCACGAGCCCGGCTCCCCCAGCGTCGACAACCCCCGCCTCGCGGAGGACATCGAGCTGCGAGGGGGTGGCATCGAGGGCTCGCTGGGCGGCGGCGGTGGCAGCCAGCACGACCTCTGCCAGATCATTCGAGCCGGTGGCGTCGGCGGCCACGGCGGCCGCCCGCAGCACGGTCAGTACTGTTCCTTCTACCGGCTCGTTGATGGCCTCATTGACCATGGCCAGCGCCGTGTTGAGGGAGGTGCGCACCATGGTGCCGTCAATGCCGCCCCCGGCGGCGGCCAATGCCACCGCTCGGAGCACTTGGCTGAGTACCATTCCGGAGTTTCCCCGCGCCCCGCGCACGGAACCCTGGGCGAGGGCAGTGGCGACGTCGTTGACGTCGAGTGGCTGCGGGGCGGCGTCGATAAGCGTCTCGAGATGCGCCAGTGCAGCTTCCATCGTGTGCGCCATATTGGAGCCGGTGTCCGAGTCCGGCACGGGGAACACGTTCAGCGCATTGATCTCCGCCCGGCGCGCCGCGAGCTGCGTGGCGGCGGCGCGTGCCCACGAGTGGAGTTCTTTGGGGCCGAGCGTGGTGGGGGCTGCTGAAGTCATAGTGACACTACAGTCTAGTGTTTCGGCTGGGATGCGTGGGTGGGGTGTGTATCGAGTCGCCAGTCTATGGGCGTGGCGCCGAGGGTGCTGAGGATTTCATTGGTGCGGGAGAAGGGGCGGGAGCCGAAGAAGCCACGGGAGGCGGACAGGGGCGAGGGGTGCGGCGAGCAGATGCAGGGAGTGTCGCCGAGGAAGCGTTGGGTGTTTTGGGCGTCGCGTCCCCACAAGATGGCCACCAGCGGAGTGTCGCGTTCGGCGAGGGCGGTGATGGCGCATTCGGTGACGTCTTCCCAGCCGTGGCCGCGGTGGGAGCCGGCGCGCCCCGGGCTGACGGTGAGTACGCGGTTAAAGAGTGCGACTCCTTGCTCGCACCAGGCGCTCAAATCGCCGTGTTCTGGCGGGGTGATGCCGAGATCGGAGTGGAGTTCGGTGTAGATGTTGTTCAGGCTGCGCGGCAGGGGGCGCACATCGGGTTGGACGGAAAAGGACAATCCCATGGCATGACCGGGGGTGGGATAAGGGTCTTGGCCGACGATGAGCACCTTGATCTCGTCGAAGGGATAGTTGAAGGCGCGCAGCACGTCGCTGCCGGCGGGCAGATAGCCGCGCCCAGCGGCGTTTTCGGCGCGGAGAAACTCTCCCAGCCGGTGGATGGTCTCGGCGACGGGGGCGAGTACGGGCGCCCAACTGTCGTGTACGGGCAAGTCGGTGGTGGTCATGGCGGTGCCTTTAACGTCGTGGTGGATGCGGTGTGGATGGGCCGGGATGGCTTAGGGGCTGTGCCGGTCTGCGGGTCTGCTGGAAAAGGTACTCCAGCCATCGGCAAAGCGGGCAGGCTCGCCATCGACGGTGACGGGATAGGGAGCGCGGCCGCGCACGACTTCGCCAATCACGCGGAATCCACTCGGGGCTTCGCCGGCGGTGGTGGCGATGATGGCGTGGTCTTCTCCCCCGCCGAGTACCCATTCCCAGGGGTCGCGGTCGAGGAGTTTTGCGGCGCGGCGCATGGTGGCGCTCGGCGCGATGGCGGCGCCGAAGAGGTTGATGCCGACGCCCGAGTGATAGGCGATGGCGTGGCAGTCGGTGTAGAGGCTATCGGAGGTATCGGTCATCGCGGTGGCCCCGGTGGCGCGGGCGATCACCCCGCGTTTGGGCTGCAGTTCTGGGGCGCAGTGGGAGCGCACGAGGTGGCGGAACTCATCCGGGATCCCAGCGGGGCCGAGCTCGGAGAGGAGGGCGAGCCCGGCGGCGGATTCCCCGAGGGCTCCCGAGGCCACTACTTTCTGCCCGACGCGCGCCTTGGATAGCGTGGTGGCGGGCAGATTGCCGCCGAGCTGCCCGGTGGCGGTGATGGAGATAATCAGTTCCTCGGATTCCACGAGATCGCCGCCGACGAGTTCGGCGTTGTGCTTGGCGGCTTCCTCGGCGATGCCGTGGGCGAGTTCTTCCACGAAGCTCACCGGGGTGACGGCGGGGGCGCCGAGCGCCAGCAGTGCGGCGACGGGACGCGCCCCCATGGCTTCGATATCGGCGAAGTTCGCCACGATCGCTTTGCGGCCAATATCGTGGGCGCTGGACCAGTCGAGCCGAAAATGCCGGTTGCCCACCAGCATGTCGGTGGTGACTACGGTGCGGGTATTGGGTACGGGGTGGCCGAGCACTGCGGCGTCATCGCCATTGCGGGCCGAGGGCGCGGCGCGCAGGATCGCCGCGATCGCGCCTTTTTCTCCTAGGTCGGCGAGTGTTGGCCCGCCGTAGCGGGTGGGAAAGGTCACGGGCATCGTGTTATGCCACCGTCCTCGTTGTGTGGGTGTTCATCCGTGGCGCCGCCGCTGCACGCTGCGCGACTCGTCGGTGTCCCGCCCCGCGGGCGTAAGGGCGCCGCATTTGATGCTATCCGATGCTCAGCCGCGACGGGCTGCGGGTAGAGTTTGTGGCTATGAGCAGCTCCCGTACTGAGACTCCCGCCTCTGATATTCCTCGGCGTCCCATCATTATCGCGCTAATGCTTTCGATTCTTCTCACCATTGCGGTGCTCGTCGGCACTAAGTGGCTTTTCGGCGATGGCCGCGATCCCGTAGCGCTGTCTGAATTGCCCTCTGATCAGGCCGATTCAGCGGAGTGCTCGGCGCTTATCGACGCTCTCCCGGAGTCACTCAACGGCCTGAAAAAGGCGCGCCTCGTGGAACCGGTACCGGCCGGGGCCTTCGCGTGGTCGGGCACCGATAATCAGCGCATCACCTTGCGCTGCGGTGTGCAGCCCCCAGCCCAGTACACCACCCTAGCCCGCACCGAGGATATTGCCGGCCGCGAGTGGTTGCGGGTCAAAGACGCCACCACCGGCTCGACCATGCAAACCTGGTATCTCGTGGGTGCTACCCCCACGGTGGCGGTGACCGCCGATGCTCAATCCTTGGGGGATGCCCCCAACCCGGTGGCGGATCTCGACGCTGCCCTAGCACCGATTCAGGGCGAGCGCTTGTCCCCTGCTGCCGCCCCCTTGGCGCAGCTGGACTCCCCCGATGCCGACAATCCGCGCTGTGCGGCCTATGAGCAGGCGCTGCCGAGCGTGCTGGAGACTTCCTCGGGCACCTACCGTCTGGTTAAGGGCTCGGAGCTGATCGCCGCCGGCTATCCGCAGGATCCGCAGAACACGGTGGCGTGGATGCCGGACGACGATGGCCTAGAGCCGATTGTCACCCGCTGCGGCCTGGCGGAGCCGGCCGGCTATGAGCCCGGCGAGCAGCTGCAGCAGATCAATGACATCCCGTGGTTCAATGACACCCAATTGGCCAATGGAACGACCCAAGGCGTGTGGTACGCCCTGGGCCGTGATGTAGCTATTGCGGTGGCCATGCCCCAAGCTGTGGGTCAGACCGTGTTTGTGGATATCGGATACGTCATCACCGACACCACCGCCACGGTCGCCCGCTAGGCCGGCACCTGTTTTAGGAATCGATACGGACGTTGAGGCTGGGCTGGATATCGGATTCCGGTACCAGCCCATACTCCTCTAGCCCCTTGCGTACGAGCTCGGCGCCGTCGATATTGAGCGGCCCGGAGGTCCACAGCGCATAGGGCAGATTAATGAAGCGTTCCTGCTGCACCGCCTCGAGATCCTTGGTGGCGGGGTTCTTCTTCAGCTGCTCTACCTTTTGCTCGAAGCTCTGGCCGGGATAGTCGACGAAGACAAACACATCGGGCTGGGCGTCGGCGAGGGTTTCCCAGCCAACCTCCACCCAGGTGTCATCGAGATCGTCTGTTGCGTAGTCCGCACCGGCAGCCGCCACCATTTCTGCGGGAGCGCCCTTCGCGCCGGAGGTAAACACCGCATCGGTGCCGGAGTCGTAGAGGAAGACCACCGGCTTGTTCTCTGCCTGCGGGGCGTTACTCAGCGCCTCGATACGCGCATCCATATCGGCGATCACGTCTTCGGCCTTATCCTCACGGCCGGTGATCGCACCGACGTTGCGCAGATCGCTGCGCACCGCATCCCACGGGTTTTCCACGCCGCGGGCCGTCGATCCTTCCTGGCGGCAGGCCTCGGTGAGGATATAGGTGGAGATATCGTGCGTGGCTAGGGAGTCGGGGGTGATGTTTTTATCCTCCCCCAGCCCATAGCCCCAGCCGCCGTAAAACACCTGCGGGGAGGCGGCCACGATTTGTTCCAGGGAGGGATACTTTTCGCTGATCTCCTTTAAGTTATTGACCTTCTCGCCATACTTTTCGACAAGCACGTCGCGGTCTCGGTTCAGGCTGGACACCGCCACCAGCTCATCTTGGGCATCGAGAGCCAGGTTGAGCGCGATGAGGTTGCCATCATTGGCCAGGCCGGCGGCCTTTTTCGGAAAGCGCACCTCCTCGCCGCAGTTGGTGACGGTGACCGTCTCGCCGGAGTGGTCGGTGGCATCGTTGGGTGCTGCGGGGTTCTCGGCGCTGCCGCCGCCGGAGCAGGCGCTCAGAAGAACAGTGGCGCTGCTCAGGGCGGCGACAAGCGCGACGCGATAAGGCTGTGACATGTGTTTGTACGCATCCTATGGGTTGGAGGAATCAGGACGGGTGTGTACCCCATCGACAACGAGGTGCGGGTGGCGCAGCCCCTGCCGCACAATCACCGAATCCACGCCAAATACCGTGCGCACCCGCGCCGCGTTAAGCACCTCGGTGGGGCTGCCGCAGGCAAGAACCTCGCCGTTGTGCAACACCAGGCAGATATCGAAATGCGTGAGCGCCAGGTCGAGGTTGTGGATCGTGGAGATGATTGTTGCGCGAGTCGAGCGCATGAGTTTCAAGACGCTGAGCTGGTGCTCCACGTCGAGGTGATTGGTGGGTTCATCGAGCAGGATCAAACCGGTGTCTTGGGCGAGGGCGCGAGCGATAAACACGCGCTTGCGCTGCCCTCCCGAGAGCTGATTGCAGGTGCGTTCGGCCAGATCGGTCACGCCCACCCGCTGCATCGCTTTCTCGGTGGCCTCGCGGTCTACAGCCGACGGCGGCCGCCACACCGATTGGTGCGGCAGACGCCCCAGCGCCACCGTTTGGCGCACGGTGAGCCCCTCCGGAACGGTCTCTTCCTGGCCGACATAGGCCAGCATCTGGCCCCTGTGCTTCGCGCTCAACGACGCCAGCGGCGTGTCATCGATGCGCACCTGGCCGCGGGAAGGGAGAAAACCCGCGATGCTGCGCAGCAATGTCGTTTTGCCGGCGCCATTAGGGCCAACAATGGCGACCATGGCGCCAGGCTCCACGCTGAGGGTGACGTTGCTGAGAATAGGGGTGGCGTCGATAAGACAATCCAGCTGCTCGAGATGGAGACTACGCATCAGAGTTCTAGGCCTCCTTAGCGAAGCTATACGAGCTCGACCTGCCCATGATGAACAGGAACAAGGGCGCACCAATAATGCCGGTGACTACTCCGAGGGGAATTTCCTGCGCGCCTGCGACAACGCGCGAAGCCATATCCACCCAGAGCAAAAACAGCCCGCCACCGAGCATGGCGATGGGCACCAACCTGCGATGCGTTGGACCCACTAGCATGCGTGCCAAGTGCGGCACCACGAGACCGACAAAACCGATCCCGCCGGACACCGCGACGAGCACGCCCACGAGCACCGCTTGGAGAAGGAACAGAGATGCTCGGAGCTTATCGACGTCCACTCCTACGCTTGCGGCCACATCCTCCCCCGATGCCAAGGCATCGAGACGAGGACCGAGGACGAAGAGAATGACAGCGGCCAGAAACGTCGCCACCACCGGGATGCCTAGTTTGATCCACTGCGCCCCTGCGACAGAGCCCAGCATCCAAAACATCACCGATTGCGCGGCGCGCGGATCGGGACCGATGAACACGAGAAAACTGGCGAGGGCTGAAAAGGCGCTCGCGAGCACGACACCGGTGAGAATCAGCCGCAAGGGGGTAATGCCGCCCTGCGCATAGGTGATCCCATACACCGCCATAGTGGCCACGAGCGCACCAATCAGCGCCCCGCCAGAAAGTGCCCACACCCCTAATGAGGAGAAAATGCCTAGAGTAATAACGGCTGTCGCGCCGACGCTAGCGCCGGAGGACACGCCCAACAGATAGGGATCAGCCAGAGGGTTACGCACCAGAGTCTGCATGGCCACACCGGCCAGCGCGAGCCCAGCGCCGACGATGAGAGCAAGCAGGCCTCGCGGCGTCCGCAGCTGCCACACAATGGTCTCCACCGACTGCTCCGGCACCGTGGCCGAAGACAGGCCCAGCTTCGACTGCATCACAGCAGCCACATCACCGAGCGGGATGGTGACCGATCCCACCGCCACCGAAGCGACGGCTGAGACCGCAATGAGCAGCATCAGCACGGCCACTAGGGCCGTGTAGCTGCGTCGAAAAATCGACACGCCAGCAACAATCCTTCACTGCTAGGCGACCTAAGGAATACGAGATACTCGCTTCCCCACGCGAGGCCGAAAACCTAGCCATCAAGTGGTTCACACACTTTCTTTCAGCTGCCTTTAACGTTGGCCGAGGGCAGGCATTCGGACTTGTCCACATATCCTCGCCGTAAGAGCGAAGCGCGGCTTACCGTTGCGCGTCAGTTCTGGAGTTGCACCAGATTCCCCTGCGGGCTCGACCCAGCAGCGACTTGTATCTTACACCGCGGATGAGTGGCTGCGAATAAGCGTCGATAAGCGCCGCAGCTAGCGGCGAGAAAGCGCCTGCTGAATCACAATATCCAGCAGCTCAGCGTAGGGCACGCCAGAGGCTTCGAAAACCTTGGGATACATCGAGATCGGCGTAAAACCGGGCATGGTGTTGATCTCGTTGAGCACCGGACCGGAGTCGGTGACGAAGAAATCGACGCGCGCCAAGCCCGTGCAATTCAGGGCGTGGAAGGTTTCCACAGCCAGCGACTGGATCAGCTCCGTGGTCTCCTCGCCGACCGGCGCCGGGATCGCGGCAGAGACCACATTGTCGAGGTATTTGGTGTCGAAGTCGTAGAAGCCCTCATCGCCGTCCTCGGTGCCGATGAGCTGCGCCGGAACCGAAGCCACCACCTCGCCCGAGGGGTACTGCAGCACGCCGCACTCCACCTCGGCGCCGCGGATCTCGGCCTCCACGATCACCTTTTCGTCATAGTCCACCGCCGCCTGATAGGCCGCGGGGAACTCCTCCCAAGACTCCACCTTGGAGATACCGATCGAGGAACCGCCGCGAGCCGGCTTGACGAACACCGGCAGCCCCAGTAGCTCCTTTTCTGCCACGCTGAGCTCGCCGCGCTGCCGCAGCACCACCTCGCGCCCCACGGGCAGCCCCGAGGCGCTCATGAGTTTCTTCGTGTATTCCTTATCCATCCCGGCCGCCGAGGCCAGCACCCCAGCGCCCACATAGGGCACCCCAGAGAGCTCAAAGAGACCCTGGATGGTGCCATCTTCACCGAACTTGCCGTGCAGTACCGGCACGATCACATCCACGCGATCATAGAGCTGCCCGGCGCGCTCGCCGCTGCTATAGCGGAACTCGCCGCGCCGGTTGGGATCCACCGAGAGCTGAACCTCCTCGGTGTGTTCCACCACGGGTAACTCGCGACCGGCGGCGCGGAGCGTGTGGGGATCGGATTGCCCCACCACCCAGGCGCCTTCGAGGGTGATGCCCACCGGCACGACGCGATAGGTTTCTGCATCGAGGTGACTCATCACCGCCGAGGCCGAGATACAGGAAATCGAGTGCTCGGAGCTGCGGCCGCCATAGACGACGGCAACAGAGGTACGGGTGTCAGTGGCATCGCTGGCAAAAGAGGTAGGAGCAGTCATCTCGGTCTTTCATATCTCGGCTGTAGTGACGGGCTGTGGGTACGGGCTGTGTTGCGGGGCTGTCCGCCTGCTGCGGCGCAGGCACACAGCACTACATCGCACACCGGTGAACGGGGTGGGTGCCGAACCGCTGCGATTGTACTACTCGGACTTCTTCGAACGCCCCATCAGCGCACCCACCATGGTGTCCACATCCATTCCCTCGTGGCACACCATGTAGACGGCGTGAGTGATGGGCATGTCCACCTCATGCCGCTCGGCGAGGCGGAACACCGACTCCGAGGAAGTCACGCCCTCGGCAACCTGCCCCGAGGTGGCGTGGGTGGCCTGCTCAAGCGAATCGCCTCGGCCGAGGCGGGCACCGAAGCTGCGGTTGCGAGACAACGGCGAGCTACAGGTGGCGACCAAATCGCCCAATCCTGCCAGCCCGGCAAAGGTGCGACTATCGGCCCCAACCGCCACGCCCAGTCGGGCGATCTCGGCGAGGCCGCGCGTGATCAAGCTCGCGGTGGTGTTCTCCCCTAGCCCTTTGCCATTGGCCATGCCGCAGGCCAAGGCAATGACGTTCTTGCACGCCCCGCCGAGCTCGGTGCCGATCACATCGGTATTGGTATAGGGCCGGAAGTAGGGCGCCGAGCAGGCCGCCTGGGCGTATTTGGCGTTGTCCTCGTTGGTGCAGGCGATCACGGTGGCAGCGGGCTGTTCCATGGCCACCTCGCGGGCCAGGTTTGGCCCCGAGAGCACGGCGATGCGCTCCGGCTCGATGCGTCCAGCCTCGGCGATCACCTCGCTCATCCGCATCAAGCTGCCGTGTTCCACACCCTTGGCGAGGCTGATGACGATCGCCTTCCGCGGGATGAGCTCGACCCACTGCTCCACATTGGCGCGCAGTGTTTGGGAGGGAACGCCCAAGACCACGATATCGGCGCCGGCGAGGGCGCGGGCGGCATCGGCTGTGGCGGTCACGGACTGGGGCACGCTGAGCCCAGGCAGGTAGTCGAGGTTCTCACGCATGATCTGTATGGATTTCGCCACCGATTCCCGGCGCGCCCAGAGGCGCACGGTGGCTCCGGCATCGGCGAATACCTTGGCTAGGGTGGTGCCCCAGCTTCCTGCGCCCATCACTGTCACGTTGACCATGAACCCTGTTGTGTCCTTCCCGAGGTATCTGCTCGTTGCGGTGGTAGCTGCACCGTGCCGAAGCGGGCGCGCAGTGGCGTCGCCGCAGACAGTGCTGCATCTGCGTGCGAGTCTACCGAGCATTGCCGTGCAGCCGTGCACAGTACACTGGGGCGGTATGTCTAGTCCTGTCTTGCGCGCCGAGTTTGCCAAGAGCTTCCCCGATCTCTGCCTTGAGTGGCAGGCAGCTGAATATCCCGATGCCTCGCTGCTGCAACTCAACGAACCCCTCGCGGCGGAACTGGGATTGGATCCGCAGTGGCTGCGCACGGATGCGGGGCTGGATTTTCTGTGCGGGCGGGCCAGCGGCTGCTATACCCAACCGGTGGCCCAGGGCTATGCGGGCCACCAGTTTGGCCAGTTCAATCCGCAGTTGGGCGATGGTCGCGCACTGCTGCTCGGCGAGCTTGACACGCCCAGTGGGCTGGTGGATCTTCACCTCAAGGGCTCTGGGCCCACCCCGTTTTCGCGGGGCGCGGATGGCTATGGGGCGCGCGGGCCGATGCTGCGGGAGTATCTGATCTCCGAGGCGATGCACGCTCTCGGCATCCCATCCACACGGGTGCTCGCGGTGATTGATACCGGCCGCAGCGTGCTGCGTAGTGGCCCTGAGCGCGGGGCGATGATTGTGCGGGCGGCCAGCTCCCATATTCGCGTGGGCACCTTCCAGATGGCGACGGTACTCGGCGCCGAGGATGTCTTAGCCCAGCTGGTCGAGTATTGCCTCCAGCGGCACTATCCCGAACATGCCGGCGGCGGGGCGCTGGCTTTGCTGGAGCAGGTGATGAACACCCAGATGCACACCGTGGCGCAGTGGATGGGCGTGGGTTTTATCCACGGGGTGATGAACACCGATAACACCACGATCAGCGGCGAGACCATCGACTACGGCCCCTGTGCTTTCCTCGACGCCCACGCCACGGACGCGTGTTTCTCCAGCATCGACACCACCGGTCGCTACCGCTACGGCCAGCAGCCGGCGATCCTCGGCTGGAACATGGCCCGCTTCGGCGAGGTGCTGCTGCCGCTTATCGACGCCGACCCGCAGGCCGCCATCGCCCGAGCCCAAGAAGTCCTCAGCAGCCAAGGCAGCCGCTTCGAGGCCATCGCCACCGAGATGTGGGCCGCCAAACTCGGCATCAATGGCCGGCCGCAGGCGCCGCAGGTGGTCGCTCTCGCCCTGGATTATCTGCGCCGCGAACAGCCGGATCACACCACGTTTTTCGCCACCCTCGATGAGGACTACGCAGCAGAGCAGACGGATCCTCTGTGGCAGGCGTGGCGGGACTCTCAGCCGGATCCGCAGCGGCGTAATCCGGTGGTCATTCCCCGCAACCACGAGGTGGAACGCGCCCTCAGCGCGGCCGCCCAAGATCACTGGGAGCTGTGGGAGGCGCTGCTGCACGCGCTGCGCCACCCCTTCGATGCAGATGCCGCTTACCCGGAGCTGCTCGGGCCGGCACCTGCGGAGTGGACGGAGAACTTCACCACCTACTGCGGTACCTAATAGAGCCGTCCTACAATTGCAGCTATGGCTTCTCACGCGCAGGAAACTGATAAAGACCGCAAGAACAACGTGCTCGTCACGGGTCGACTGCAAAAAATTCCTTCCAATCCCTGCAAGGACATCACCCGCCCGACCCTCGCCGCGGGCGCGGTGCTGTGGCGCGGCGATCGTTCCCGCCCCGAGGAGATCGAGGTGGCGGTGATTCACCGCCCGCGCTATGACGACTGGTCTTTGGCGAAGGGCAAGCTGGACCCAGGCGAGTCCCTGCCGGTGACTGCCGCCCGTGAGATCGAGGAAGAAACCGGCTACGAGGTGCGCCTGGACAAGCTCATCGGCAAGGTCAGCTATCCGGTACACAAGCGCACCAAGGTGGTCTATTACTGGCTGGCCGAGGTCATCGGCGGCGAGTTCAGCGCCAACGATGAGGTGGACACGCTGCGCTGGCTGTCCATTGACGACGCCGCCTCGCTGCTGTCCTACCAGCTGGATGTAGATGTCTTGCGCAAGGCCGAGAAACGGCTGCTCCTTGCCCCGGATACCCGCGTCATTCTGCTGCGCCACGCCAAGGCCTATCAGCGGAAGAATTGGCAGGGCGATGACTCTATCCGGCCTTTGGATAAGAAAGGGCGTCGACAAGCGGAAATGCTGGTGCCTTTGCTCAGCGCTTTCCGCCCAGAGCAGCTGTATTCCGCCGAGCCTGATCGCTGCCAGGACACTATTGCCCCGCTGGCCGATGAGCTGGGCATGGATGTCACCGTCAATGAGCTCTTCGGCGACAATGCCTGGCTCTCGCAGATGACGAACTGCCACAGCGCCATCTCGGAGCTTTCCCGCAGCGGCACGATCTCTGTGGTCTGCTCCCAGGGCATCTGGATCCCCGATGTGGTGGCTTGGGCCGCGGCCCGTGGCCAGCTGCCGATCGATGAGATTAAGGCGAAGAAGGGCTCGATGTGGATGCTGGACTTCCGAGACGGGCAATTGGTGGGCGCGGACTATCTCGCCAGCGCCCTGCCGGTGAAATAACTGCCGCTTCGCCCGCATACACGACAAGGCCCCGCCGAGGTGGTATCCACCTGGCGGGGTCCTATGCTGCGTCGGGACGATGGCCCGCAACGGGGCGAGCTTAGAAGACCCGCGGCATGAAGGGCTTGCGCTGGGCTTCGAAACGCTCGATGGCTTCCTCATCGCGCAGGGTGAGGCTGATATCGTCGAGCCCCTCGATCAGCCGCCAGCGGGTGTAGTCATCCACCTCGAAAGGCAGGATGTGCTCACCGGCGGTGACGGTGCGGTCTACGAGATTGACCGTCAGCTTCAGGCCTGGGGTCTGCTCCATCAGCTTCCACAACAGCTCGATATCGCTGTGCTCCATCTGGGCGGCCAGCAGCCCAGCCTTACCGGCGTTGCCGCGGAAAATATCGGCGAAACGCGGGGAAAACACCACTCGGAAGCCATAGTCCATCAGCGCCCACACGGCGTGCTCACGCGAGGATCCGGTACCGAAGTCCTCGCCGGCGACCAGTACCGAGCCTGCTGCGTAGTCCTCTTGATTGAGCACGAACTCGGGGTCGCGTCGCCACGCGGCGAACAGCCCGTCCTCGAAGCCGGTGCGGCTAACCCGCTTGAGGTAGACGGCGGGGATGATCTGATCGGTGTCCACGTTCGACCGCTTCAGCGGCACGCCGACACCAGTGTGAGTGTGAAACTTCTCCATTGTTGTTCTCTTCTCCTAATGCGACGGTGCTTAGAGGTCAGCGGGCGATGCCAGGGTGCCGGCCACCGCGGAGGCGGCGGCCACTGCGGGTGAGACCAAGTGGGTGCGGCCGCCCTTGCCTTGGCGTCCCTCGAAGTTGCGGTTCGAGGTAGAGGCGCAGCGCTGGCCGGGCGAGAGCTGATCGGGGTTCATACCCAAACACATCGAGCAGCCGGGCTGGCGCCACTCGGCGCCGGCGGCGGTGATGATCTTGTCCAGGCCCTCGGCCTCGGCCTGTTCCCGCACCCGCTGGGAGCCGGGCACCGTGAGCATACGAACATTATCGGCCACGCGGCGGCCCTTGAGCACCTGAGCGACCGCCCGCAAATCCTCGATGCGGCCATTGGTGCAGGAGCCCACGAAGACCGTATCAATTGTCACCTCACGCAGCGGCTGGCCGGGAATCAAGCCCATATAGTCGATGGCCTTCTCCGCGGCCGAGCGCTCGTTTTCGTCGCTGATCTCCTCTGGGTTCGGCACACACTCTGCCAGCGGCAAACCCTGACCCGGGTTGGTGCCCCACGTGACGAAGGGGGTGAGGGCGTCGCCGTCGATGGTGACGACCTTGTCATAGCTCGCGCCCTCATCGGTGCGCAGGCTGGACCAGTATTCGACGGCCTGATCCCACAGCTCGCCCTCGGGCGCGTACTGCCGGCCCTTGATGTAGTCGAAGGTGGTCTGGTCGGGGGCGATCATGCCGGCACGGGCGCCCGCCTCAATCGACATATTGCAGATGGTCATGCGCTCTTCCATCGACAGCTTCTCGATGGCCTCGCCGCAATATTCAATAATGTGACCCTGGCCACCGCCGGTGCCGATCTGCGCGATGATCGCGAGAATCAGGTCCTTGGCGGTCACGCCCTCGCCGAGAGTGCCAGTGACATTAACGGCCATGGTCTTAAAAGGCTTCAGCGGCAGCGTCTGGGTGGCCATCACATGCTCCACCTCAGAGGTGCCGATGCCGAAGGCGATCGCACCGAACGCACCGTGGGTGGAGGTGTGCGAATCGCCGCACACCACCGTCATACCGGGCTGGGTGAGACCGAGCTGCGGCCCCACCACGTGCACGATGCCCTGTTCTTTATCCGCCATAGGGTGCAGCCGCACCCCGAACTCCTCGGCATTGGTGCGTAGTGTCTCCACCTGAGTGCGCGAGATTTCGTCCTTGATCTCCAGGATGGAACCGGTAGTGATGCCCTCCGTCGGAACGTTGTGGTCCTCGGTGGCCAGGGTGAGCTCGGGGCGGCGCAAGGATCGCCCCGCCAGCCGCAAACCATCGAACGCCTGCGGGGAGGTGACCTCGTGAAGAAGCTGCAGATCGATGTAGATGAGATCGGGTTTTCCTTCTTCACCGTGGGTCACGATGTGGTCGTGCCACACCTTTTCCGCCAGCGTTTTGGGGCTGGTCATATGATCACCGTTACCTTTCACTATGGTGCCTGCCGCAGCAGAACTGTCGTGTCTGCGTGTGCCGCGGCGCGACTGAATGCACGGACGAGGGTTGTCCTCGGCATGTTCTGGCTGCGCATCTCATGCTCAACGTGGGGCTGGCACGCTGGGTCTGGGCGGTGGTCAGGACACCCCGCCCAGCTCCAACCAGAAACTAGCCTCTCACGATATGGGATGATAATATCGTGTCATGGGAAAGTTTAACTCACTTGATGGGCAACAGTCCAGCGGAATCAAAGTACTGGACCGCACAGTACTTATCCTGAACACCGTCGCGAATTCGCCCCAATCCCTCAGCGAGCTGTGCGAACGCACCCAGCTTCCCCGCGCCACGGCACACCGGCTTGCCACGGCCCTAGAAATGCACGATCTCCTGAGCCGCACCTCCGATGGCAAATGGTCCATCGGGTCCGCATTGCGCGCGCTCGGCGCCTCGAGCTCCGACAAGCTTATCGACGCCGCCGCGCCCATCATGGCCAACCTGATGGAGACTACGCAGGAGTCCGTGCAACTATATCGCCTCAACGGAACGATGCGTACCTGCGTGGCCGCCCAGGAACCCTCCTCGGGACTACAAAACACCGTGCCCGTGGGCTTTCGCATGCCACTGACCGCGGGCTCGGCCGCGCGCGTCTTCGTGGCCTATGCTCCACCGCATCTGCGCGACACCATTCTGCGCGATGCCCACTTCACCACCACCGACCTCGAGCAGGTGCGCGCCCAAGGCTACGCAGACTCCGTCTCCGAGCGCGAGGTCGGACTTGCCAGCGTCTCCGCGCCCATCTTCGACGGCAATGGCGAACTCCTTGCCGTCCTATCGGTCTCCGGCCCCGCCGAGCGGCTTGGCCCCAACCCTGGGGCACGGCACGGGCAGGCTCTACTCGAGGCCTCCCGCCAGCTCAGCGGCACCGCCTAAACGCCGGCGAACGGCACAGCCGACATAAGAAAACACCTCCTCCCTTCTATCTTTCGGAAAAGACAGGTCAGGGAGGAGGTGTGCGCTTTGTACCCCGTACGGGATTTGAACCCGTGTTACCGGCGTGAGAGGCCGGCGTCCTAGGCCACTAGACGAACGGGGCCTTGGATCGCTTCGAACTGCTCGTTCGTTGCTTGCATAAAGTTACACGACGGGTACAAAGAAATAGAAATCGCCCCCTTCAGCTGCGAAAATAAGCACTGGGGGCGGCGTCGATAAGGCGTGGGGTGCACGCGCACGCGCGGGGCGTCTTCGGCGGTAAGTAAAGACGCCCCGCGCGGACATTAGTGTGAAAACCGATCCATGAACGCTCGGAGCCTGCGCGACTGCGAGTTCACGATAACGACAGGGTGCGGAAGTGTCGTGACCCCAGTGTGGTGCTCTCACCGTGGGCCCGTCCGCTATCTCTGCATCAGAGTCAGGTGTCGAGGTGATCTATGCGCAATCCGTAGACCATCGAGGAGGTCTCGGTGAACAGAGTCACGATAAACATTCACCTTCGCTTAGCTCTACCCTCGCACATCTCTAGCGCGGAGAGGGATTAGATTATGGCAATGCTCGCTACGAAGGGGACGTGCGACGCTGTTACTAGAAAAGACGCTGCTTCAGCCATCCACTCTCCTTTGCTGACATTAAATTCCTCTGAACAGGTATGCGATATATCGCCGAGAATCTCACCCGATGCACGCCGTAGCGGTGGCGACCCGCTGCGACTCCGACAACCCCGTCCTAGGCGCTGGTGGTTATCCTAAAAATCCGTGTGAACTTCTCACCCCTCACTCTAGACCTCCGGCCGCGGCGGGGGAAGAGATTCGAGATTTTTTCCCCATCGACCTTCTGCTTTTACCCCATGGCGCCACCCCCGCGCTGGGGCAGGCAAATGGGCGCACCGGCACCCGTTTTAAGGAGCACCTCAATTTTCCCACGCGCTGAGCTGGGGTAGCGTGAGGATCATGAGTGGTTTTGATACGTCCCGCTTCCCCTGTTCGCGGCGCAGCTTCCTCAAAGGCATCGCCGCCGCCACTGCCGCGACCGCCTCGGGCGCCCTCCTCGCTGCCTGCGGCAGCCCTGAGACCGCCGCGCAGGTGGATTCCGCATCGATTCCAGTGGGAGGTGCCGTATTCATCGACGGCTGGGTTGTTGCACAGCCAGAAGAGGGTGTGTTCACCGCCTATTCCGCCACCTGCCCACACGCCCAGGGCCCCATCGATCATCTCGAGGACGTCAACGGCGAACACGTCGCGGTCTGCTCCAAGCACATGTCCAAATTCAGCCTGACCGATGGTTCGGTAATCGAAGGCCCCTCGAGAGATCCGATGGTGCCCGCCACCATCGACAAAGCCGGCAACGAGTTGAACGTCTCCTAACGATCGAGTGTAGGTTGGGCACCAGATACGCAACCTTTCGCGGTAAGTCGTTTGGTTGTCCGCACTACCCTCTATGGGGGATAGAACAGGCACCATATCGGAGTCTGGTTTAGGCTCCCTCTATGCACCACGCCGATATCGACTCCACGTCATCTGCTACTACGCATCAGCCCGCGCCCTCGCGCACGGAGCGCCTAGATTCTCTTCCCGTGACCAGAAAACACGCTCAAATTTTGGGCGGCTCTGGAATTGGATGGGCGCTCGACGCGATGGACGTCGGGCTTATTTCTTTTATCATGGCGGCCCTCGCCGCCCACTGGGGCTTGAGCCATACCGAAACATCGCTATTGGGATCCATCGGCTTTGTGGGGATGGCGATCGGTGCCACCTTCGGTGGTCTGCTCGCCGATAAATTTGGTCGCCGCTCCGTGTTCACCCTCACCTTGCTGGTATATGGCATCGCCACCGGCGCCTCCGCGCTTGCTGGCAGCCTCGCGGTCCTGCTTGTGTTCCGCTTCATCGTCGGCCTGGGGCTCGGCGCCGAGCTACCTGTGGCCTCCACCTTTGTTTCTGAGTTCGCTCCGCGCCGCATCCGTGGCCGCATGGTGGTCATCCTCGAGGCCTTCTGGGCGCTGGGTTGGATTCTCGCTGCCTGTATTGGCGCATTCGTGGTGGCCGCCGACGATAACGGCTGGCGTTGGGCTCTCGCATTGGGCTGTATCCCCACCGTTTATGCGCTCGTCGTTCGTTTTGGCATGCCGGAATCCGTCCGCTACCTCGAGGCCACGAACCGCCACGAGGACGCCGAGAAGGTCGTGCGCTCTTTTGAAGAGTCCCCCGCTCTCGGACGCCAGCCGCAGCACGACCGCGCAGTGGCAGCAATGGAACCCGAGGTGGCGAACGCCCACTCTATTTGGGCATCGCCGCTGCGACGTCGCACCGCAGCCCTGTGGACGGTCTGGCTCTGCATCAACCTCGCCTACTACGGGGCATTCATCTGGATTCCCTCGATTTTGCACGAGCAGGGTTTCACCCTCGTGAAATCCTTCACGTTCACCCTCATCATCACTCTGGCGCAGCTGCCCGGCTACGCCGCGGCCGCCTATCTGATTGAGCGTTGGGGCCGCCGCCTGACCCTAGCGGTCTTTCTTGCCGGTAGCGCCACCGCGGCGCTGAGCTATGGCTTGAGCTCGGCGGAATGGCAGATTATTGCCTCCGGCTGCTTCCTCAGCTTCTTCAACCTCGGCGCATGGGGCGCCCTCTATGCCATTGGGCCGGAGCTCTACCCCACTGCCCTGCGCGGCACCGGCACTGGGGCGGCCGCTGGTTTCGGCCGCATTGCGTCTATCGCCGCCCCGCTGATCGTTCCGCCTCTGCTCGCCTTCGGCGGGCAAGTCATGCTCTTTACCGTCTTCGGTATGGCGTTCGCGATCGCCGCAGCCGCGGCCTTAACGTTGCCGGAAAATACCAACGTGGCACTGGATTAGCCGCAACACCGCCGCTGTCACAACGCGTGAGATGGCGGGGTATACAAACGACAAGAAGGGGCGCCGAGTGCGCCCCTTCTTCCTGTCATGCGCCATAGAGAGCTCAGGACAAAGCAACAACCTCCCCTTCGCTTCCACCGAAATGAAAGTAAAGAGGAGGTTGTACGTTGTACCCCGTACGGGATTTGAACCCGTGTTACCGGCGTGAGAGGCCGGCGTCCTAGGCCGCTAGACGAACGGGGCATAGGAACCAGCATGAAGCGTACTTCATACTGAAGCTGGCCTACCAGGACTCGAACCTAGAATGACGGTACCAGAAACCGTTGTGTTGCCAATTACACCATAGGCCATCGCGCTCAGCTGCTGATTGCTATCAGCTCCTGCTGTGCAACGAGGAATACTATAACCATGACGGCTCTCATTGCACAAACCAGCAGCTCAAGCGGGATTTTAGAGTCTTAGCGAGGCCCCGATTGCGTTAGTTGGCGCTCTCCTCGCTCCACGGGGTGCGCGCCCGGGCAGCCCGCAGGCGAGCCAAGGTGGAGTCCTTGCCCACCAATTCCATGGACTCAAACAGCGGTGGCGACACCTGGGCGCCGGTGAGCGCCACGCGCAGGGCACCATAGGCCTTACGCGGCTTGAGCTCCAGCTCTTCAATCAGACGAGAGCTCAAGGCCGACTCGATCTGGACGGTCTTCCACTCCTCGAGCGGCTCGAGCACGGCGATCGCCTCGTCGAGGGCCTGGACAGCATCCTCCTTGAGGTTCTTGCGCGCTGCCTTCGGCTCCAACTCGAGGTCCTCATCGGCGACAACGAGGAAGCGCAGCAGCCCCCACGCATCGCCCAAGGTCTTGATGCGGGTCTGTACCTGCTCGGCAGCGAAACGGAAGGCGTCGTCGGGATACTCCGCCGGGAAGTCGTGGTACTCGCTGAGATAGGTGCGCAGGCGGGAGGCGAAATCGTCGAGCTCCAGCAGGCGGATGTGATCCGCGTTGATGGCCAGCATCTTCTTCTCATCGAAGCGAGCCGGGTTGGACAACACATCAGTGATGTCAAAATTCTCGACCAGTTGGGAGGTGGTGAAAATATCTTCATCCTTGCTCAGCGACCAGCCGAGCAGGGCAAGATAGTTGAGCATGCCCTCCGGGATGATGCCAGCATCGCGGTGGTTAAACAGATTCGACTGCGGATCGCGCTTCGAGAGCTTCTTATTGCCCTGCCCCATCACGAAGGGCATGTGACCGAACTCCGGCACGCGCTGGGCCACACCAATCTGCATGAGCGCCTCATACAGCGCGATCTGGCGCGGCGTAGAGGGCAGGAGATCCTCGCCACGCAGGACGTGAGTGACACCCATGATGGCGTCGTCCACCGGATTCACCAGGGTGTAGAGCGGCTGGCCATTGGAGCGGGCCACCACATAGTCCGGCTGGGTCTGGGACTTGAAGGAGATCTCGCCTCGCACCAAGTCATTCCACGCCCAGTCCTTATCCGGCATGCGCAGACGCCACACGGGCTTGCGACCCTCAGCCTCAAACGCGGCCTTTTGTTCCTCGCTGAGATCGCGGTCGAAGTTATCGTAGCCCAGCTTGGGATCGCGCCCTGCGGCCTTGTGGCGCTCCTCCACCTCCTCTGCGGTGGAGTACGCGGGATAGACCAATCCGGCGTCGATAAGCTTCGACAACACCTCCTTATAAATGTCGCCGCGCTGCGACTGACGATAAGGCTCGTGGGGGCCACCCTTTTCCACACCTTCGTCCCAGTCGATTCCCAACCAGTTCAAGGAATCGATAATGGCCTGGTAGGACTCTTCGGAGTCGCGGGCAGCATCCGTATCTTCAATGCGGAAGATCATCTTGCCGCCCGTGTGGCGGGCGTAGGCCCAGTTGAACAGGGCGGTGCGCACCATTCCGACGTGCGGAGTGCCGGTGGGCGATGGGGAAAAACGAACGACGACTTCTGAAGTATGAGACATGGTTGTCTAGTCTAGTAGCTTTCCCGTGGCCTGCATGAACTAGCATTACATGCCATGGCCCGATTCGCTCACCGTCCCTCTTCTGCACCGGATTTCCTGCTCTCTCGTGCCCATGGATCAGTGCGCACCCAAGGATCGCGCGCTACCTATAGCGACCCATGGGAAGCCGTGGCTGCGCTGCGCGAGGGGCGGGTGACGATGGTGGTCGGCGCCCTTCCTTTCTTGCGCGATGATCCCGCAGCACTGACCGTGCCCGAACGAATCATTAGCGAACAAGGCCCCTTGGAGCCGCACGCGCACTACCGCATCGGCCCCGGCTCGCGGCTGCACTCCGAGCTTGTTGGCGTCGACCCCGACGAGGACGAGCATCGGGCGCGGGTAGAGGCGGCCGTCGCCACCATCGCACGCACCCGCTTGGAAAAGGTGGTGCTTGCCCGCGCTGTAGACGTGCGCTTCGACCCACCGGCCGATCCGCTGCTGGTGGCCGCCAAGCTCATTGATCGCTCCCCCCACTGCGATGGCTTCATCGCCGACCTCTCCCCCGCTGGCGGCGCCCACGCCCACACCATGTTGGTGGGCTCCTCCCCAGAGGTTTTGGTGCGCAAACGTGGCACCACGCTCAGCGCCTATCCACTGGCTGGTTCGGCACCTCGCGGCGTCGATAAGCGCAGTGATGAGGAAAATGGGCAACAGCTATACAACAGCGCCAAGGACCTTGCCGAGCATGCCCATGTGGTGCAGCACTTGGAACGCACCTTGCGGCCGCTGTGCGAGACGCTGAGCATTCCCGAGCGCCCCGAGCTGACCAAAACCGCCGAGATGTGGCACCTCGCCACCCCGATCACAGGAACGGTCAAGGAAGCAGAGATGACTGCCCTCGAGTTGGCCTTGCAGACACACCCCACCCCAGCGATTTGCGGCACCCCCACCGACGCCGCAGAGGCGATCATCACCGCCACCGAGACGCCGCGGGGGTTCTATGCAGGCGCCGTGGGCTGGTCCAATCGGCGCGGAGACGGCGAATACATGGTGGCGATCCGCTGCGCCGAAGTCGATGCCTATGGCACTCACGCGCGCACCTGGGCCGGCGGCGGGATCGTCGCCGATTCCGATCCACAAGCCGAGCTCGATGAAACCACCGCCAAGCTGCGGACCATCATGTCGGCGCTGGGGTTGTAGGGGCTCAATCGGGCTCAGAACGAGCGCGGACGGTAAACGAAACCACCCGCCGTCGAGTGCGTTCTCAGCAGCGGGTGGACATGCGCGCTAGGCCGCGACGCGCGGCCCGGGGCACGTGAGGCATAAGGCGCAGAAGATTAGGCGCGCTCGACGGGGTTGGCCAGACGGCCCAAACCGGGGATCTCGATCTCGATGTGATCGCCGGGGAACATTTCCGCCGTTCCTGCCGGGGAGCCGGTGGAGATAACATCTCCCGGCAGCAGCGTCATGGACGCGGTAATGAACTCCACGATCTCTCCCACGGACATGATCATCTGCGAGGAATTGGAATCCTGCTTAGTCTCGGTCACACCATTTTGGGTCAGGTGCGCCTTAATGGGCAGATCCTCAAGATCGAGGGCGTCGAGGTCCGTTTCGATCCACGGGCCCAGCGGGCAGAAGGTGTCAATGCCCTTCGCCCGCGACCACTGGCCATCGGAGAACTGCAGATCGCGGGAGGAGACATCGTTGATGACGGTGTAGCCGAGGATCACGTCCTTCCAATTCTCGGCCTTGACATTCTTGCACGGGCGACCGACGATGAGCGCCAACTCGCCCTCGAACTCCACTCGAGTGGCGAAATCGGGGATCTTGATGGCAGCGCCCGGGCCCACCACAGCCGTCGGCGGCTTCAGAAACAGCGTTGGGGGCAACGCATCCGCAGACTTCTTAAACACCTCCGCCACATGGTCCGCGTAGTTGCGCCCGATCGCGCAAATCTTCGATGGCAGCATGGGTGCCAGCAATTTCACCTCAGCGATCGGCCAGCTACGGCCCGTGAATTCCGGCTTAGTGAAAGGAGTCTCTTTGATCTCCTTCGCTACCTGGTCTTCACCTTCCCCCTCGATGACGGCGAAACACATTCCTTCTGGGTGGGCAATTCGTCCAAAACGCATGCCGACCATCTTAACCAGCCCGTGCTTCAACGCGCCGCTAATCGGGCATAAAACCTGCTACAGCACGGCGTCTCTCCCACCAGATGGGGTTAGTTTCCGCGCTGCTACTACGCATCAGCGCTACCCATCCCCCATCGCGCTCGCGAGCAGGGAAAATCAGGGCTGCCTAAGCGACACTACTCTGATGCGTAGTCACAACTGGATATCACGCACGGTGGAGTACCCAAGATGGGCTCTCATGGCTAGGTAGAGCTCGGCGCAGGCGATGGCGTCGATAAGCGCATTGTGATTGGGATAGCGCGGCAAGCTATAGCGGGCACGCACCCGTGGCAGGCGAAGGTCCTCACCGCGCGGATAGGTCGACATCTTTTCCATGTGCGTGCGTTCGAGTTGGAAAGTGTCGGCGGTGGGTACTGTCAGGGACGCGCCGAATTCCTGCTCGCAGAGCGCAGAGAGGAAGCGCTGCTCGATCGGGGCGAAATGCACCAGCATGGTGGTGCCCGCGAGCCGCGGAAGGAACGCCTCCAAGGCCTCGCGGGGGCTGTAGCCAGTGGCAAGTTGGGTGTCGGTGAGATGGTGAAGAGTCGCGGAGGTACCGACCGAGCGGTCCTGTTTGATGAGCATATAGCCGGCCTCGCCGAGATGGATTCTGCGGCCACGCACCGGCACCCACCCGATCGAGAGCATGGCGTCTTTTTTCGGATCCAGGCCCGTGGTCTCAATATCGACGGCGAGCAGCTCCGCCTCGTCGAGGGGCGTGCGCGGGTTCTGAGCGGCGACGGCCTCGAACTCGGCGAGCGCGCCGGTGGCCTTCTTTTTTCCCCAGCCGAACATCAGATGCTCCGCACGGGGTATTTGGTGCTCAGGGCTGATTGCATCGAGCGGATGATAGAAAAGGCATCACGGAGGCCTTCGCGTTCGATGGTGCTGAGCTGTTTGGGGTCGATGTGGTAGTCCACGGCTTCTGGGGCGGCGCCACTACGCAGCTGCGCCGCCTGGTGGCGCTGCACCACGGTGTTAAGAAAATGGAAGCTATCGAGCAGATCAGCCCCGCCCTTGGCGGAGACCCAATTGCTGGCCATGGCATATTCCAAGCGCTCGGAGGTGCCGAGAGGCCGCGTGCTGATCTCGGCGGGCGCGGATAGGGCAAAGAGGCGAGCCATTTGCACGATCGTGGCAGTGCCGCCCTTTTTCACGTTGAGGGTATTGGCGTAGTCTCCGCTGCGTTCCACCACGAGCCCGCGGAAGAACCCCAACGGGGCATCGCGTCGCGCCGCGAGAGCAGCCAAGTGGGCGTGCATCCTGCGCGCACCGTGGGCTTGATCATTCGCGGATTCGATGACCTCCTCGGCGAGCGCCAGGGTGCCGGCTATACCGCGCATATCGAAGAACACCTGCGTGTGCAGCACCGCCTCCGGCTCTGGGGCGGATACCCACGTGTGAAAGGTGCGCTTCCACTGGCTCACCGTCATGCGCCATTCGGGGTTGGAGGCCATCATCTCGCCCGGGCAGAGCACTTGGCCGGCGGCGGCGAGCCGAGTGCACACGCGCTCATAAAACGTGGCGAAATAGTCTCCATGCGCGCCGGGGTCGAAGTCATCGGCGAGGATGAGCGCGTTGTCCTGATCGGAGGCGAAGCCCATTTCGCGGCGCCCGTGCGAGCCGAGCACCACGAAGCAATAGTCCACAGGTGGCGGCCCCATCTCCTCTTCCGTGAGCGCGATCAGCCGCTGCGCTAGGGCATCGGCGGCGAGGGTGAGCAGGCCAGAGACCTCCGCAGGATCGGCGCCGCGCTCGATGAAGCGGGCGGCCACCTCCTTCGCGGAGCTATATACCTCTGCGAGCTCCACATCGGTTTCGGCCCGCTCCATATCGGCGTGCACGAAAATCGGATCATTGCGCAGCAGGCGCATAATATCGCCCGAGGCGACGATGCCGACGAGATTGTGATCATCAATCACCGGCAGGTGGTGGATGCGGTATTGCGCCAGCAGCAGCATCGCTTCGAAGCCGCGCATCGAGCTGCTCACCGTCACCGGATCCGGGGTCATCACCGCAGAAATCGGCAGCGAGGAATCGATCGCCTCCGCCACCACTTTCTTGGTCATGTCCCTATCGGTGACGATGCCGAGCAGGCGTACCGTATCCTGTGCCGCATCGACGAGCACCCCCTCCTCCAGCGCGCTCTCCTCGCCTTCGACCACCAGCAGGCTGGACACGCGCTGGGAGGCCATGCGCGCCGCCGCCTCTCTAATGGAGGTATCGGGGCTACAGCAGGCGGGCCGGCGCACCATGCACTCGCCCACCAAGCTGCGCAGCGCATCAGAGGCCGATTCCTCCCGCATCTGGGAGGCCGTCGCTCGAATCCGCTGCGACTGCGAGGAGAAAAAGCGATGCACCTGCGGCTGGTTTTCGCAGAGCTCAAGAAATGCCTCACGCGGCAGTCGCAACAGAAGGCTATCCTCCACCGCGACCATCGTGTACAGCGACGGGGAACTATCGTCGAGCGTCGAATAGCCGAAGGAACGCCCAGCGTCGCGACGATCGAGCAGCAGCCCATCCTCGCCGAGCACATCCACCGCGCCCGAACGAATGATATTGAGATAGCTATTGGGCTGTCCCGCACTAAAAATGACCTCGCCGGCGCGCACATATTCCACCACCACATGCTGGGGCAGCTGGCTCAGCGCTTCCGCCGAGAGATGACTAAAGGGCTCATGCGCCGACAAAAAATCGCGGATCTCTTCCAGTTCTACGTTCATGTCCCGTAGTGTAATCCACTTCACTTTTGACACGACGTGTTTTAGACCAAAATGATCCGCGATTGTGACCTAGATTCCTAGCGGGCCATCATTGCTTGACGACGTCACCCTCCTGCTACTACGCAGCAGGGCACCGACAGCAACGCCCCAGGCGCCCCGAAGCCGCGCGAGACCCCGCGAGGCCGCGCGAAGCACAGGGCGACTCGAGGAGCGCACAGCTAGCTCAAGCGAGCGACGATATCGTCCCCCACCGCCGTGGTGGAGATAGCGGCATCGGCATCGCGTGCCGATAGATGATTCTGCACAGCCTCCTCGATGCGCTGGGCATTAGCCTCATCATCCAGATGACGCAGCAAGAGCGCCATCGAGAGAATGGCGGCCACCGGATCGGCCACACCAGTACCGGCGATATCGGGGGCGGAGCCATGGACAGGCTCAAACATCGAGGGATTCGTGCCGCTGGCGTCGATATTGCCGGAGGCAGCTAGACCAATGCCGCCGGTGATCGCGCCGGCCTCATCGGTGAGAATGTCGCCGAAGAGGTTGTCGGTGACAATCACATCGAAACGGGAGGGGTCGGTGACCAGGTAAATCGTGGCGGCGTCGATATGGCAGTAATCCACGGAGACCTCGGGATAGTCCTTAGCCACCGCATCCACGGTGCGCTGCCACAAGGAGCCGGCGTGAACGAGCACATTGGTCTTGTGGACCAGCGTGAGCTTCTGACGCCGCGACTGCGCCAGATCGAAGGCATAACGCACCACGCGCTCGACACCGAAACGGGTGTTCTGGCTCACCTCGCTGGCCACCTCGTGCGGAGTGTTCTCCCGCAGGGTGCCGCCATTGCCGGCATAGAGCCCCTCGGTACCCTCGCGCACGACCACGAAGTCCACATCGCCAGGATCGCGCAGCGGCGAGGTGGTGCCCGGATAGATCTTGGATGGACGCAGATTCACGTGGTGATCAAGGGCAAAACGCATCTTGAGCAACAGGCCTCGCTCCAGCACACCCGGGGGAACCTCCCCTGGCGCACCGATAGCGCCGAGCACAATGGCGTCGTGGCGCTTCAGCTCCGCCAGATCGTCCTCGGTGAGCAGCTCGCCATTGCGGAGATAGCGACGCGCCCCGAGGTCGAACTCGGTCGTGGCAACGTCGTCACGCACTGCATGGAGCACCTTCAGCGCTTCGGCCGTAACCTCCGGCCCGATACCGTCGCCGCCGATGACTGCAAGTTTCAACCCAGATTTCATAGAGTGATACACCTTTCCCATATAGTGAACAGCGCTAGTGTAGCACGTTAGCCCTGCCCCGCGAGCACAATAACCGTGCGCTGCAACTGCAGCACCGCCGCCACCGCGCTACGCAGCGCCGCGTCGAAACCAGTCTCGTCACAGCCGGCCACCTCCACTGCGGTGTGCACCGCACACCACCAGCCCTGCTCCCCTTTCACCGGGAATGCCGCCGCATCATCGACCTTGCTGGTCGCGAAATTGCACACATGCGCTAACTCTCCAGGTTCGCCGTCCACCTGCGACATCGCTACCACCTGCAGATGCCCGCCACGAGTTGCCCCAAAGTCCACTGGCAGGCCATCGATAGCAAACTCAATACGCCCAGTCTCAGCCGAGGGATGCACCTCACTGACCCCATGAGCCGTGAACCACGCAGCCAAGGACTGCATCACTGCCGCACGGGCGGCATCGTCGGACTCTTCCGCCGCAAGGTTCGGAGCGGGCTCAGCAGAGTCCGCGGCGGAGACCATCCCGCAGGCTGCCATGGCCCGGTCCCGGTACGCCGGTTCCGAGATGCTACTACGCAATAGAACTGTGCCGCTTTCGGCATCAGCGACAAGTTGGGCGCCGGGATTGGCGGAATTATAGGCCGCAACTGCGAGAAGAGCGCGGGGATAGTCGTCGACGGTGAAGCTCACGGGCAAAGTCTCAGAGTGCATAACTCTGTAGCGTAGTAGCCCCTAAAAATAACCCGCGTGACTACCCGAGTATCGCTACTCGGAAGCCACGCGGGTATCAGCTCATCCCCCGCTGCCCTGCCGCAGCGATCAGGCGGCGACAGCGAGGGAGCGACGTGATTAGTCCAGGGAGAGCTGGAAGACGAGGGAGGCGTCGAGCTTCTCGCCGATGCTCTCCACGACCTCTTCGGGAATTTCCTGATCGATGCGCAGGATCAGCGTCGCGCCGGAGCCGGTGGCGTCCTGGGACAGGGCGGCGGCGTTGATATTGACCCCGCACTCGCCCAGCACGGAGCCGACGATGCCCACCGCGCCCGGGGCGTCGGTGTACTGCAGGAAGAGGTTGTGGCCTTCGGCGCGCAGATCGAGTCCGCGGCCATTGATGCGCACAACCTTCTCCACGCTGTTCAACCCGGTGAGGGCGCCGAAGACCTCGACGGCGCTGCCGTCGCTGGCGATGACCTTCACCCCGAGAACGGAGCGGTGGGTCTGGGCCTCGGTGACGGTGGAGACATCCAGCTCCACGCCGCGGGACTCGGCGATCTGCGGGGCGTTAACGAAGGTCACGGGCTGATCGACGGTGGTGGCGAATACGCCGCGCAGCGCCGACAGGCCCAGCGCCTCAATGTTCTCGGAGGACAGCTCGCCGCGGCCTTGGACCTCGACGCGTACGGCAGCGCCGTCGAGCAGGTGCACTGCCACGAGGCCCAGTTTGCGGGCCAGCTCCAGCCATAGGGCCACTTCCTCGCCCACGGCGCCGCCGGAGACGTTGACCGCATCGGGAACGAACTCGCCGGCCAGGGCCTTGAGCACGGAATCGGCCACATCGGTACCGGCACGGTCTTGGGCCTCAACAGTGGAGGCGCCCAAGTGCGGGGTGACGACTACCTCGGGGCAAGCGAATAGTGGGGAGTCCGTGCAGGGCTCGGTGGCATAGACGTCGAAACCGGCGCCGCGGATGGTGCCGGCCTGAATGGCGTCGACAAGCGCCTGCTCATCGACGAGACCACCGCGTGCGGCATTGATGATGATCTGCCCCTTCTTGGCCTTGGCGAGCAGCTCGGCGTCGAACATGCCGGCAGTCTCCGGGGTCTTGGGCAGGTGGATCGTGACAAAATCGGAGCGCTGCATGAGCTCCTCGAGCTCCACGAGCTCCACGCCCAGCTGGCCGGCGCGGGCCGGATTGGCGTAGGGGTCATAGGCGATGATGTCGGTTTCGAAGGCGCGCAGTCGTTGGGCGAACAGCTGGCCGATGTGGCCGAAACCGACGATACCCACAGTTTTTCCGTAGATTTCCACGCCCTTGAAGGACGAGCGCTTCCACTCGCCTGCGCGCAGGGTGGCATCGGCGGCGGGGATCTGGCGCGCGGTCGAGAGGAGCAGCGAGATGGCGTGCTCGCAGGCGGAATGGATATTGGAAGTGGGGGCGTTGGCCACCATCACTCCCTGCTCGGTTGCGGCATCGATATCTACATTGTCGAGTCCCACGCCGGCACGACCCACAATCTTCAACTTCGGCGCCGCGTCGAGCACCTCCTTGTCCACGGTGGTGGCAGAACGCACCAGCAGCGCGTCGGCGTCAGCGACCGCAGCGAGCAATTCGGGACGGTTGGGACCGTCAACCCAACGCACTTCCACGGCATCTCCGAGCGCATCGACGGTGGACTGGGCGAGCTTATCTGCGATGAGAACGACTGGACGGGTTGTCTCGGTCACGAGGAATCTCCTGGGGATATGGGGTGTTGGGCGGCTTCCGGCTGATGCGTGACGACGCCGCCACGACTCCATAGAAAGTCTGATATTCCAGACTTGCGGTGAGGCCAGAAACAGGCCCACCCTCTGCTGCGTAGCACAGCGTGGGTGGGGCCTTTTAAATCTTAATGGTTACTAGGCCAAACCTTGATGAATCGGCCTCAATTGGGGGGATTTATTGATAGGACACAAACCACGGACGCGGCGTGATGTCCATCGTCTGTTCCGGAGTGAAGGTGGGAGCGTCCTCATCGTAGAAGTTCTTCCACGCCAAGAAGATGCGCGGGTCGAGGCCTTCCTTGAGTACGTCCCAGGTTTGGAACTTCAGATCCGGAGTGCCATGGCCATCAGCGTGCAGCACAATGGCGAGCTCGGGGTAGTCCACATTCAGCTGCTCGCGGTTACGGATCATCTGGAGCTGGAACTGGTGCAGCACCAAAGGCTTCTGCGGCAGGTTATTTTCGTCGACCAACTCGGCGAGCCAATCGGAGACCTCGTTCACTTCGGCAGCGTCAACATGACCCACATTCTGCAGGGGCAGCTCACCCGGCCCGATCTTCCATTCCGGGTCGAGCGCCAGGCCCACGTTGGGGCGCTTCAGCAACTCTTCGTAGAGCTTGGCCTGGTCGAGCAGGCGAGCCCGGCCAGGCTGCAGATCGAGCACAGCATAGCCGCCGATCTCGGTGATGGCGTCGAGATAGTCGAGCAGCTCCTCGCTCGTGGCCTCATTGGAGTAGTCATTATCATCACCCGGATCCGAGGAGGCCACGGTGGCCATCATCTCGAAGGCGGGGATGACCGGATCGTCCACGTACTGCTGGTACTGCTCGGCGATGTTGACCACGCGCTCCGCGGCAGCCGCAGAATCCTGCTCACCCATCGCACCCAAGGCAGGTCCGGTGTGGTGGCCGTAGAGGGCAACCACGTGGCGCCCTGGGAAGACCAACTGGCCGCCACCGGGCTGTTCCTCGGTGACTTCTTGGCTGCGCACAATGCGCTTCTTCAGGTTCTCCTTGGAGCCAAAAAGACACCCCAAGGCGATCACCGGCTTATCTTCCATGCCGGCCACAGCCTTGATGCCCTCTTCCGAGGCGCGCGGGTCGGGCCACGGCAGCGCAACCAGGTCGGCGCCCCACGCCTTAGCGGTTGCCGTCGCCGGGATACCGCTCATCGGGGAGGTCAGAACCACCGGAGAGTTGCCGTCGTCAAGCGCGGACTGCGCAGGGAAACTCTCCTGCTCCTGCGCCTTGCCCTCGGCCGGGGTGGAATAGCCCTCCGGAACCAGCAGGGTTGGCTGCTTGGGATCCAGATTCACAATGTCCGTGATGGCCTGTCCGGTATCGTCGGTGGTCTTCTCAGTGAAGCTCTGCGAGGTGGCGGCCTCCAGGGATGCGATGGTGCCTTCGTCCTTGATGAAGGTGATATCGGCATCATCGGTTGCCTCCGCCGCAGCGAAGTCAGTATCGCCGACCAGCAGCACCTTGGTGGCCTTGAGACGCTTGAGCTCCTCGAGGATCGCGGCGCGGTTATCGGGAGTATTCATCAGCATCGGGGCGTGGGCCACGGCCGCGATCGATGCGCCACGCAGCTGCGAGGCCATAGCCTTGCCAGAGACCACCGCTGTCTCGGAGTGGTCATAGAAGAGCTTGGAGGCGTCAATACCGGAGAAATCGTTATCGCCTACCACGAAAGGGGCCTCGCCGAAACGGGGGTCCACGTCGCGGGCTGCCGCAGCATTCGACGCCGCCGGTTTATTATCGGCGCCGCCATTGTTATTCGAGCACGCCACTCCCACGCTGGAGAGCATGAGCACACTCGCGGCGATCGCGATAGCCTTGTTCTTCTTCACTAAATAATCCTCTCGCCCTGACGGGTTCGATTACTGGTTTGCCTAGGTCCTAAACGTATCTGCTCACCCAGAGGACGCGGTCGCTGCTGTGGGCTTGGCGCGCACTACGCAGCAGCCCGGCACTACTCGGTGCGCCACTGTGCCGAGGTCACATGAGCGCACGCCGAAACGCACCCCGGTGGGCAGTATCGACAGCTTAGCCTAGCGCATCTTATTACTCTCCCGTGCTCTCTTCGGGGCATTGGAAGGCGTCGGGACCCTCGTGGCCACCACGCAGATCGTTTTCATCCACGTCGTGAATCGCCTCGTTGCCCATGGCTTCCTCAATGGCCTGCACCACGCGACGGCGGCGATCGGAGAAGAATTCCTCTGCCTTAGCCGCGTGCAGATACTCGGGGGTGAGCATGGAGGTGGCGAGCACTGCGTCGAACTCGGCATCTTCCATGATGGACTTCGACTGCACCCGCGGCAGATAGCGCGAGGGCGGGGTTCCCGAAATCACCACCTGGGTGCGCCGCCCCATGGGGGCACGGTTGAGCACCGAGTTATACAGCACGGGGTCCACGCCCTGCTCTGCGCACCACCGCGGCGGGAAGATGTAGTGGAATCCGGCGTCAAGATCCTCGATATTTTCGCCGGTAAACTCCAGCCCGGTGCGCCAGTCCTTGGCGCCGCGGCCCATCATAAGCGCGAAGATTCCCTTATAGGCGGTGGAATCGGCGTCGATACTGAGCAGACGCGATTCGGCGAAGCGCGCCTTCGCCACGCTCGCGGGAAGCTCCACATCCGCAGCAGCGTCAGACTCCCCTGCTGCACCGGACTCCCCCGCTGCACCAGCCTTCTCAGCGCGGGCGGCGGCGAGCACCCAGCGCGGCACCTCATTGACGTCTCGGGCGGCCCGGTTAGCCACCGCGGCGGTGCCGTAAAGCTCGCCCAGAATAACGCACCAGAACCACCGGTAGAGCCGGTCCCATGCTTTGCGGGACTGCCATACTTCCGGTTCCTCCTCCAGAATCGCAAGGATGACGGCCAGCGCCACCAGCTGGGAGGTATAGGGCACCTGGTCGCGGGTGAAGATGCGGCGATCGCGGAGGAATTTCGCGGTATGCGCGAAGGCCACCCGCATCGACTCGGCGGCCGGCTTGTACTCCTCCAAGGTGAGCTGGAGAATATCCTCGCGCTGGCCTGAGGCGCGGCCGCGCCGGTAGGTCACCAGCAGCGTCACGGCTTTGAGGAAGTCGGTGGTGCCGACATCGCCCAAGACCTCGAAATTGGAGAGCACATCCTTGGTCTTCTTCCAATCGTCTCCCAGCTTGTACTCGCTGTCCTCGGTGGCAAAGACCGAGGTGAGAAGATCGAAAACGCCCATGCGTAGTCCCCCGGAGTTGGCGTGGGCAAAAATGGAGCCGATGCCGCCGGTGTGGGTGTCGCGATCCAGCCGGATCATCGGCACGCTGTAGCGAGATAGCGGGCGCACGACGCGGTTCATGATGGTCTTCGTGCGGTCGCGCGTATCGGCGTCGCCCCGGGCGGCGAGATCGAAGAGCATATTGGCGCCCTTGTCATTCAACAGGTCAGCAATGGGAATGACCTCATTGCTCAGCTCCGCCTCATGGTCGGTGACCCCACCCTCGATGAAGGGGCCGAAATGGGTGTGCACGATGCCGTTCTCGTCCACGGAAAACACGGCTTCATCGGGCAGGATATCGCCCTCGAGCGCCTTGTTGATGTCCAGATAGAACTTGCGGCGCACCCGCTTCCGGCGAAAGTCCACGGTGTCGATGTAGCCATCGCCGCTCAAGGTATGAAACAGCGTGGTCAGCCGCTGCTGGCCGTCGAGAAGCAACCATCCCGGATCGGAGCCTTCATTCGGCGCGCCCTGCAGCGGTCGCGGCTTGAAGCGTACCGGCTCGCCGCGCACATCCAGCGTCATCAGCGTGCCGATCGGATAGCCGCGCAGCACCGTCAGGATAAGGGCACGTACCCGATCAACATCCCAGCGGAAGGAGCGCTGGAAATCCGGTAGCTGCAGATCACCGCGATTGATGCGGGCAAACAGGTCAGTCAAAACATAGCTTGGCGTACTAAAACCCATACCCTTAAACCTAGCGCCTCATCCCCGTCGCGGCGCGATAGCGCTTATCGACGCCGCCCCGCGACACCTACTCGCTTTGGCATTCGACTTCCTCATGCCCTGCATGCTCCTCGGATTCAATCTGAATGGTGGCATGCCCTAAGCCCATATCCTTCAACGCGGCAGTGGCGGTGTCGAGGACTACGCAGTGGCGCGAGGAGTCCAAGGAATCGTCGACCACAAGGTGGCAAGAACACAGATGCGTAGTGCCATCGAGACTCCAGATGTGAATGTCGTGTACCTGCCTGACCTGATCGATCTCGATGAGACGCTGCTCCACCTGCTCGACGGTGACCCCGGCCGGAGCGTGCTCGAGAAGCACTTGGCCGGCATCGAACACCAGCCGCAGGGAGCGCGGCAGAATCATCGCGGCGATAATGACACTTGCAATGGTATCGGCTGCCACGAAGCCGGTGTAGCGGATAATCAAGCCGGCAATAATGACAGCTACCGAACCCAACAGGTCGGTAAGCACATGCAAATAGGCCCCACGCAGGTTCATACTGTCGTGCTGCCGCCGCACCAAAACCACCGCCGCGATGGTATTCACGACCAAACCGATAATGGCGACGATGAGCATCATGCCGGTGTCCACGCTGTGGTCATGGCCAAAACGCCCAATTGCCTCAATGAAAATATAAATTGCAATACCTGTGACGGTGAGGGCATTGATGAGGGCGGCGAAGACTTCCATGCGCTTATAGCCAAAGGTTGCGCCTGCGGAATGCGCGGAGCGCCCCACCACCATTGCGATGAGGGCGATAAAAAGCCCCGCCGAATCGGAGAGCATGTGCGCCGCGTCGGACAATAGAGCCAAAGATCCGGAAATGAGGCCAACGATGAGCTCGGCGAAAAAGACCGCAGCTGTCAGGCCGATAACGATTAGCAGCGCCCGCAGCGAGTCGGTGGGCACATGCACATGCGCATGGTCGTGGCCATGGGCGTGACCGTGGTTGTGGTCGTGACCGGAGTCGTGCGCATGATCGTGCGCATGCTCCTCGTGGGAGGAGTGGGAGCCGTGGGAATGAGGGGAGGAGGTAGTCATACCTGACAGCCTATCCCCTATTTTCATTAAATGCTAGTATTGAAAATATTATGGGTAGCCTATACACACAAAAGCCCCACCACAGGGTGGGGCTTTTGGCTATATGGGGCTACTACGCAGTGGCATCCAACGGGTTCTTCACCCAGGACATCATGTCGCGCAACTTCGCACCGGTCTTCTCGATCGGGTGATTGGCGATCTGCTCGCGGTAGTCCTTCATCTTCGGCTGGCCGGCCTCAACGTCGGCAACCATGTCGCGCACGAACTTGCCCGACTGGATATCAGCGAGCACCTCTTCCATGCGCTTCTTGGCCTCGGCATCGATGATGCGCGGGCCGGCGACATAGCCGCCGAGCTCAGCGGTCTCGGAGATGGAGTAGTTCATGTTCTCCAGGCCACCCTCCCAGATGAGGTCCACGATGAGCTTCATCTCGTGCAGCACCTCGAAGTAGGCCATCTCGGGGGCGTAGCCCGCCTCGGTGAGCACCTCGAACCCGGTCATCATCAGCGACTCGAGACCACCGCAGAGCACAGCCTGCTCGCCGAAGAGGTCGGTCTCGGTCTCCTCGCGGAAGGAGGTGACGATCACGCCGGCGCGGGCGCCACCGATAGCGGCAGCATAGGACAGCGTGAGGTCCTGGGTGTCGCCGGAGGGGTCCTGGTCGACTGCGATCAGGCAGGGCACGCCCTTGCCGTCAACGAACTGACGACGAACCAGGTGACCGGGGCCCTTGGGGGCCACCATGCCCACGGCGATGTCCTCGGCGGGGGTGATCAGGTCGAAGTGGATGTTCAGGCCGTGGCCGAAGAGCAGCACATCGCCGGGCTTCAGGTGCGGCTCGATCTGCTCGGTGAAGATCGTTGCCTGGGAGGTATCCGGGGCCAGGATCATGATGACATCTGCCCACTCGGACACCTCAGCGACGGATCCAACCTCGAAGCCAGCCTCTTCGGCCTTGGCGGCGGACTTGGAGCCCTCGCGCAGACCGATCTTGACCTCGACACCAGAGTCGCGCAGACACTGAGCGTGAGCGTGCCCTTGGGAGCCATAGCCCACAACCGCAACCTTGCGGCCTTGGATGATGGACAGGTCGGCATCGGCGTCGTAGAACACTTCAATAGCCATGTTGGAGAGATCAACCTTTCATTGATGGAAATACTAGGGGTAGCGTATCACTTACTGGGACTCGAAGTCCACTATTTGAGACGCCTTCTTGTGGTTGGGCGTGAGAATACGAGGACCACGGTGCATCGCGATCTGGCCGGACTTGGCCATCTCCCGAATCCCGAAGGGCTCGAGCACCTCGAGCAGCGCGTCCAATTTATCGGGCGCACCGGTGGCCTCGATCACCATGGAATCGGGAGAGACATCCACGACGCGGGCGCGGAAGAGATTCGCCGCATCCACCACCAGGGGGCGATGGGCGGCATCGGCGTTCACCTTCACCATGAGCAACGCCCGCGCGATCGTCTTCTCTGGCTCGAGGCGCACCACCTTGAGGACGTGGATCAACTTGTTCAGCTGCTTGGTGATCTGCTCGATCGAGTCATCATCGGTGTGGACCACGATGGTGATGCGGTTGACGCCGCGCGTTTCGGTACGTGCCGAGGTGATCGCGCTCATGGTGTACGCCCGACGGCTGAATAGCCCAGCAACGCGGGAGATGATGCCGTCGACATCCTGAACGAGCACGCTGAGAGTGTGACGATGGATTTCTTCAGACATTGATTCTTATCCTTCTCTCTTAGCCGCGCGATGCGGAGTCGGTATCGGCAGCATTCGCTGCGGTGTTCTCTGCGTAGTCGCTCTCTGCCTTCGAGGCGTGCGCCGCGTAGCCGGAGGCATTGCCATCGGAATAGTCCGAGGCGGACGCGGCCGAGGACTCTTCGTCGAAAAGCGGACGCAGATCACGGGCATATTGAATATCCGTGTTCGAGGCACCGGCCGAAACCATCGGCCACACCTGGGCGTCTTGACCCACGATGAAGTCGATCAGCACGGGCCGGTCGTTGATCTCGCGCGCCTTTTGAATGGTGGGCACGATGTCTTCTTCTTTGGTCACGCGGAAAGCGACACAGCCAAGCCCCTCGGCGAGAGCGACGAAGTCCGGCACATACTCGCCTTGCTCGCGCAGCTTGGTGTTGGAGTAGCGACTCTCATAAAACAGGGTCTGCCACTGGCGCACCATGCCGAGGTTGCCGTTATTGATCACGGCCACCTTGATGGGCATATTCTCAATCGCGGAGGTCGTGAGCTCTTGATTGGTCATCTGGAAACAGCCATCGCCATCGATGGCCCAAACTTCCTTATCTGGGCAGCCCGCCTTGGCGCCGAGGGCAGCTGGCACGGAATAGCCCATGGTGCCCAATCCGCCGGAGTTCAACCATGTGCGCGGATGCTCGAAGTCAATGAACTGCGCCGACCACATCTGGTGCTGCCCCACGCCAGCACAGTAGATAGCGTCTGGGCCCACTGTTTTAGAGAGCTCGCGGATCACGCGCTGCGGGGTGAGCAGGCCATCATCCACATCGTCCCAGCCGCGCGGGAAGCGCTCCTTGAGTGAGTTGAGATAGCTGTGCCAGGCGCTGAGGTCCTGGGTGTGAACGGACTCGGAGTCGAAGGCTCGGTTGAAGGCGCTCAGCACCTCGCGGGCATCACCGACGATCGGCACATCAGCCACTCGAATCTTGCCGATCTCGGCCGGGTCGATGTCGGCGTGAATCACCTTGGCCTCGGGGGCGAAGGAATCAACATCGCCGGTGACGCGGTCATCGAAGCGCGCGCCGATGGTGATGAGCAGATCCGCGCGCTGGATCGCCCCCACTGCCGAGACGGTGCCGTGCATGCCCGGCATGCCCATGTTCAGTTCATGATGAGAGGGCACAGTGCCCAGCGCCATGAGCGTAGTCGCCACCGGAATACCGGTTTTGTCGATGAATTCCTGCAACTCCTTGGACGCATTGGCCTTGATGATGCCGCCGCCGGCGTAGATCACCGGCTTGGAGGCTTGGGAGATGAGCTTGACGGCCTCATCGATCTGTCGGCTGTGCGGAGTCACCGTCGGGCGATAGCCGGGGATCTTGATCTTCGGCGGCCACTCGAAGGTCATCTCGGCGTTTTGCACGTCCTTGGGGATGTCCAGCAGCACCGGTCCGGGGCGTCCTGTGGTGGCAATGTGATAGGCCTCGGCGAAGACCCGCGGGATGTCATTGGGGTCGGTGATCATGTAGTTGTGCTTGGTCACCGGCATGGTGATACCGCGGATATCCGCCTCTTGGAAGGCATCCGTGCCCAGCAGGGAGTGCCCCACCTGGCCGGTAATGGCCAGCATCGGAACGGAGTCCAGCATGGCGTCGGCGATCGGGGTGACCAAGTTAGTCGCGCCCGGACCAGAGGTGGCGACGCACACTCCGATACGGCCGGTGGCCTGGGCATAGCCGGTGGCAGCATGGCCCGCGCCCTGCTCGTGGCGTACGAGTACGTGGCGCACCTTGGTGGAGGAATAGAGGGGATCATATAGCGGCAATACGGCGCCGCCAGGAATACCGAAAATGGTATCGATTCCGATGAGTTCCAAGGTCGTTACGATTGCCTGCGCACCAGTCATGCGCTGACCATTCACGGCATCCGCCTGTGAGGTCTGGCTGTGGTGCGCTGCAGCCTGCGATGAGGGCTGTTGCTTCTCGGCCACGGTGGATTGGCTCCTTGTTCGTTGCTGTCACTTGCTATGTACTACGCAGCAGAGTTGTCCCACCAGCACACCGAAAGATAGAGGCGCGGGTGGGCATATCCTGCCGGCGGGGAGTGAAACATCAGCTGTGTAATTATGTCGTAGCACTCAGCGGCGCCTCGAGGGGTGGTGGAGGGACACAGACCGCTGATAAACCAAAACCCTCGGCGGGAACTCGTCTGGTGTTCGAGTCCGTCGAGGGCGCGTGCTGTATGGGACGACTAGTACCGACCGCTACGGCGCGCGCCGCTCGGTAATTACGAGTACAAGTCGAATGTTGGTCATGCGGCAATAATACACAGCAGCCCTCAGAACTCACACAAAATTCACAGAAACTACCCCCATCAGACGGCAGCGCCGTCGAACCGGTCGCGCTACGACCGACACACCACTTCCACACCGCGGCCGCATGCTACGGCAATAGCGAGCACACTGCCGGCAACCGCGGACGGCACCAGCGCCACGCCGGCGGCGGAACTAAAAAATGCGGCTGAGAGTTAGATGAGAGCAGGTCAGGAAGGCTGCGGGTGGGCGTCGATAAGCGCTGATAACTCGTTGGCCACACTGCGGGAAACGACTATTTTAGAAACCACCATGCTCACTCAAGCTCAGTACATCTTCTACCAAACGCTCGACTGGATCGTCAGCCAAGGTCTCACCCTCATCCTTCTCATTCTCTTGGGCCTACTCGTACCCCGAGTCGGCAGGCTCATCAACCGCTACGTGCAATCCAAATGGGAGGACTCCGAGGAAGACCGCAAGGCCAGTCTCGCGCTCGTCGGCGCGGCCGTCTACATCGGCCAAGGTATCGCCTATTTCCTCCTCATCCTCGTCTTCTTCAAAACCTTAGGGCTCTCGCTGGTGGGCGCCGCCGTGCCGGCGACCGTCATTTCTGCTGCCCTCGGTTTTGGCGCCCAGGCCCTCATCGGCGACTTCCTCGCGGGCTTTTTCATCATCACCGAGAAACAATTTGGTGTCGGTGACTGGGTGCAGTTCGAAGGCAATGGCATCAGCGTCGAGGGTGACGTCATGCAGATCACCATGCGCGCCACCAAAATCCGCACCCTCAACGGCGAAAACGTCACTGTCCCGAACGGCACCGCCCGCGTGTGCATCAACTATTCCAACTACTGGGCCCGAGCTGTCGCAGTCCTTCCGGTGCCGCTGCTGGGATCCGACTCTGTTGAATCCGCCATCAGCCGCTCCACGAGCGCCGCCGAGCGCGCCCTCAATGACCCCATGGTCAAGCGCGATATCATCGGCGAACTCGAAGTGCACCCCGCCGTCGATGTCGTCCCGCCCACCATCGTCGGTATGCCGTGGATGATGACCATGCGCTTTATCGTCCAGGTCAATCCCGCCCGCCAATGGGCCGTCGAACGCGCCATCCGCACCGAAGTACTCAAAGAATTCTGGGACGAATACGGCTCCGCCACCACCGTCGATGGCATGCGCGTCGCCGAGCTTCGCGACGCTACCACACGCCCGCTCGATGCACCCCACTCCCTCGCAGCCCGCTATTCGCTTGACGACGCCGCCCGCGCCGAGAACAACCCCGCCGACAAGGCGGCACGCGCCGCTGGCGGGGCTGGCGCTGCGGGCGCTGCCGCTGGTGCTGCTGCCGCGTCGACCCCCGCAGAGGCGCCGACCCAGCAGGCTGCCGCTGTAGCCGATGAACGCACCCGTGGCTTCCCTGCCACCGACGCGCCGGTGACGGAGGAGCCTGGCGTCGACAAGCGCGATGACGAGGAAGACCAGGGCCCCACGCACATCTTCCGCACAGACGTCTACGAGCAGCGCTGGAAGCAGGCGCTCTCGCTCGGCGGGCGGACGCGCGTCTCCACCACGCTGATGATGATCGCGGCGCTGATATTGCTGATCACCAAGCTACTGACGGTGCAACCAGCCGAGGACTGGCGGGCCACGACCCGCTTCGTGGACCCAACCACCTCCAGCAGCCAGCCCTCCACTCCAACCTCCACTATGCCGGAGACCACGCAATCGCCCGAAACAAGCGAGCCGCAAGTAACACGCGAGCCCACCGCCACCAACCCAGCCC
>NZ_PQMR01000011.1:0-85023 GCF_008930935.1 Corynebacterium sp. 11A
CAGCGAAGCCCTTGAGCGCGGCGTTGATGGTCTCGGAAGAGGTGCAGTTGATGGCCGGATAGGCGAAACCGCCCTCCTTAGCCTTAGTCAGCATCTCGTTATAGACCTCGGGGGTTGCAATTGGCATGAAGAAAATCCCTCCATAGAGTGTGGTTGGCGGCGCATCTTCTCAAGACGACCGCCGCAGCCCAACCTCGGAGGCAGCGAGGCTGCGGATGGCCGACCCGACATGTGCGCTTTGACTCTTATTATGCCAGCTTTAGCGCACTATCGCAGTACCTAACCCGCCCAACACCACGTGAAAAACCACACATTCGGGCATGAGCGGGAGTCTTTCTGGGCAAAGAATGTGTCTAAACAAAAATCCGGATGCCATCGTGTGGCTCCTTCCGAATGTATGACCGTGTGTTTGGCAGACAATGTCGCAGCTGTTTCCTCAATCATCACTACCACGGACCTCACCTTGGATCAGCTGCTCACCGAGCTCGAGCGCACGGTAACACAGGACGCGGAGGAGCAGGCGGGATCTTCGATATCGACCAGCTTTCGGCTTCAGCGGCCGCGCAGCTCGCTTATCTCTATGAGCTGCACGCCGCACTGCTGCATCAGCTGCGCGGGCCACAAGCCCCAGCGCCGCTGTTGAAGAAGACGCTGCACTCCTTGCCTCACGCTGGGAATGGATGAGGACGCCCACCACATGAAAACACGTTTCACCACGGGCCGCTAAGACGTCCCCGTGTCTGCCGCCGCTGCCGCCGCTAGAGTAAGAGGCTATGAAACTCGCTGTTATCTCGCCCTCTTTCGCTGCCGCCGGCGCTTTCCCTGAGGTCTATGCTCAAGCGCTTACACGCCTGCGGGAGCTCGGATTCGAGCCAGTGGAGTTTCCCAGCACCCGCACCGTCGGTGCCCCCGCCGAGGATCGTGCCCGCGATATCACCGCGGCCTTCGCCGACCCCACGGTCGCTGGGATACTCGCCGTCATTGGCGGCGACGATCAGCTCCAGGTGATCCCGCATCTGGATGATGAGGTGATTCGGCACAACCCCAAGCCCTTCCTCGGCTACTCCGATAACACCAACCTGCACAACCATCTCTGGCAACTGGGGATTCAGAGCTTCTATGGCGGTTCCACCCATGTGCACCTCGGGTCCGGGCCGTATATCGATCCCGAGCACCGCGTCTCCTTCCTCGCCGCTCTGCGCGATGGCGGCCACCTCGAGATCACCCCAGTGGACGCCTCGGAAGATGTTGGGGTGGACTGGACCCAGCCTGCGGCCTTGCGCAGCTTCGGTGAGCGCCGCCTGGCGCGCCCGTGGCAGTGGCGCGGGGCGCGCGATCGCGTCAGCGGTGCCACTTGGGGCGGCTGCATTGAGGTGATTGATCAGCTAGCCATGGCGGGGCGTATGCCGACGCTGGACAAGCTGCGGGGTCACATCATTCTGCTCGAAGCCTGCGAGCACCTCACCCCACCGGATCAGATCATGCGGTGGGTGCGCGCGCTCGGCGAGTGGGGGCTTTTCGACGTCGCCTCGGGGCTCATGGTCGCCTCCCCGCCGGTGAGCTCGCAGGAGGTTATTCCCTCAAAGATGCAGCAGGATGCTGCCTGGCAGGCCCAGTGCGATGTGATCTTCGAGCAGCTTGCGCACTATAACCCCGAGCTGCCTGCCGTGTTCGGGGTGCCTTTTGGGCATACGCGGCCGCAATGGATCCTCCCCTATGGCGGGCAGCTCACCCTCGACGCCGTACAACGTCGAGTCTTCGCCGACTACCAGGTGAACTATCCGCGGCGGCGATAGCCACACTAGGCGCTATTAAGGGCAGCCAGCCCACCAACAACCCCACATACAGCGCCGCGGCACCTCACAGGGGCAGTGGCGCGGTGCGCATTGAGGTGGCGGTGAAGCTCGGGGAATCCTTCGCCGTTGTATCGTGCACCACGCCCGCGGTAGAGGAATGCGCGGAGCGGGGAGTAGTGGGGCGCTTCTGTTCGGAGGAATACTCCCACTGGAGTTCAGTGGAGCTCATCTGCTCAGCCTTCTTCCATCACGTTGCGTTGGGTGAGGATCCACAGCAGCGGATCTACACAGCGGTAGGGGGCGATGCCTTTGCGGCTGAGGCGCTCACCCATCGGGGAATCGCCGAGCGAGTACACGGCACAATAGAAGTGCAGGCTGTCCGCATAGGCTGCTTCCACCTTGCTCAGCAATACCCCAGCGTTTATGTAGCTCAGCAGCGACTTCACTTCGAGGTTCAGTACCCGCTGGGTTTCTGGGTTGTCGTCCCCACCATTGTCGCGGCGGAAGGCCGCGCCACGGTTGCCCATGATGGCCGTCCATTCCCCTTCGGGCATGCGCTCCAGAATCTGCAGCGAGTCGAACTTAGACATCGCGGGCGCCAGCGTTGGCCGAGCGTCGCCCAAGATGCGCATGAGATTGGTGAACACATCCTCGGGGTTGCCTCCCAGCTCGTCTTGGCGCGGCACAGGGCCCTGAACAGAGCCCTGAACTGGGATCACCAGCAGCGGGTCAAAGAGCATGATCACCAAGTCGGCGTAGCGGAAGAAGCTCAGCGCGTCCCGATCCACGCTAGGGTTTTCCACATCCGCGCCGGCGACGTCGCAAAGCACCACATAATTGGGACGCTCAACGCCGTCCCTATCGAGCCACGTGCCGAGAGAGAAAATGACAGGATCCCGCTGATAGGCGTCCTCCTGGGTGCTGGTGGGGGGGTGGGCGCCATCTGCTTCATCTCCACGTAGAGCGGCTGCTCATAGTGCTTGGTGTAGCGCTCCTTCGTGGAGGCAGCCACCGGTTCCACCACCATGCCGATGGGATTTCTTGCTGGCCACCAGCTCCAGCTGCTTCACTACGACCTCCAGATAGAGGCTTTTTGCCAGTGGCGCCCCACCCACTCAACGCGTCTCAACATATAAGGGGTGAGGGTGAGGCTGCCGCGCTGCGATGCTCGCGCGTAGGGCTTGGGGAGACCTCGAGCTGCGAGGATACTGCGTGTGCGCTCGGTACCGCGGCTTTAACCGTTGAGGTCGAGCTCCTCGCCCACCTGGGTGCTCACGCGCGCGGCGGCTTCCATGAGCATCCAGCCGCTGAGCTGAACCGAGAGATCCCGCTCCGGGATGCCGGAACTGGTGAGCGCCCCGCCCACCTTGGCAGAGACCACACCGGCATTGCGTGGTAGCTGGGCGTCCTCGGTCCACTCCGCCGGGAACACCGGCAAGCCATCGATTTCGAGGCGATAACCCCAGGCGGCCTCGGCGGATGCCAAGACGAGCCGCGCAGCGATCTTCTTGGTGGAGGTATTGCGCCCGCCATCATTCGGTAGATTCACGGCCACCTCGGCGAGGTAGCGGGCAAGAATGCCTTTGAAGAGGCCGCCATCTCCACCGCGGTTCACCGTGGTGATCGCGCCGCGATCATTGGCCAGTTCTTTGGCCACGGCGTGCACGAGCTGCCGCACGCGGGCCACATAATCCATGATGTCCTCGGCGCGATCGGCGTCCTCGAGAGTTTCGATACGCGCATGCGGCTCCAGTCCCGCCTGGTTGCGCAATTGTTCGATAATGGCCATGCAGGCGCCCATGACCACGCCCTGGCAGTAAGGGTGAATGGGTTTGACGATCTCGGGGCCGTGCATGCGCATACGCACCCCATCCATGATCAAACCCTTTTCATTGAGCAGGTTGTCGAATACCCAATCCGTCATGGTGCGGGCTTCGTCCACGTAGCCGGTGCGGGCTAGCATGATCGCGGCGGGGCCGTTGGTGGGCACGTTGAAGAAGTTCTCCCCCTCCCGCCAGGGCAGCACGCCGAGACTAGGGTCCACATTGGCGCGCAGATTCTCTTCCAGCTCCGCCGCGTAGGCGGGCGCGGAGAGGGAATGCACTGTATCCATGCGGCGCAAGGCAAGGGCCAGCCACGCTTTATCGTCGTAGTACTTATTGCTGCTCAGCTTGTAGATATTGCGCACCCTGATGCCGCGCACCGTGTGCATGATGCGTTTCCGGCGGGGCCGAGTGGAGGTACGCAGCGCCGCATCAATCTGGCAGTCCAGATAGTGCGCCTGCCACCAGTAGTGCCAATGCAGCATGAGCTTTTCCTTCACGCCCCCAGGCCAGGCCACTTCGGCCAGGTTGGTGCGCGGCAACGCCCACAGCCCAGTGGCGTGACGATCCTCAATCGCTGCCTCGGCTAGGTCAGCGCGGTGAATCCACTTCTCGGGCACGGTAGTTGTCCTCATTCCATCAAGGTCACGAGCAGCGCCCGCCCACGGGGGCGGAAACTGGTGGATACGCCCCCGCCCCGTGCAGGGGCCACGGCGCAGCGTGTGCAAGCCACTGCCATGGCGCGGTGGCCTCAACTCACGTTCTACACTTTCTCTAGTTGAAACGGTAACAGAAACGACACATACCCGCCGTGGCCTGCGCTAACGCTATCGTTCGGGGCCAAAAGCTACGGATGAGTATGAGCCGCTGTGCGCAGCGCGGCTACCAGGAAAGGCGCAGATCGGCGTGTTGGCGAATCCAGGTATGCATGGCGATGCCGGCGGCTACTCCGGCGTTGATCGAGCGCGTCGACCCAAATTGGGCGATCGAGCAGGTCATGATCGCCCCCTCTTGAGCTTGGGGGCTGACCCCGGGGCCTTCCTGCCCGAAGAGCAATAAGCACCGCTCGGGCAGCTCGGCGGTTTCCAGCGGCACGGAGCCGGGCACATTATCGATGGCCACCACGCTGAGATCCTGCTCGTGGGCATAGGCTAAGACCTCAGCCACGCTGGAGTGATGGCGCAGGTGCTGGTAGCGGTCGGTCACCATGGCACCGCGGCGATTCCACCGCCGCCGACCCACGATGTGCACCGTGTCCACGGCGAAAGCATTGGCGGTGCGCACTACGGTGCCGATATTCGAATCATTCTCGAAGTTCTCGATTGCGATATGAAGCTGGTGCCGCCGGGAATCGATATCGGCGACGATGGCCTCCATTGTCCAATAACGATAGGCGTCCACCACATTGCGGCGATCCCCCTCCACCAGCAGCCGCGGATCGTAGCGGGAGTCCGTGGGCAGCGGTGTATCGGGATACTCCTCCTCCCACGGGCCAACCCCGCGGGGAGCCTCGAACCACTCGGTGGGCCCGCGCCCTGAGGAGCTCTCCGGCTCCGGTCTCTGCTGCTTAGGCAAGACCAAGATCCTCCAAACCCAGCAGGTAGCGGTAGTCGAGGCCTTCTGCGGCGATCACATCGGCGGCACCGGTCGCGCGATCAACCACCGTCGCCACTGCCACGACCTCTGCGCCGGCCTCACGCAGCGCCTGCACGGCGGTGAGCGGGGAATTGCCGGTGGTGGTGGTATCTTCCACTACCAGCACCTTCTTGCCCACCACATCAGGGCCCTCGATACGGCGCTGCATACCGTGCTTCTTTGCTTCCTTACGCACCACGAAGGAGTTGATCTCACGGCCTTCGGCGTGCATCACGGCGGTCGCCACCGGATCAGCGCCTAGGGTGAGCCCGCCGACGCTGACATAATCTAAGTCCTTGGTTTCTTCCCGCAGCAAGGCCCCAATCAGTCGGGAGGCCCGGTGGTGCAGCGTGGCGCGGCGCAGGTCCACGTAATAGTTGGCTTTCTTCCCGGAGGAGAGCGTGACCTCCCCGTGCACCACAGCCAGTTCTTTCACTAGCTCTGCCAGTTCTGCCTTTGCAGCCGCAACGTTCATTCTCGCGCTCTTTTCCTAGTTGTTGTTGGTGGTGTTCTTATCCGTGTCGCCGCCCTCATCCTCGGCCGCGGCACTATCTGCCTGCATGGGCTTCTCAGCCTCGTCCTGCGCCGCCGAGTCATTGAGACGCGCGGCGAATTCGGGAGTGAAGCTGGTGCCCAGCTCTGCGGAGATGTCATTAAAGATAGACGAGGACATTCCCGTATCGCGCAGCACCTTGGTGCCGTCGAAGCCCGCCTGCTCGCGGCTATCGCCGGACGCGATGGGGGCGATGTCATCGGTGCCCACACCGCGGGAGGTGACGACCCCGCGCGATACCTGCTGGGCGCGGCTCGGCAGCTCCACCGGCTCATCGGGGCGGGTGACCACGGCGGGGCGCGGGTCGGAGAATTCCTCCGGCACGCTCACTTCATCCAGCTCGATGGGCTCCACCATCGGCCGAGAGGGGTCGCGATCCTCCAGTTTCAGATCCAGCAGCGCGCCGCGACGGGGCGGCAGGGCGCGGGCGGCGTCGGCAAGCATAGAAAGCGGCTGGCACACCGCATCCCAATCCGGCGACTGCGAGTGGGGCTGGAATTGGGCGAGCACCCAGTTGCCCTCGCACCACACGGCATCAACGGCCGGCGGCAGAGCTTCGAGGGCGGCGTGCACGCGCTCATCGAGGAAGCGCTCGGCCACATCGACTTCACTGGCCACCACGCAAAGCTTGTGCAGCTCGCCGACAGGCAGCAAGTCCTCACCGGCGCCGGGCGCATCATCCACCTTGGCGCGGCGGGCATCGATCACAACATCAGAGGCCGAGCCGCGGCGCATCGCCATGACGCACACTCCACCGAGATCCACCAGGTGCATCTCGTGACCGCAGGCGGTACCGCTGACCACGTTGCGCGCCACCGCGCCCGTGGCGGCCGCGCCACGCGACCATTCATCGCTGAGGAACTCATCGCTTTTAGCGAATACGTAGTCATGCTCCTTGGCCCAGTCGCGCCGCTCACGGCGTGCGGAATTCATAAACCCTGGCAGGGAGAAACGTCGCTTCGATGCTGCGGCGGCCGGTGCTATATCGGCGCCATCGCGCTTCTCATGCTCATCGCGCCCCTCGGGAGCGTTGGTGGCCTCGCGCTCCTCGACGTCCTCAGACTCCGCGGGCTCGGCAGTGGGTACCCCCGGCCCTGGCTCTGCTTCCGAGTCTGGCTGCGGAGCCGGAAGATCGCATAGAGCGTCCTCGGCATCCACATCCACCTCGGTTTCTTCCTCGGCGTAGATGGCCGTGGTGCCGTCGGGGGCGGGAGCAGCAGTCTCGGCGGGCCCGGTCGGCTCGATTGGGCCTTCCTCCGCCGGCACCTGTGGCTCTGCGTGCTCGGCCGGCGCAGGCGGCGTGGAGTCATCGGCCGGCAGCGGCGCGGCGCCAGCGTCGTCCGCCACGGGACGCTCATGCGCATGCTCGTCCTCGACGGGACGGTCGGTGTCGCTGGTGTGGGACACCTCGCGCGGGGCGGTGCGGGTGCGGCGTTTGCGATCTACAACGAGCAGCCAGAGGCCGACAAGGAAGAGGAGCGCCGCAACGATAAAGATAACTACGTTCATCGCTCACCTAGCTTAATCTGTGCTGAGCGGCGGTGAAACTAATGTCGCACACACTCCGCCACACTGGTGACATCGCCACGCTCCACAGGATTGCTGGCATCGGCACACCACTGGGACCAGCCACCGGGGTAGAGCGCCGCGCCATCGAGCCCGGCGAGATGCATAGCAAAGATCGCTTGGGAGCTGTGTACACCCGAACCGGAGATCATGATGGTCTTCATACCCGGCGTGATTCCCGCCTTGTCAAAGATCTCGCGAATCTCCTCGGGGCTGCGATAACGATTGCCCTCGGTGAGGAAGTCGGTGACGGGAATGTTCACCGAGCCAGGGATGTGGCCGGCCTTGAGATCGAGGAATTCCTTGCGGCCCGCGAAGCGGTTGCGGGAGCGGCAGTCAATGAGCACAGCGTCACCGGTCGCGGCGGCGCGCTGCACGTCCTCATAGTCGGCGACGGCCAGATTGCCGAGGTGCGGACGAATATTGGAAAACATGGGCAGGTTACCCGGGCCGCCGATGATCTCGTGCCCGTCTGCTTCCCATGCGGCCATGCCGCCGTCGAGCACTCGCACATCCTGCACGCCCGCCCAGGTCAGCACCCACCAAGCACGGGCCGCGAAGAGCCCATTGCCTTCGTCGTAGACCACGACTTTTTGGTCAGTATTAATGCCCCACCGCACGAACCACCGAGCCAGCTGGGCGGCGTCAGGAAGCGGGTTGCGCCCCTCGGTACGGGAGGGAACACCGGCCAGCGCGTGCGCGGTATCGCAATAGAGGGAGGTGGGGATGTGCTCGGAATTGAATTTGTACAGGCCTTCGTTTTCGCCTGCTCGCCAGAAAGACGCAAGGAGGGTGGTCTTGCGGCCAAAGCGGATGCGGTCTGCCAACTCATCAGGGGTGATGGTGAGATTCATAGCTGCCAGCCTAAGCCACACCACGCCTTTATGCAGGTTGAGGCGGTTTTCATAAAGATCAACGGGCTTAAGTTCTGTACTTTTGCGGCTGTTAAAGATGTCCCCTCATATCCCCCAACAGGCGCTAATCATCAGACCTTCCCCCTATCAGGAGGGGAAATTAGCGCGCTATGGGGTACATTCCACGTCTAAAAAGTGTGAATGTGATTTGTTCTGGGATTCAAGATCACATTCCCTTGAGCGCGCCCGCAGGTTCCCGCGCTAGCCACGTGTCACGGCGATGCGATCCAGCTGTGCCTGCGCCAGAGTTTTGACGCTGTTGAGCTCGATACCGCGGGCCACCACAACCACATTCCCAGTGCGCCCCCGCACAACATAGGTGCGGTGTCCCTCTTCGGCCGTGGCACCATCAACCCACGTCACCGTGGAGTAGGCCTGCACATCCTCGGCCCCGCTCAACGTCACATCATCGATGGCGGCGTTCTCAAAGTGCTGCGTCACGGTATAGCCGACATCTACCTCACCCACGGGAAGTGTGGCGCTGTAGTCGAGGCAGCTCTCCTCGAGTGCACCGTGTTTGCCCAGAACCTCAGCGTCCGCGATCAGCACCGAATATGCCTCTATATCAGCGTTGTCCGTATAGTCCTCGGGCTTGGGCTGCCACATCACCACATTCGCGGCGTCGGGCTTATCGGCCACGAGCGCGGTAATGAAGCTCTCGCCTAACGCCACCTCGACGCATTCTACCGGCTCTGTGCGTAGTTGTTCTTCTTGGTACTTTTGGCTGCGCGCCAGCTCCGTGCGCTCCTCATCGCTGAGCGCGGCGTAGTCTTGCCCATAGTTGGTGTAGCGCAGATGCGGCAGCATCTCCCCTTCCTGCAGGGTGGCGGCAGCGATATCCACGGGTTCCGCCTGCTGCACTGCGCTTGTCGACGCCGCCTCCGCTGGCTTCTGTACTTCCTGCTCATCCGTCGAGCACGCTGCCACGCTCAGCAGCAGAGGCACTAGGGCAATGCCTGCGCACAGGTGGTGGACAGGGCCAGAGAAGATTCGGTGCATGCGCGCCATTCTATGCCACCGGCGGCCGCGGGTGCGCGCCAGCGCACACCCAGCCACCAGCCGGCGCGGGGGCAGCTGCCTCAGCCACAGCCCTTAGGAGCTCAACTCGAGGTTCTCGCCGCCCTCAGCGACATCCACGTGCACGGTGTTGCCATCGTGGATCTCCCCCGCCAACAGCTTGCGGGCGAGCTGGTCGCCGATGGATTTCTGGATGAGCCTGCGCAGCGGCCGGGCACCATAGGCAGGGTCGTAGCCACGATCGGCCAACCAGTGCTTGGCAGCATCGGAGACCTGCAGGGTGAGCTGTCGGGCGGCGAGCCGCTCAGCCAGCTGGTTCACCTGGATCTCCACGATGTGGGTCAGCTGCTCCTGGGTGAGACTATCGAAGATCACCACATCGTCGAGGCGGTTGACGAATTCCGGTTTGAAGGTGCGCTTGACGGCGTCCATCATTTGCTCATGGCTGCCACCAGCGCCCAAGTTCGAGGTCAGAATCAGCAGAGTGTTACGGAAGTCCACCGTGCGGCCCTGACCATCGGTGAGGCGACCGTCGTCAAGCACCTGGAGCAGAATGTCGAACACATCCGGGTGCGCCTTTTCTACCTCGTCGAAGAGAACGACGGTGTAGGGGCGGCGGCGCACAGCCTCGGTGAGCTGGCCGCCGGCATCGTAGCCGACGTATCCGGGAGGGGCACCCACCAGGCGAGCCACGGAGTGCTTCTCCCCATACTCGGACATATCGATGCGCACCATGGCGCGCTCATCGTCGAAGAGGAACTCGGCCAAGGCCTTCGCCAGCTCGGTCTTACCCACACCGGTGGGCCCGAGAAAGAGGAAGCTACCCGTGGGCCGGTTCGGATCGGCCACCCCGGCGCGGGCCCGGCGCGTGGCGTCGGAGACTGCCCGCACCGCGTCCAGCTGGCCGACCACTCGCTTGCCCAGCACATCTTCCATGTGCAGGAGCTTCTCGGTTTCGCCCTGCATCATCTTGCCGGCGGGAATACCCGTCCACGAGCTGACCACCTCGGCGATTACATCGGGAGTGACTTCCTCGGCCACCATGGCGTTGGTCTGGCCATCCTTCACCTGCGACTCGGCGGCGGCGACCTTCTTCTCCACCTCCGGGATCTTGCCGTAGCGCAGCTCGGCCACCTTGCCATAGTCGCCGTCTCGCTCCGCAATCTCGGACTCGGAGCGCAGCCGCTCGAGCTCTTCCTTGGCGTCGCGCATCTCATCGATCGCGCTCTTCTCATTGGACCACCGCGCCTTCAACTCGCCGAGCTTCTCTCGCTCATCGGCCAGCTCCTCGCGCAGCTTCGCGAGGCGCTGCTGCGAGGCCGCATCGCTTTCCTTCGCCAGTGCCATCTCTTCGATTTCTAGGCGCCGGACGATGCGCTCGAGCTCATCAATCTCCTGCGGGGAGGAGTCGATCTCCATGCGCAGCCGCGAGGCCGCCTCATCTACCAAGTCGATCGCCTTATCGGGTAGGAAGCGGTTGGTGATGTAGCGGTTGGACAACTCGGCGGCGGCCACCAAGGCGGAGTCCTGGATGCGCACACCATGGTGCACCTCATAGCGCTCCTTCAGCCCGCGCAGAATACCGACGGCATCATCCACCGACGGCTCACCCACATACACCTGCTGGAAGCGGCGCTCGAGCGCGGCATCCTTTTCGATGTACTTGCGGTACTCCTCCAAGGTGGTGGCACCAACGAGACGCAGCTCGCCACGCGCCAGCATGGGCTTAATCATGTTGCCGGCATCCATGGCGGAATCGCCCGTAGCGCCAGCGCCGACAATGGTGTGGAGCTCATCAATAAAGGTGACAATCTCGCCCTCGGCGCCCTTGATCTCATCAAGCACAGCCTTGAGCCGCTCCTCGAACTCGCCGCGATACTTCGCGCCGGCCACCATCGAGCCCAGATCGAGGCTGATGAGGGTCTTGCCGCGCAGCGACTCCGGCACATCGCCGGCCACGATGCGTCGAGCAAGCCCCTCCACAATGGCGGTTTTACCCACGCCGGGTTCACCGATGAGCACGGGGTTATTCTTCGTGCGCCGCGAAAGCACCTGCACCACACGGCGAATCTCGGCGTCACGGCCGATTACGGGATCAATCTTGCCCTCGCGCGCACGGGCCGTTAGGTCCGTGGAGTATTTTTCTAGCGCTTGGAACTGGCCCTCGGGATCCTCGGTGGTCACCTTATGCCCACCACGCACCGAAGGAAAGGCGTTTTTAATCACGTCATAGGTGGCGCCGGCGCCCTGCAAGAGCTGCGCGGCATCATCCTTGCCGCGAGCAATCGCAGCCAGCAGCACCTCGGTGGAGACAAACTCATCGCCCAACTCGCCGGCCAGTTCTTGGGCGGCGGTGAGGGCGTTGAGCCCATCGCGGTTAAATTGCGGATTCGCCATCCCCTGCCCCTCGGCGCTGGGATAGGACGTCACCAGATCCCGCGCCTTGGCAGTAATAGCCTTCGGATCGGCGCCCGATGCCTTCAGCACTGGGGAGGCAATGCCCTCCTCCTGTTCCAAGATGGCCACCAAGATGTGGGCGGGGCGGATATCGGGATTCCCCTCGGCGCTGGCGAGCTTCAGGGCTTCTTGTAGCGCCTCAGAGGTCTTTGTTGTGGGGTTAAACCCTGCCATGTTCGTTCTTTCCTCTCATTTATCAATGTCGTTATATCTCTCCCACGCGGCGGGAGCAGAGTAGGTGGAGTAGATAAGCACCATGCTCGATCGCCTCGTGGGGGATTCACTCTCTATAACGCACCAAAACTTGAGTCTGTTCCACTCAAGCAGAAATATTTTCAGAAAAAGTTGAGCACCCCAGCCTCAACTCTGGCTCCAGTTCCCAGCTCACTGCGAAATGGTGCAGAATAGGGCCATGGCCACAGAGGATCTGAGTGATATCGCAGAGCGCCTTGTCTCCCGTGCAGAGGCGTTTCGAACCACCACCTATGAACGACTCATAACCACGCTCCCCGATGTCGCCATCCTCTTCTCCGCTACACCGCAGCAACGCCACTACTTTCTCGTGCCTGTGCTCGAGCAGCTGCTGCGCAACACCCCCGCCAGCGGCGAGCTCAGCCCGCGCATGCAACGCATCATCGCCCAGCTCGGGCGCGATCACCGCAAATTTCGGGTGCCGGTGCACCGCCTTCCCGAGTTCGGCCGCATCATCAACCGCGGCATCCTCGAAAACTGCGCCGATATGTCCGTCGGCCATGTGCTCGGCGCCCAAGAAGCTGTCAGCAGAGCCTGCGACATCATGGCCTCGGCAATGATCGCAGAGGAACACCGTGGCATCCCTGCACTGTATCGGGCGGAGGTAGTCGAGGTGGAGCGCCGCACCAAGCGCGTCAGCGTGGTGCGCGTGGTCACCGACCGGCCCATCCCCTACCGCGCGGGACAGTTTGTGCCCTGCAATGCCAACCTCATCCCTGGCGAATGGCGCTTCCTCTCCCCCGCCAACCCCAGCAACGCCCAAGGCTTCATCGAGTTCCACGTGCGCATCAACCAGCGAGGACGATGCTCGCCCATGTTCGGCCTCGCCCGGCCCGGCGATGTGTGGTGGATCGGCAACCCCCTCGGCACTCTCGCCATCCCCGGTGACCGTGACGTGCTCATGCTCGCCCACACTCATGGCCTCGCATTGCTGCGCTCGATGATCTTCGATCTCGCTGAGCAGCAGATGCGCGTCCACGCCAACTCTGTACTCAGAGCAGGCGAGAGCACCGCCGCCACCACCGTGCACACCGCACCTAATGTGACGCTGTTCTATGGCGCCGAGTTCCCCGCCGAGCTCTACGATCTCTCCACACTCATGCAGCTGTCCGCCACCCAGCCATGGCTGCGGGTCTATCCCTGCGTGGACTCCCCCGACAACCCCTATTGGGCCCACGACACCACCCACTCCCAGCTACCAACGGGCCTGAATCTCAATATCGGCTCCCCCACCGAGGTGGCCATGCGCACCACTCCTCCCGTGCACGCTGGGTCGCACTCTGCGCTGAGCGCGTGGCGCAACCACGACATATTCATCCACGGTGGCGGCAACTTCATCCTCCCCGCACGCAGGCGGCTGCTCGACACCGGAATCGATCCCGCGCGGATTCACACCATCCCGCTCGGGTAGCACGGAGAGCGGACTTAGGCGGTGCTAGCTGTATTCCGCCTCGTTGAGCAGCACGGGAATAGAGCGTCGCGCCGCATTCAGCTGCTCGCGGTCGAGCTCCACGTACAGGATCTCCGGCTCATAGCCGGCCTCGGCGAGCACCTGCCCCGCCGGCCCCACCACGCGGGAATGCCCGATGCCGGTGGGGCCGTCATCCTCCCCAGCTTTCGCTGCTCCGCCAGGGCGCGCTTGGGCCGCAGCCAGAATGTAGCAGGTGGAATCCAAGGCGCGGGCAGTGGTGAGTGCGCGCCACTGTTCCCGCTTGCCCTCACCGTCCTGCCAGGAGGTGGGCACCACGATCACCTCGGCTCCTTTGTCCCGCGCGAGATCTTTAAACTGCTCGGGGAAACGCACATCGAAGCAGATGGCACAGCCCAGCGTCCACGACTCGCCGCTACTACTCGGCACATCCACCACCAGCAGCTCATGGCCGGCGCGGACGGTGTCTGATTCGCGGAATCCGAAGGCGTCATAGCAATGGATTTTTGTATAGCCGGCATGCAGCCCGCGCCCTGTCACCAGCGCCACATTATCTACGCGATTGACCTCTTTCCCGTCGCGCTCAATGGTGTCGGCAGTGCAGAACATGCCCACCACGATCACCACGTCGAGGTCGGTGGCTAACTCGGCGACTGCAGTGGCGAAGGGGCCATCGAGCGGCTCCGCCTTCTGATCCAGCCGACCTGTGCCAAAGGCCTGCGAGGTGGCCTCTGGGAACACGATCAGCTCCGCGCCCTGAGCGGCCGCCTCCCGGGCCTTCTCGAATACCTGCTCACGGTTGGCTTCTTTATCATCGCTACTCAGAATTTGCACTAGTGCTGCTTTCATAACACCAGCGTATGTGCATAACTCTGGGTTATCCACACAACGCGACGGCGCGCTCTCGTCTGGGTACTGCGGCTGGCGCATAGTGAGCGCCATGAATGAACTCAGCTTTAGCCCACACAGTGTCTCCCCGCTCTTTCGCGCCGCCACGGTGAGCGTGCGCCCACCTGAGCCAGCCATGCCGGCCTTCACCAGCCTCGCCCTCCGCGCCGCCAATGGCCACCTCACCCGCAGGCTGTCGCTTGTCGACGCCGCGCTCACCCAGCACACCCGCAGCGTCGAGGAGTTCGTCCACCGCTGTTTCACCTGCAATGAGCATCTCGCAGAGAACCTCACCCAGCGGATCGGAGGGGCGCTGCGATGACGCATCTGGTCACTCGCGGCCGACAACTTCCCCTTGATTCCGGGGAGATGGCCGAGATCGCTGAACGCTATGTGGCCCTCGCGGTGGAGGTGTCCCGACAGATCGACAGTAATATTCACCGCTGGCAACAGGCTGTGAGCGAAGGAGTACGCGGTGCAGCGTTCGATGCTGCCGCCCAGCATGAGGAGCAGGTGCAGGTCCCCGCGGCGCGCTCGGCTTCGCAGATGCAGCAGCTCGCTTCAGTGCTGGAGGCCGCGCTCCCTTTCCAGCGGCACCTCGAAACCCTCTGGGAGGGGCTTCGCGCCACCGCGCCCTTAGCTGCAGCCGCCGGCCTGCCGGCTCTGCAGCTGCACCAGCAGATGCGGATGTTTCTCCTCGCCACCGGCCGCGGGCTCGACGCGCTCTGTGGCGCCGAGATTGCCCGTGTCTGCGGCACGCAACTGCCGGCCCCGACCTCCCGATTGGCGGATTATGCGGAGCTTCCCGCCCGCGACATCGATGTGTTGCAGCGCGCCCAAGCACCGCAGGAGATTCAGCCCCTGCTGGCGGAGAACCCCGATGTCACCGTGCTGGAGGCATCGGATGGACGGCTCGTAGTGGCGGTGGGTGATATAGATTCGGCCGAGTCGATCACCACCGTGGTCGCCGGAGTGGGCTCCTCCGATATCTCCGGCTGGGGCACCTATCTTGAGCGCACCCGCTCGATCGCCAACGCCACCGGCGGCGCCGCGGTGATGTGGATGGGTTATAGCGCCCCCAGCAACCTCGGCCAAGCGCTCTCCCGTGACAGCGCCCTGCATGGCAGCGAGGAATTGCGCGCCTTCCAGCAATCGCTACGCGAGCGCCGCCACGCCATCGCCGCAGGGGAAGGCCCCAGCGAGGAGCGCGTGGCAGAGCCACGGCTGCTGACCCTCGGCCATTCCTATGGCTCTACCGTGGCCGGCATGGCCGCCCGCGAGGAGGGGCTGGCCACCGATGCGTTGGTGCTGCTCGGCTCGCCCGGGGTGGGCGCACGCCACCGCGAGGAGCTGGTCTTTGATACCGAGGCGACAGATGTAGTGGCCCTGACCGGCAGCGCGGACATCATCGCGCTCACACCCGATCCCCACTTCGGGGTGCACGGCCCAGATCCCAGCTCCTCCAGCTTCGGCGCGGAGGTGTGGCGCGGTACGCACACGCACACCAGCTACTGGGATGATCCCGAGCTCCTTGCTCGCCTGGGCAGACTCGCCCACCGCTAAACGCCACCGGCGCCGCGCTCCCAGCAGTACTGGGGCCACGGCGCCGGAATCATCACTCGGGAGTGTGTTTAGAACAGCCCAGTGGGCTTGGGGTCATAGGAGGTGAGCACGCACTTGGTCTCGGTGTAGTGATCGAGCATCATGGCGTGGTTCTCGCGGCCAATACCGGACTCCTTGAAACCACCGAAAGCAGCACCGGCTGGGTAGCTGTGATAGTGGTTCACCCACACGCGGCCGGCGTGAATGGCGCGGGAGGCGCGGTAGGCGGTGTTTTGATCGCGGGTCCACACACCGGCGCCGAGGCCGTAGTTGGTGTCATTGGCGATCTCGATGGCCTCATCAAAGTCCTTGAAGGTGGTGACCACCAACACGGGACCGAATACCTCCTCGCGGAAGATCTGCATCGAGTTTTCGCCCCGCATGATGGTGGGCTCCACATAGAAGCCGCCGTCGAGGCTGCCCTCGAGCTTGGCCACGTTGCCGCCGGTGAGCACCTCAGCACCCTCGGCTGGGCCGGAGGTAAGGTAGCCGGAAATCTTGTCCAGCTGCTCTTGCGAGGCCTGGGCACCCAGCATCACCTCGGAATCGAGGGGGTTGCCCACCTTGATCTTCTTGGTGCGTTCCACCACGCGGGCGATGAACTCATCTGCGATGTCCTCTTGGATGAGGGCGCGCGAGGGGCAGGTGCACACCTCGCCGGAGTTCAGAGCGAACATGACCACGCCCTCGACGCACTTGTCCAGGAACTCATCGTCCTTGCTCATGATGTCGCTGAAGAACACCGAAGGCGACTTGCCGCCCAGCTCTAAGGTCACCGGGATCACCTGATCGGCCACTGCCTTGTTGATCATCTTGCCCACCTCGGTGGAACCAGTGAAGGCCACCTTGGCGATACGACGGGAGGAGGTCAGCGCCGCGCCGGCCTCTTTGCCGAGGCCATTGACGATGTTCACCACACCCTTGGGCAGCAGATCGGCGATGAGCTCCATGAGATAGAGCACCGATACTGGGGTCTGCTCTGCGGGCTTGAGCACCACGCAGTTACCGGCGGCCAGCGCCGGGGCGAGCTTCCACGCAGCCATGAGGATGGGGAAGTTCCACGGAATGATCTGCCCGACCACGCCGAGTGGCTCCTTGAAGTGATAGGCCACGGTGTTGCGATCGATCTGGGAGGTATGACCTTCCAAGGTGCGGGTGACACCAGCAAAGTAGCGGAAATGGTCGGCGGCCAGCGGGATGTCGGCTGCCAGGGCCTCGCGCACCGGCTTACCATTCTCCCAGGTCTCGGCTACTGCGAGCTTTTCCACATTCTCTTCGATGCGCTCGGCGATCTTGTTCAGCACCATCGCGCGTTCCGCCGGGGCGGTGTGGCCCCACTCCTCCTTGGCGGCGTGCGCCGCGTCGAGGGCCAGATTGATGTCTTCCTCTTTGCCGCGAGCGAACTGACAGAACACCTCGCCGGTGACCGGCGTGATGTTGTCTAGGTACTCGCCGCTGGCCGGTGGGGTCCACTCGCCATTGATGAAGTTGTCATAACGCTCGCGGAAGGACACAATCGAGCCCTCGGAATTGGGATGCGCGTAGACAGTCATGCTGTGTTCTCCGTATCTCTCGTCGGACCATATCCATGGCACCGCGGGGTGGGGGCTTTCTGCACCACCACTACCCGTTGGTAGTGATGTGCCACACAGCCTACGCATATTCTTAATGTGGCGCACATGACCCACGACACACCAGCGCGAACGGTGCCGGTAACTCACTCAGACCGTTCGCGCAATGTCTCCAGCCACATCAGCCCTAGTAGCCGCGCTTAATCCACTCCTCCAAGTGGGGCGCCTCGCTACCAATGGTGGTGTGATCACCGTGGCCGGTGCGCACAATCGTCTCGGCAGGCAGCTCCAGCACGGAGGTACGCAGCGAGTGAATGATGGTGTCGAAGCTGCTGTAGCTACGGCCCGTGGCTCCCGGCCCGCCCTGGAAGAGGGTGTCGCCACTGAAGAGCTCTGCGGCCTCCGGCACGTAGAAGCAGCACGATCCCGGCGAATGGCCGGGGGTGTTCAACACGCTCATCTCCGCGCCGCCGACGTCGAAAAGCATGTCCTCGCGCAGCGCCTCGTGGGCGATATCAGGGTGAGTCTGCTGCCACAGCATCTCATCACCTGGATGCACATAGATCGGCGCATCTAGGCGGGTGGACAGCTCTGGAGCCACGGTGATGTGGTCATTGTGGGCGTGCGTGCACAGGATGCCGCGGACGCGACGGCTCGCAACGGCGTCGATAATCGGCTGGGCCTCGTGGGCGGCATCGATGATGTAGACCTCGGAGTCGTCACCGACGATCCAGATATTGTTGTCCACATCCCATTCGCCCCCATCGAGGGCAAAGGTGCCACTGGTTTCTACATGATCAACTCGGAACATCGCTAGATCACCACCACGCTACGCAGGACGTCGCCGGCCTTCATGGTGGCGAAGGCCTCTTCCACAGCTTCCAGCTCGATACGCTCGGACACAAACTTGTCCAGCGGGAAACGCCCCTGGAGGTGCAGGTCCACGAAAGCGGGGAAGTCACGCTCCGGCAAGCAATCGCCGTACCACGCCGGCTTCAGGCTGCCACCGCGGGAATAGAAGTCGATTGCCGGGATATCGATATGATCGCTCAGGTTCGGCACGCCCACCATCACCATGCGACCTGCATGATCGCGGGAATAGAAGGCCTGGCGCCAGGTGGGCATGATCCCCACGGCGTCGATGGTCACATCTGCGCCGAAACCATCGGTGATTTCGCGGACGCGCTCGATCACCTGCTCCTCCGATAGCTCGGAGGAGTTGATGGTGTGGGTAGCACCGAAGTCGGTGGCAGCATCCAGCTTTCGCTGGTCCACATCCACTGCGATCACAGTGCGGGCCTGGTTCACCACCGCCCCGGCGATGGCCGCCATACCCACGCCACCGCAGCCAAACACGGCCACGGACTCGCCGCGGGAGATATCAGCGGTATTGACCGCCGCCCCCAGTCCAGCCATCACGCCGCAGCCGAGCAACCCAGCTGCAGCCGGATCCTCTGCCGGATTCACCTTGGTGCACTGCTTTTCGTGCACCAGAGTTTTCTCCGCGAAGGCGCCGATACCCAGTGCGGGACTGAGTGCGGTGCCGTCCTCGAGAGTCATGGGCTGCGAAGCATTGTGGGTACTAAAGCAGTACTTGGGCTCGCCGCGCTTACAGGCTCGACACTCACCACACACGGCTCGCCAGTTGAGCACCACGAAGTCGCCCTCGGCAACGAAGGTGACATCCTCACCCACCTGGGAGACCACGCCGGCCGCCTCGTGGCCGAGCAAGAAGGGGTAGGCATCCTCGATGTCGCCATCACGATAGGCCAGATCGGTATGGCACACCCCGCAGGCCTTGATATCCACCACCACATCGGTGGGGCCAGGATCGGGAATAATTATCTGCGCCTTTTCTACGGGCGCGCCTTTTTCACGGGCGATGATTCCAGCAACGGTGGCTGTCATAAAAGTGCCACTCCTTAAGGGTTATAGAGAGGTCATTGTGCAACCCTCCAGCATACCCAGATTTTCAACCATTGCCGATAACGTTTTTCACTAGCGCTTCCCGTCCCCACTGCGCCCCGCATATCTCCGCATTTCTCGGCGCATGTCGGCGTCTGTCCGCGCTACCGGCTCCCCTGCCGCAGATACACCACCACCCACGAGCCCGGTCTGAGGCGTCGTGGGTGGCGGGAGGTTTTTAGTGCTGCGGGCGGCTGCGGGAGCGGCGCGGCTCCCACGCCACCACCGCGGTAGAACGGGGCACGTGCACGATCTCGCCGCGCTTGCGCCCAGCGTTGCGGCGCAGTTCATGCACTTCGCGCTCGAGCGCCGTGAGATCCTCGCTGAGCTCTTCATTTGCCTGGCGCAGGCGATCATTCTCATGGCTGAGTTCGATGATCGCCTTGATTCCGGCGAGATTCACGCCGTCTTCTTGGCTGAGCTTCTGAATTTTCCGGAGCAATTCGACGTCGCTGGGCGAATAGCGTCGCCCACCGCCGCGGGTGCGTTGCGGCGTCACCAACCCGATGCGGTCGTACGTGCGAAGCGTCTGGGCGTGCATGCCCGCTAGTTCCGCTGCCACGGAGATCACATAGACTTCCGTGTGTTCAGAGTGGTCATTCTGTTGAGTCATGACGCTAGGAAGACACCTCCTCACTCACATCCGGTGGTCGTTGGAACACCGCCGCGCGTCTGCGATGGCGCCCCCTTGGGTGGAGGCCTACCCAGCGCTGGCTGGGTGGGCTCCCGTGCTTAGTCCTGTCCGGCCCAATCCTTCCGCGGGTCAAAGCCGGAGTCTTTCTCGGCCTGGGCGTAGCTGCGCAGCGCCGAGGTAGCGCCGGCGTCGAGATGATCCGGAACCACCACCTCTACGGTGACCAGCAGATCGCCCTTGGTGCCATCACGCTTGGGCACTCCCCTGCCGCGTACCCGCAGGGTGCGGCCATTGGGGGTGTTTTCCCGTAAACGCACCGTGACGGGGCCGTCGAGAGTGGGCACTGTCACCGTGCTGTCCAAGACCGCTTCCGCGAAGGAGATCGGCACGGTCAGCTCGAGATCGTCGCCGGAGCGGGTGAATACCGGATCCGGGCGGACGTGAACGGTGACGAAGAGATCGCCCGAGGGCAATCCATTCGGCCCCGCCTCGCCCTGGCCGGCGAGGCGTACCCGCTGGCCGTCAATCACGCCCGCAGGCACCTTCACGGTGATCGAGCGGGTGCGGTTGACGGTGCCGGTGCCGCTACAGGCCGAGCAGGGGTCAGTGATCTTAGTACCGGAGCCATTGCAGTTGCTGCACGGCTTAGAGAAGCCGAAGGTACCCTTGCTCTCCGACTCATAGCCGGTGCCGTTGCACACCCCGCAGGTGGCGGGCTTCGCAGAGGCGGAGCCCGAGCCGTGACACTTATTGCAGGGGGCATCGCCGGTGAGCCGGAGCGGGATGGTGGTGCCCTTGGTGGCTTCGCGGAAATCCAGAGTGATCTGGGTTTCTACGTCCGATCCTCGCGTCGGCCGAGTTGCGTGGCGAGCACCACCGCCGCGGTTGAAAATGCCACCGAAGATATCCCCCAGACCGCCTTCACTAGAAAAGCCTCCACTGGGTCCGCCGCCCGTTTGCCCGAAGAGGTCCGAGATGTCGAAGTCCTCCGTCGACGTCGAGCGAAACCCGCCGGGAAATCCGGCGCCTCCTCTCTGGCCGAAACCGCGACCGAATCCGCCCATGCCCGAGGAGAGCATGGCCTTCATCTCGTCATATTCTTTACGCTTCTGCTCATCGCCGATGACGTCATACGCCTCGGCGACTTTCTTGAAGCGGGTTTCCGCCTGGGTGTCACCTGGGTGGGTGTCGGGGTGGTTGTCTCGTGCCAGTTTCCGGTAGGCGCGCTTGATGTCGGCCTGGGAAGCGGACGAGGAGACCCCGAGGTCCGCGTAATAGTCTTTTTCTGCCCATTCACGCTGTGCCATAAGACGTACAGTCCCCTCCTTCCGCTACACGATATCGTGGGCTTTTTATTCTTGATCCTCTACTGGGTCGTCGATGATCACCATAGCGGCGCGCACGACTGTGTCCTTGTACTGGTAGCCGGGGCGCACCACGGTGCCGAGAGCCTTCTCTTCTCCAGTCGAGGCATCTTGGATGGCCTCGTGGATCGAGGGGTTGAACTCATCGCCGGTCTCGCCGAAGCGCTTGAGCCCCACACCGCTGACCGTGCTGCGGAGCTTCTCCGCGAAGGGCTTCAGGGGCCCCTGCTCGAGATCGCCATGCTGTTCAGCCATGTCAAGATCATCGAGGATAGGAAGCAATTCCTTGAGCACCTTCACCGTGGCGGTGGAGATCACGCCCTCGCGTTCCCGCTCGGTGCGCCGACGATAGTTGGCGTACTCGGCAGACACGCGCTTGAGATCCTCGGTGAGTTCCGCGATCTGTGCCTCGGCGGGGTCCTCGGCCGCTGCCGCTTCCTCAGCCTCGGTGGCGTCGGCGTCGGCGAGCGCTGCCTCCTCATCGAGCAGTTCGTTGATCTCCTCGTCGAGGGGATCCACTACCTCCTCGGCGCCTGCTGCACTGGCCTCGGCATCGGCCGCCGCTTCAGCAGCGGCGGCTTCCGCCTCGTTCGGAGAGTAGTTGGCCTCATCCGTGGCGTCGGGATCGCCCGGGTTATCGGGCATCTCGCCTGGGTGGGTCACTTCTTCTCATCCTCCTCGTCGACAACCTCAGCGTCGACAACATTGTCATCAGCGGCCGGGTCGGCGCCCTCAGCCTGGGTAGCGCCCTGGGCAGCCTCGGCCTCGTAGAGGGCCTTGCCCATCTCCTGGGACTCCTTGGACAGGGTGTCCACGGCGTCCTTAATGGCATCGAGGTCATCGCCCTTCAGCGCCTCGTCCACGCCGTTGGCAGCGTCTTCGACCTTCTTCTTGATGTCCTCGGAGACCTTCTCGGAGTTCTCCTCGAGGAACTTGCGGGTCTGGTACGCCATGGACTCCGCAGAGTTGCGCACCTCCTGCTCCTCGCGGCGCTTCTTATCCTCTTCGGCGTGAGTCTCAGCATCCTTGACCATGCGGTCGATGTCTTCCTGAGACAGGCTGGAGCCGTCTTGGATCTTAATGGTGTTTTCCTTGCCGGTACCCTTGTCCTTTGCAGTCACGTGCACGATGCCGTTGGCATCGATGTCGAAGGTGACCTCGATCTGCGGCACGCCGCGCGGCGCTGGGGCAATGCCACCGAGCTCGAAGGAGCCGAGCAGCTTGTTGGCGGATGCCATCTCGCGCTCGCCCTGGAACACCTGGATCTGCACGGAGGGCTGGTTGTCCTCTGCGGTGGTGAAGGTCTCGGACTTCTTGGTCGGAATGGTGGTGTTGCGCTCGATGAGCTTGGTCATCACGCCACCCTTGGTCTCAATACCGAGGGAGAGCGGGGTGACGTCGAGCAGCAGCACGTCCTTGACCTCGCCGCGCAGCACGCCGGCCTGTAGAGCAGCACCCATGGCCACAACCTCGTCCGGGTTCACGCCCTTGTTCGGCTCCTTGCCGGAGAGTTCCTTGACCATCTCGGAGACGGCCGGCATACGGGTGGAGCCACCGACGAGCACCACGTGGTCGATATCGGACACGGAGATCTCTGCGTCCTTGACTACCTGGTTGAAGGGGGCCTTGGTGCGGTCCAGCAGATCCTGGGTGATGCGCTGGAACTCGGTGCGGGTGAGGGTCTCATCCAGGAAGAGCGGGTTCTTCTCGGAGTCCACGGTGATGTAGGGCAGGTTGATGGATGCCTGCTGCGAAGAAGACAGCTCAATCTTGGCCTTCTCGGCAGCCTCGCGCAGACGCTGCAGAGCCATCTTGTCCTTGGTCAGGTCAATACCGTGGGAGCTCTTGAACTTCTCAGCCAACCAGTCCACGATGCGCTGATCCCAGTCATCGCCGCCCAGCTCGTTGTCGCCAGCGGTGGCCATAACCTCGACCACGCCATCGCCGATCTCCAGCAGGGAGACGTCGAAGGTACCGCCACCGAGGTCGAAGACCAGAATGGTCTGCTCCTTGTCGCCCTTCTCTAGGCCGTAGGCCAGAGCGGCGGCGGTGGGCTCGTTCACGATACGCAGCACGTTCAGGCCTGCGATCTGACCGGCCTCCTTGGTGGCCTGGCGCTGTGCGTCCTCGAAGTAAGCGGGAACGGTGATCACGGCGTCGGTGACATCGTCACCTAGGTAAGACTCAGCGTCGCGCTTGAGCTTCATCAGCGTGCGAGCGGAGATTTCCTGCGGGGTGTACTTCTTGTCGTCGACCTCAACCGTCCAGTCGCTGCCCATGTGGCGCTTGACGGAGCGCACGGTGCGATCGACGTTGGTGACGGCCTGGTTCTTCGCGGACTGACCGACCAGAACCTCGCCGTTCTTTGCGAATGCAACCACCGAAGGGGTGGTCCGGGAGCCTTCGGAGTTAGCGATAACGGTTGCCTCGCCACCCTCAAGCACGGATACGACCGAGTTGGTGGTACCCAAGTCAATGCCTACTGCACGTCCCATAGTTGCGTTGTCCTCCTGTGTACGTTTGTACGTTTGTGCCCGCCCACTCGGACGGGCCTCATTTGTATTCATCGAGTTGAGCATTGCTCACTCAATGTCTGCGACTACGCTAACAAACTCTCGCCATAATCGCCAACCTTCTTGAGTGAAGCTAACTCAACTTTTCACCTCATACAACGGCACTTCCTACAAAGTTGTTCCCGATTCGCTCAACTTTTTTATTTTCCCAGCTCAAACGGGATAGCAAGAGACACGAACGGCGCCCGCGGAGTGCAACAATGTGCTGTCCGGGGCGCCGCCAGAACACGCTAGAGCGCGATAAAACGTAGTCATGCGCAACGGGCGCGCTCGTCTAGGCGCGCGGGTTTAGGAGGCAGCCACCAGTTCGGAGGCGCCCTGCGAGAGCAGCTCTCGGGCCACCGCAGCACCCAGCGCGCGGGCCTGCTCCTTGCTCTCGGCAGCACCTTTGGCACCATGCACCAGCTGGGCGCTGCCATCTAGCGCAAAGACACCGGCGGTGAGACTCAGCTGCCCCTCGCTGAGCTCGGCATGGGCAGCCACCGGCGCGGTACAGCCGGCTTCTAGGGTGGCCAGTACGGCACGCTCGGCGGCAGCGCAGACCTCGGCCGAGGTATCAGCCAGGGCCCGAATCGCCGTAACGGCGTGCGTGTCTTCGGCTCGGCATTCGATAGCGAGGGCGCCTTGGGCGGGAGCGGGCATCAGGCGGGTGGCGTCGAAAAGCTCCGTGGCGCGATCGAGCTGTCCGACGCGAGTAAGCCCCGCTGCAGCCAGCACCACGGCGTCAAGCTCTCCATGCAGCACCTTGCCCATGCGGGTGTCGATATTGCCGCGCAGGGGACGGATATCCAGATCGGGGCGCAACGCCCGCAGCTGGGCGATACGCCGCGGCGCGGAGGTGCCCACGGTAGCGTTCTCGGGGAGTTCATCGAGGGTGAGCCCGTCACGAGCGATGAGGGCCTCACGACGATCCTCCCGAGTCGGAGTGACGAGCACGAAACGATCATCGGGGGCGGTGGGAAGATCCTTGAAGGAGTGCACCGCCAGATCACATTCGCCGCGGGCCATGGCCTCGCGCAGCGCCTGGGTGAACACGCCGACGCCGATTCGCTCCACCGGCGACATGTTCTTATCACCCGGGGTGGTGATGATGGTTAATTCGGCATCGTAGCCGAGCTCGGCCAGTGCATCGCGCACATGGCCGGTTTGTGTAGTGGCAAGTTGAGATCCGCGAGTACCAATCCGAAACATGCCCATTAAGACTACTCGCTGACGCTCAGCGTGGAGGGGTAGGTCTCCGCTACGGACTCGGCCCGCACCGGCATGTGCCCCATATTTCCGGGCAGCTCATCCATCGCCACGGCAATCGAGCGCCCCAGCACCGGATCCTGTAGCCCGAAAAGCTCCTGAATCACGGTTTCATAGGTGACGGTGCCCGAGCGGGCTGCCAGCTGCTTCACCCGCACCGTGGGCTGATGCAGCAGCTTATCGACGATGCGTCGCACGGTGCGATTGACCTCATTGCGGTCGGTATCCTCCATGCCTGGGGTACGCCGCAGCAGCTGCCCCATCTCGGCCTCCACCAGCTCGGCAGCGTGCTTCCGCAGCGCCGAGACCGCGGGAGCCACCTCGCGAACGCGTTGCTGGGAGGTGAACTGCTCGAGGGCATCGCGCACAATGCGCAGCGACTCGGCGTGCACCTGCGAGGTCTCGCCATCGGCATGCTCGTGCAGCTTCTCGATATTGATCAGGTGGCAGCCAGCGCATTCATCGATAGCATCGTCCAGATCGCGCGGGAGGGAGAGATCCACGGCCACGAGACCGGGATGGTCGGCGGGGATGTCGCTGGCGTTGATGGTGAAGCCATCGGCGCCGGTCGCAGAGACCACCATGGACACCTCGTTGAGCACCGATGCCCGATCTTCGTAGCGGATCGCTTGGGCGTTCACCCCTGCTTCGAGGGCGTGCGCCACCAGATTCTGCGCCCGCTCGTAGGTGCGGTTACTCACGATGAGCCGCTCTACCCCCATACGGCCCACATGAGTGGACGCCAGCGAGGCCATCGCCCCCGCGCCGAGCACAAGGACGCTAACCCCCTTCAGGGGGAGGCCCTCCTCCTCGCGGCCCATCTCGGCCACCGCCTGCTGAAGGGCGAAGGAGACCATGGATGCCCCCGCCTCATCAATGGCGGTCTCGGTGTGGACGCGCTTGCCGGTGTGCAGGGCTGTCTGGGTCAGAGAGTGCAGGGCAGGGCCGGCAGTGGCTGACTTCGAGGCGAGCTGGTAGGCGTGACGCACCTGCCCGATGATCTGCTGCTCCCCCACCACCATGGAATCCAATCCGGCGGTAACCATGAGCATGTGCTCGGCCGCAGCGTCGGCATAACGCACATAGAGCTTGGCGCGCAGCGTATCGATGTCTACCCCACTGTATTCGTGCAGGACATCCACCACTTCGTGGACTCCGGCGTGGAACGAGGAGGTGACACAGTACACCTCTACTCGGTTGCAGGTAGAGACAATGAGGGCCTCGGTGAGCGAGGGGCGGGTAATCAGAGTCGACGCAACGCGAATCGCTGCATCATCATCCATGCTGAGCTGTTCAAGCAACGACACAGGTGCCGACCGGTGGGACATTCCCACAACTAGCACGCTCATTGAAATAGCTCACCGCTTCCTCATCAGTCACATTAAAGGCTGATAAGAACGCTAGTCTGCTTTCACCTTCAAGCCAACAAAGTGTTGGCTAACTCGTCGCTGTCTACTTCCCAGCACGCGAACTCCTCATCGTCCACCACAACCACCGGCACACGGTCGCCAAACTCCATGGCAAGCTCGGGGTCCTCATCCACATCCCGCACCTGCCATGCCGCGCCAGCGGCGCGCACGATGGGCTCGATTTGCGTGGCGACGCGAACACAGGATCCACAACCGGCACGGACCATAAGTTCAACGCTGTGGGTGGGCATAGAGAATCGGTGCCTCCATCCTCGAAGTGATTATTAAGACGGCGAGCTGCGCCCTAACCTTATACGATGGCAAGGGCCCCACTTTCGGGCGTGCCTATCAGCTCTAGCCCCTACCCGGAAAGCCACTGAATAATCGCCGTGAACTCCAACAACGTTCCCCTCGGCCCCTTCGATGGGCCTAACTCGCCCTCGGAATTTCTGGCGGCGTGGTCCACCTCGCGCGGGAACCTGCGCCACTTCTTTGAAGATCGCGCCCTCCCGCCGATTGATGAGCAGTCCCAGCGTGCCGCCGGCGAGGCCGCAGTGGCCGAGGCCTTTGGCCTCGACCCCGCCGACTTTGACTCGGGCATGACCAGCGTCTCCGGCGCCTTCGAGGCAGCATCCGCTCGGTCGGTCACGACTCCAGACCCAGAAATCCCTCAAGATCATGCTGCGGCAGCCTTTTTCGACGTGGACAACACCTTGATCCAGGGCGCCTCCATCATCGTGCTCGCCATGGGGCTGGCGAGGAAGAAGTATTTTAAATTCTCTGAGATCGCACCGGTGGCCTATAAGCAGCTGAAGTTCCGCCTCAGCGGCTCCGAGAACGCCAATGATGTGGCCGAGGGCCGCCAGCAGGCACTGGAGTTTATTAAGGGGCGCGATGTCAATGAGCTCGTGGAGCTCTGCGAGGACATCGTGGAGACCCACATGTCGGAGAAGATCTGGCCTGGCACCAAGGAGCTCGCCGAGATGCACCTCAACGCCGGCCAGCAGGTGTGGCTGGTCTCCGCCACCCCCGTGCAGTTGGCGCAGATCTTGGCCCGCCAATTCGGCTTCACGGGGGCCTTGGGCACCGTGGCCGAGGTAAAGGACGGTAAGTTCACCGGCCGCCTCGTGGGCGATATCCTGCACGGCTCTGGCAAGCGCCACGCGGTGGCCGCGCTCGCTGCCGTAGAACAGCTCGACCTGCAACGCTGCACGGCCTATTCCGATTCCATTAATGATCTGCCCATGCTGTCCATGGTGGGCACTGCAGTGGCCGTCAATCCCGACGCCAAACTCCGCAAGACTGCCCTACAGCGCGGTTGGGAAGTGCGCGACTATCGCAATGTGCGCAAGGCCGTGCGCAAGTTTGGCCTGCCCGCCATCATCACCGCCGCGTTCTCCACCGGTGCCTGGCGCTACTTGGGCAAGTCCAAGAAAAAGAACTAAAAATCGCCCAGACAATAAAAACACACCGCCAAGCAGTAGATAACCTCTACTGTGGCGGTGTGTGAGCTGGCCCTAGAGTGATGCAAAGGGCCGCGCGCATGCGGCTTACTTGCCGAGCTTACGACGCTGAACGCGGGTACGGCGCAGCATCTTACGGTGCTTCTTCTTGGACATGCGCTTGCGGCGCTTCTTGATAACAGAACCCATAGGGCATCCTCACTTACTTAAGATCGTTGTGCGTATATATACATAGTGTGCGCATCCGCGACGGCCGTACAGCAGCAGGCCGCTGCCGAGGCGGACGGACATCGTCAGACGCACCGCCCGGCAAGAGAGTGCCGCCACCCCCGTAGTGGGAGCGGGTGTGATGCCACACGAATGCTAGCAATCATACCTAGAGGGTGAGCGAGGATAAAATTCCCCTCGCTACACCCTGCAGAGCACCCTAGCGCAATAACCAGCCCGCACATGTGCACCCCAGCCTACCGACTGTGGCGCGGGAGCATGTTTTAGCCGGCGTCGTAGAACGACGCCTCGAGGTACTCATTCACGGCCTTCTCATGAACTCGGAAGGAGCGCCCCACCCGCACGGCGGGCAGCTCGCTGGAGTGGATGAGTCGATACACCGTCATCTTGGATACGCGCATGATGTCAGCGACTTCTGCGACGGTCAAGAAGGTGCCATTGTCCTCGTGTGCCATAGTGTTAAACCCTTCATAACGCGAACGCGCTGCAGGCTTCCCCTCCTGCAGATGGAGACACGATCGTGTTCGAGAACAGCTTAGCGTTAATGTTGTTACGAATGCGAGCTGGTGGGATGGAGTTTATCTCAGCTGTCACATGAGTCAGGTGGGAAAATACATGCACGTGAGTTGCATCGCCTCACCCTTTCTCTACCGGATTCCTCATTTGCCCAGTTGAAACCCCGTGTTCCAATCTCAGGGGCGGCTCGCGGGGCCTCTCCCACCATTGATCGCCGCCACTATCAGCGGCACGTGAGGCGACCCCACAAAAAAGAAGCACCCCACCCATCGGCGGGGTGAAGTGCTACTTAAGGGTTTGTTGCGAACCGGTTTAGGACAGCTCTGCGGAACGCTTCGCGCAGGCTTCCATCGCCCGATAAAACGCGCCCCGGAATCCGGATTCCTCGAGGGAACGGATGGCAGCGGCAGTGGTGCCGGCCGGGGAGGAGACGGAGGCACGCAGCTCCACAGGAGATTTGCTGCCTTCCTTGAGCATGGCGGCTGCGCCATCGATGGCGTTCACGGCCAGCTGCTCCGCAAGCTCCCGCTTCAGGCCCAGCTGCACCCCGGCGTCGGTCATGGCCTCGGCCATGAGGAACACATAGGCCGGGGAGGATCCGGACATCGCCGTCACCACGTCAATATCCGACTCACGCACCCGCACCACCTCGCCCACGGCGGACAAGAGCTCGGCGACGGTGTCCATCTCGACATCGCCGGCGAAACGCCCCGCCGCCATGGCGGAGACGCCCTTGCCTACGAACATGGGCGTATTGGGCATCACGCGGACCAGCGGCGTGCCGGCGGAGACCACCTCCTCCATGGCTGCCAGGGAGATGCCTGCGGCCATGGACACCACGATCGCGTCCTCGGTGTTCTCATTGAGAGAATCGGAGATTTCCTCGAGCACATCCACGATCATGTAGGGCTTGACCGCCAAGAACACCACGTCCACGCCCTCAACGGCCTGGTAGTTATCGACGTAGTCGTTGATCTCGAAGCGCTCCGCAAGTTCGCGTCCGCGCTCCTCACGGCGGTTGGACACGTTGATATCCTGCGGGCGGATACCACCGGCAATGAGCCCAGAAATGAGGGCCTCACCGATGTTTCCGCCACCAATCACTGCAATCTTGGTCATATCACCACTGTGCCAGATGTAGCTGGCAGCGCAAGAAAGAACCCCCGCCGGATTATCTCCATAGCGGGGGTGTTTCCTAGCCGGTGGCGGTTAGAGCCCGGCGATGAGCGAGGGGCCGAAGGTGAGAACCAGTCCGACCACCGCGGCAAGCAGCATGGTGAGCTTGTCGCGGTCGGTGCGCATCGCGTGCACGATACCGACGATGCCGCCGGTTACGGCCAGCGCCAGCACGCCGGTGATGAGGCTGCTGAAGTTGGCCCACAGCAATTCAAAGCCCTTGAAGATCGCGATACCAATCACCACAGCCACCACGGTCATACCGATGATGGCGGGGATGGACATCGAGCGCTCGGATTCTTCCTCCGCAGCCGCCTCGGGGGTCTCGGCGGCTTGCGCGTCGGGGTGCATGGCCGGCTGGCTCGGCTCGGCCATATAGGGGGCCACGCGCTGCTTCTGCTCGCCGGTGTGCTCATCGCGGACCGCCTCGAGGGTGGCGGTCGGCGGCTCATCGCTGCGGCTGCCCTCGGATTCCGGCGAACGCTCGATGGATTCCACCGGCTCCGGCGCGGTCTCGGGCTGCGGTGCAGCGGCTCCTGGCTGCTCCGCTGCCGCGGACGCCTGCGCAGGGCTCACGGCCTTGAAGGTATCGGTGGTCAGACGCGGCTCTTCGCCCTCGTGGACCACGTCGAGCACCATGGTCTCGTCCTTGTCCTTCGCCGCAGTACCGCGCGACACGCGGTTGAGCTTCGGACTAAAGCCCTCGGGTTTCTGCTTCTCGACCGGGGCGCTCGCAGGCTTATCGACGCTCTCCTGCTGCTGCGCAGCCGGCTGCTCCGGAGCAGGCGTCGCTGCCTCGGGGGAGGGTTCGGCCGTGCGGGCGGTGTTTTCCGCGTCGATCGGCTGAGACGTGTGTTTGGGCTGCTCGGGGGTTTTATCTACCTTCGGGATCGAACCGGTGAGCTCGGCAACGGACACACCGCCCTCTTCGAGGCTGCGGCGGCGCCGGCGACGCTTACGCGGAGCCTGATCGCCGTTCTCCTTGGATGCGCGGGCTAAGAGCTCTGCGACTGTCAGCTGTTGGTCGCTCATACTCGCTTCCTTTCCTAGTCCAATCCCTTATCAATTCGTCTAAGGATAACCCCTTCACGCAGCGCCCATGGGCAAATCTCGATTTTTTCGAGTCCAAGGGCGCGCATGCTTGCCTCTGCAACGAGGGCGCCGGCGACGATTTGATGGGAACGGTCCGAGCTTACTCCTTCGAGCTCTGCTCGGTCACTAGCTGTCATGCGGGAAATAAATGCGATCAGCTGGCGCAAGCCCGGCGCGGTGAGGGTGCGCTTGACGCGCGGCCCCGCCGAGGAGGGTGCAGCACCGGTGAGACGAGCCAAGGTGCGGAACGTTTTGCTCGTGCCCACAGCCAGATCGGCGTGGCCACAGTTCTTCAACTGCTGAGCGGGTTCCGCAAGTTCGGCGTCGATGTAATCGCGAAGAATATTGATCTTCTTTCGCGAGGGCGGATCCGTGTCGAACCACTTATGAGTGAGCCGGCCCGCACCGAGATCAAGCGAGAATGCTTTCTCCGGATGCTCGTCGGTACCGGTGGAGAGCTCGAGGGAGCCACCGCCAATATCAAGATTGATGATGCGGCCGGCAGACCAGCCGTACCAGCGTCGTACCGCAAGGAAGGTCAATACTGCTTCCTCTTCGCCGGTGAGAACCTCGAGCTTGATGCCCGCTTCTTTCTCAACGCGATCCAGAACCTTCTTTTGGTTCGTGGCGGAACGCACCGCAGAGGTGGCGAAAGCCATCACCTCATCACACCGTAGTGTGTCGGCGAGATCTCTCGCCTCTGCCACATTCTTGATCAGCTTCGACTGTCCCTTGTCATTGAGGGCGCCGTCTGCGTCCAGGAATTCCACGAGTTTCATCGTGGTCTTCCAATCGCTCATGGGGGTGGGATGTCCACCCGAGCGCGCATCGACTGCCACCAAATGGACAGTGTTGCTGCCAACGTCCAATACACCTAATCGCACAACTTTAGGGTAGCGGGTCTAAGTTGGAAAAGTGTGAACACCCCGCATGAGACGTCGACATTTCTTGGCTTTCCCGCGACATCCCCCGCCGGCCGATCCATTCGCGCGGGCCGCGAATTGCCCCCTGACTTTCCGCGGCAATGGCTGGAATTTCACAATCCTGAGGACCCGAATCACCTGTTCAGCGTGGACATCACGTGGCTGACTTCCCGCTGGCGCTGCCATTTCGGTCAGCCCGAATGCCTCGGGATTGACGAAAACAACCGAGTAGTGGGCTGTTGCAATCATGGGGCTTTTCTCACAGACGAGTCCGATCAGGATCTGCTCTACAATTCCGTGGCCGAGATGCCCGCGCATTTTTGGCAGCTACGCCCCACGGAGGTCGATGACTACATCGCCGCCGCCGATGCCACCGAGATCGAGCCCTGGCTGGAATGGGATGAGCTAGAAAACGAGGACGGGGAGATGGAGCCGGCGCTGAAGACGAAGCTTGTCGACGGCGCCTGCATCTTTGCCAACCGCAACGGACACGGCACGGGCCCCGGTTGTGCTCTTCACCAATATGCGGTGGCCAGCGGCCAGGACATCACCGAGATCAAGCCGGAAGTGTGTTGGCTGGTGCCTTTGCGCCGCGAAGAGGAATGGACCGTGCGCGCCGATGGCGCCGATATTTTGAAAACCACCATTTCCGAGTATGAGCGGCGAGCATGGGGAAATGGTGGCGAGGACTTCGATTGGTGGTGCACCTCCGCCTCCTCCTGCCACACCAGCGAGATACCGATGTGGCAAAGCTATGAGACGGAGCTGCGGAAGGTGATGGGCGATGCCGCCTATGAGCGTCTCGTGGAGCTGATCACCCAGGTAGCAGGATCGTCGCTGCAGCACCCAGCCACGGTGGCGGCGAGTGAGCGTCGATAAGCGCCTCAGGCCTCGAACTTATACCCGAGGCCGCGGACGGTCACGAGATATTGGGGCCGGGAGGGCTGCTCCTCGATCTTGGAGCGCAAACGCTTGACATGCACGTCAAGGGTTTTGGTATCGCCCACATAGTCCGCGCCCCACACTCGGTCGATGAGCTGGGAGCGGGTGAGCACGCGGCCCGAATTGCGCAGAAGGTACTCGAGCAGATCGAATTCCTTCAAGGGCAGGGCGATCTCTTCGCCGTCGACGGTGACGGTATGGGATTCCACGTCCATACGCACCCGGCCGCCCTTGAGCACCTGCTCGTCGAACTCCTCCTCCACCGCACGTTCCTTGCTGCGGCGCAGCACCGCGCGAATACGGGCGATGAGCTCCCGAGAAGAATAAGGCTTGGTCACATAGTCATCGGCGCCGAGCTCGAGGCCCACAACCTTATCGATTTCCGAGTCACGGGCGGTGACCATTATCACCGGCACCTGGGAGCTTTGGCGAATCTGCTTACACACATCGGTGCCGGACATTCCAGGAAGCATAAGGTCCAGCAGGACGATATCGATGTCTTTCTTATGAAACTCCACCAGCGCCGAGGGGCCATCGACGGCGGTACTTACCTCGAAGCCCTCCTTCGCCAGCAGAAATGCCAGCGGTTCCGCTAGGGATTCCTCGTCCTCAACAATCAGAATTCGCGTCATGGTTAGTCTGTGCCATCCTTCCGCCTGCTGGCTTCATTGCGCATACCCACATGCGGGGATGCGCTCGTAATTCCCACACGATCCATCAAGCTTTCCTGCCGCGCAGCCGGATGCTTCTCGGCATTGCGGTGCCCACGTCCCCCGCCGAGGGGGCGGAGGGCGCGTCTGGCGCGCTTCGGCGCCGCGACCGAGGTATCGGCGGGAAGTTCTGGGGCCTCAGACGTCAGCGGCTGAGCCTCATTCGCTTCTTGAACATCGAAGACGGGAAGCTCAAGGGTGAACGTCGAGCCAATATTGGGCTGTGACCACAGTTTAATCGATCCACCGTGGTTTGCGGTGACATGTTTAACAATCGCTAGTCCCAAACCGGTACCTCCCGTCTGGCGCGACCGCGCCTTATCCACGCGGAAGAAACGCTCGAACACGCGCTGCTGATCTTCCTCCGAAATACCAATGCCGCGATCAGTCACCCGCACCTGCACGGTCTTCTCTCCGCTGGGGGAATGCACCACCTTTTGGGAGATGGTCACGGGAGTGGACTCCGGCGAATAGTTGATGGCGTTGATAATCAGATTGGTAATAGCGGTGATCAACAGCGTGCTATCGCCGCGCACCTGCACCCCGGAGGGCGTATCGCGAATGATCTCTATGCCGGCGGTCTCGGCCGTCAACTTATTGCGACTAACCGCCTCGTCAATCACCTCATCCACCGAGACCGGCTTCATCGCGGGCAGCTTCTCTGCGCCCTGCAGCTTCGACAAAGCGATCAGCTCATTAATCAACGAGGACATGCGGTGCGCCTCGTTGAGCAGCCGCTCGCCGAAGTGCATCACGGACTCGGGATCATCCGCCGAGTTCAGCAGCACCTCCGCCAACAGGGCCATACCCCCCACCGGGGTTTTGAGCTCATGAGAGACATTGGCCACGAAATCGCGGCGCGCCGATTCCATGCGCACATGCTCTGACTCATCGGTGGAATAAACCACGACGAAGCGCTCATCCGTGAGCGTCAGCGGCGCCACCGTGGCATCCACCGCGGAGACGCGGCTGGCGAGCCGGCGGGGCAACTCTAGCGAGACCACCCGGGAGTCTTGATCGGCGAATACCTCTAGCGCGGAGGCCCAGATCTGCTTGTTCACGCTGTGCTCGTGCACAATGCCCATATCGTGTGCGGGCATATTAGAGAGCACAACCGAGCCACTTCGATCGATCACCGCCACACCCGTCGGCGATCCCTGCACCGTCAGGTGCAGTACCTGGGAGATCGTGGTGATGCGGTTATCCGTGATCGTTTCGGCCTCGCGGCGTCGCTGCGCCCAGCGCCGCAGAAAACGCGCAAGCGGCATCATCACGAGAGCCCCCATGGCTCCCACGATGATTCCGACTAAGAACATGTCTCTGGCTTTCTCTCGCCGACGCCGCCGACCAAGCCGGCGGCATGGATAACTCACTGACACCGACCGGAGTAACGGGGCCGGCCGCGGTATCACTGCGAATAATGTGATGGTTCTGTGTCCCACCCAAGCACAGTTTGGGCGATGCCGCTACGCGAGCACACCCGTGGGTGTCACACGCACCGCCTAGGCCTGCTCAGCACACGGAAAAGCCCGCAGTGCGCACGGGACGCACTGCGGGCCTCTTCACTCACCGCGTTATAGGCATACAGCACAGTGAGCTCACTGTGAGCGTGACAGGTTATTTGCCACCCTGGGCAGCCACGGCGGCGGCACCGGCAGCAGCAGCCTCCGGATCCAGGTAGGTGCCACCTGGGTTGAGCACCGTGCCATCGGCATCGAGCTCGTAGACCAGCGGGATACCGGTGGGGATATTCAGCCCAGCGATCTCCTCATCGGAGATCTTGTCCAGGTGCTTGACCAGGGCGCGGAGGGAATTACCGTGCGCGGCGAGCAGGACGGTCTTGCCTTCCTTGGCCTTCGGCAGGATCTCTTCCTCGAAGTAGGGCACGAAGCGCTCGACGACGTCCTTCAGGCACTCCGTCTTCGGCACGGCGGGCAGATCAGCGTAGCGCGGATCCCCGGCCTGGGAGAACTCGGAATCATCGTCCAGCTCCGGCGGCGGGGTGTCATAAGAACGACGCCATGCCATGAACTGCTCGTCACCGTACTTGTCCTTGGTCTCAGCCTTGTTCAGGCCCTGCAGCGCACCGTAGTGGCGCTCGTTGAGACGCCAATCGCGGACTACTGGGATCCAGTGGCGGTCAGCGGCGTTGAGGGCGATATTGGCGGTGTTGATCGCGCGACGCAGCAGCGAGGTGTAGAGCAGATCCGGCAGAACACCCTGCTCCTTGAGCAGCTGTCCACCGCGCTGCGCCTCTTCGCGGCCCTTATCGGTGAGATTGACATCCATCCAGCCGGTGAACTGGTTGGATGCGTTCCATTCACTCTGGCCATGGCGGAGAAGAATTAGCTTTCCAGTCATAACCACCATTGTGCCACGCTCAGGCATCATCGTCTCGCCCTCAAGCTATTGAGTGCCCCACATTCACACATCTCGCTGTGGACTCCGCGAGGCGCGGGACCACCGGCTAGCCATGCGCCTTGCGCGGCGCACACTGATCCACTGGGGAGTTCAACGCCTCGGAATACACGGTCAGTAGCCGCTCCGCCGAGGCCGCCCAGGAGAAGTTCAGGGCATGCTCACGCGCATTCTCTCCCATCTGGATGCGGGTGACATCGTCGCTGACCATCGCGGTGAGGGCCGCTGCCCATTCCGCTACTTCGTGACTATCGGTGAGCAGCCCCGTCTCCCCGTGCCGCACCGCAATCGGCAGACCACCCACGCGGGCCGCCACCACCGGGGTGCCCGTGGCCTGGGCCTCCATCGCTACCAGCCCGAAGGACTCGTTATAGCTCGGCACCGCCACCACATCCGCGGCCTGAAACACCGCGACCAGCTCGGAGGGCGGGCGTGGCTCGAGAAAACGCACCACCCGACCAATCCCCAGGCTATCGGCCAGGCGGTAGTACTCCTCGCCGGTGGCATTCGGCCCCGAGGCCCCGCCGCACACCACCACGCGCACATTCAGCTCCGGATCGCGCTCGAGCATCTGGGCCACAGCCTGCAGCAGAATGTGCGGGCCCTTGAAGCGTTGCAGCCTGCCCACAAAGGCAATCACCTTGGCATTAAAAGGCAATCCCAGTTCCCGGCGCGCCCGCTCGGTGGCTCGATCATTGCCCGGCGTAAATAGCTGCGTGTCCGCCCCCGGATACACGATCTCAATTTTGTCCCGCTCGGCGTCATAGTAGGAGACGAGGTTGTCCTCTTCCTCGAGGGTATTGACCACCAGCTTGTCGGCGTTATCCACGATCTGCTGCTCGCAGATGCGCCGCGCCTCGGATTCCTCGGTGTCATCGGCGCTGCGGTGTGCATTCTTCACCGCGGCGAGGGTGTGCGCCGTGTGGACCAGCGGCACCTCCCAGAGATCCCGAAGCAGCCAGCCCACCTGCCCCGAGAGCCAATAGTGCGAATGAATGAGGTCATAGGAGAGCTTGTGGCAGCGCACAAAAGCCAACATTCCGCCGGCAAAGGCCGCGAGCTGCATCGGCAATTGCTCTTTAGCAAGGCCCTCATAGGGGCCGGCGACGATGTTGATTACTCGAATCCGCGGGCCAACCTGGACGATCTCGCCCTGGCTCGGCCGGTGGGCACGGGTGAAGATATCAACTTCCATGCCTTGATCCGCGAGCGCTTGGGCCGTGGCCAGCACGTAGACGTTCATGCCGCCGGCATCGCCCTGCCCAGGCTGCTGCAACGGAGAGGTATGCATGGAAATCATCGCGATACGCATAGCTGTTTATTCTAGAGCGCTCCTGCCCAGAGCGGACGGGCCCCAGTCGCCGCCAGTCGGCCAGGCCACATGTGCTCTTTTTCACGTCCCCGAGCCACAGCTCCCTACTCTGCGGCAACGGCGCTCTCAGCAGCCAGAATCGCGGCCGCTGTTCGTGTCTGGCCGTCGTGGGCAGGCAGGACAGCGACTGAACAGCATTCAGCGGCGCTGCGGACATGCTGCTCATGACACAATTTCTCGCCTACGGCACCCACCAGCGACTATTGCCTTGACACTGCGGCATCGAGTGCAGCAGTAGGTCCTCATGTGCGCCGCACATAACCCCACAGTTAAGATTTAGATAAGAACGGGCGATGAGCCTCGGCGCAAAAACATGAGGAATTCATCGTTATACTGTTGGCAAACTGACCCTTACACGCCCCAGAAAAGACGTCCGGATCCTCATACGCTTCGACGCCACGCTGATCGAAAGGCGAGTTCATCTCCACCATGACCGACAATCCTGAAAACACCACCACACCGGAACCCGGTTCAAAGCCGTGGCTGAAGTATTACGCCGAGTGGACTCCCCACGCCTTAGACTATGGCGAGACCACCCTGCTGGATGTCTACGACAATAACCTCCAGATCAATGGTGGCCGCCCCGCCACCTACTTCTTTGGTAAGTCACTGACCTTCAGCCAGTTCGACACCCAGGTTCGGGCCTGCGCCGCTGGTCTGCGCGCCCTCGGCGTGCGTCCGGGTGACTGCGTCGGCATCATGCTGCCGAACTGTCCGCAGCATCTCATCGCCTTCTACGCGGTACTCAAGCTCGGCGCCACCGTGGTGGAGCACAATCCGCTCTACACCTCGCACGAGCTGGAGCCGCCCTTCGCTGATCATGGCGCCCGAGTGGCAATCTGCTGGGATAAGTCGGCCCATGTGCTGGAATCGCTGCGGGCCTCCACGTCGCTGGAGACGATCGTCTCGGTGAACATGATCAACGCCATGCCGATGGTCAAGCGCGTGGCGTTGCGCGTCCCGCTGCCCTCGCTCATCAAGACCCGCAAGAAGCTCTCCGAGCCGGCACGCAACTCGATTCCGTGGGAGACCCTGCTGGATCCTGTGATCGGCGGCGATGGCGCCGACATCACATCCTGCCCGGACGTCACCCGCGACACCGTGGCCTTGATTCTCTACACCTCGGGCACCACGGGCCGCCCCAAGGGGGCGCAGCTCACCCACGGCAATCTCTTCTCTAACCTGCTGATGGGCAAGCACTGGGTGGAGGGCCTCGGCGATCGCGAGGAGCGCATGCTCGCCGCCCTGCCGATGTTCCACGCCTATGGCATGACGATGGTCGCCACCCTCTCCTTCTTCGTGGGCGCCCAGGTGCTGCTGCTGCCCTCCCCGGATCTCAAGCTGATCATGGAGGTAGTGAAGAAGAAGAAGCCCACCTGGCTGCCGGGTGTTCCCACTCTCTATGAGCGGATCGTGGAGGCCTCGCAGGAAACCGGTATCGATATCAGCTGCTTCCGCAACGCCTTCTCTGGCGCCTCCACCCTGCCCGTGTCTGTGGTCCAGGGCTGGGAGGAACACACCAATGGCCGTCTCGTCGAGGGTTATGGGCTGACCGAGTGCTCGCCGATTCTCATCGGTAATCCGATGACCAGCGACCGCCGTCCCGGCTATGTGGGCATCCCCTTCCCCGACACCGAAATTCGCATCGCCAACCCCGATAACTTGGATGAGACGCAGCCCTATGGTGTCGAGGGCGAGGTGCTGGCGCGTGGCCCCCAAATCTTCCCCGGCTATCTGAAAAACCAAGAGGCCACCGACGCCTCCTTCCACAATGGCTGGTTCCGCACCGGCGACGTGGGACTCATGGAAGAAGACGGCTTCGTCAAGCTCGTTTCTCGTTTGAAGGAGATGATCATCACCGGCGGCTTCAACGTCTACCCGGCGGAAGTCGAGGACGTGCTCCAGAAGCACCCGGATATCACCGACTGCACCGTGGTGGGCATGCCCCGCGGCGACGGTTCTGAGACGGTCACCGCCGCCATCACTCTCTCTGCGGGAGCCACCCTAGATCCGGAGTCCCTCAAGAGCTTCTGCCGCGAGAACCTCACCCGCTACAAGGTGCCCCGCGTGTTCTACCACTTCGAAGAACTTCCCCGCGACCAGCTGGGCAAGATCCGCCGCCGCGACGTGCAGCAGCTCCTCGTCGAGCGCTACGGCAGCGAAAACGAGTATTAGTCCCCACCCGGACACATAACTAGAGCCCGCCCCACAGTATGGGGCGGGCTCTTCTTTTCGGGCCTCACGCGAGGCCGCTGGGCGGCTCGCGCGGAGGGCGATCTGGCCTACTTCCGCACGAGGTGAACCACCGCATTATCGCCGCCGCTGCAGGTGAAACCATCAGCCTTCTGCGGCACGCACTTCATCTCGTACTCCTTATTCGTCACCGGCGAGGTGGCGCGAATCGTGAACACATCGGTGGCATTGGCGTGGGGCACCATCTCCTTGGCCACAGCCTTCGCAAAGGGCTTCGTGGTCACGGAGCTACCGGTGTAGTACTCGAAGGTGTTCGTCGAGCCCGCATAAGTGCCATTGGGGCGGAAATGATCCCGCGGCTCAGTCGTGGTGGAGGGCGATGAGCTCTCAGACGATGAGGGGGAGGAGGACGAACTCGAGCTGCTGGTCTCCGCAGGGGTGCTTTCCTCCTCGGTCACCGTCTCCACCACGGTTTCCACCACGGATTCCTCCTCAGAGCTGCTCCCGACCGCTTGGGTAGGGGTATCGTCCCCGCCACCGCCGCTGAGCACCCGGGCGAGCACCATGGCAGCGCCGACGACACACAGACACAGCACGATCACGCCCGCGATAATGGCGGCGGTCTTTCCCTCGGATTTCTTCGGCTGCTGCTGCGGCTGCTGCTGCGGTGGTGGGCCATAATTCTGCGGCTGACCATAGCCAGCGGCCGCGCCGGCGGGGGCGGCGAAATCCGCATCAGGCGAGTAGGGCTGCTGAATAGGCTGCATGTTCTGAGTGGGCGGATCCGTCTGCCCCTGCCCCGCTTGCCACTGGGGCTCATTGGGGTCGCGGAAAGGGCCGGACTGGTTGCTGGGGTTGCCAGTATTCGTCATCGATGCTCACTCACTTCTTGTGTCACGGCCGTACACGCCGCGTCGTAGATTGTCGGGGCTTGTTCGCTATTCTAAGGTTCCACCCAGACAATAGGGGTGGTTCCGCCTTAATCGAGGCTCACGCCCACCCAGATCGGTTCCGGTTCGAGAGTCACCCCGAGGCGCTCGCGCACCCCGTCACGCACCTCGCGGGCCAGTGCCACTAGGTCCGCCGAGGTGGCCGCACCACGATTGGTCAGCGCCAGGGTGTGCTTCGTCGACAGCCGCGCAGGCGCGTCCGGGCCGGGGTGGCCGCGGTGGAAGCCGGCACGCTCAATTAGCCAGGCCGCGGAAAGCTTGGCCCGCCCCTCGCCACTGGGGAATACCGGCATCGCGGCGGCCTCCTCCTCACCCACGAGCGCCGCCACATTGGCGCGTACCGTGTCCACATCGGCAGCGTCGATGATGGGGTTGGTAAAGAAGGATCCGGCGGAGTAGGTGTCGGGGTCGGCGTCGTCAAGCACCATGCCCTTGCCGCGTCGCAGCGCGAGCACAGCCTCACGCACGGTGGCGGCGGCGCGACGCGGGGTGTCTTCCTCCGCAGATACCCCGAGTTCGCGGGCGAGCTGCCCGAAGCGCAGCGGCGCCGACAGGCCATCGGTGCGGAGCTGGAATTCTACGGCCAGCACGAGGCCGCGCTGGGTGAACTTCAGGTTGGAGTAGCGATAGGACATCTCGAGGGCACTGGCGTCTACCCACTGCTCGGTGTCGGTGCTGCGGTCGTAGAGGTACACGCGGGTGAGCACATCGGCGATCTCCACGCCATAGGCGCCCACATTTTGCACCGGCGTAGCCCCGGCCGAGCCGGGGATGCCGGACAAGCACTCGATGCCGCCCAAGCCGGCCTCGACGCTGGCGGCGACCACATCGTCCCATACCGCGCCGGCCTCGGCCTGCAGCAGGCCGCTGTCGGCGTCCACCGTGATCGCGCGGAAATTTAAGACCAGGGCCACCAACTCGAGGGGGCCGTCTGCCACCACGAGGTTGGAGCCGCCGCCGATGGGCAGCACGGGCACGCTGGCGGCGTCGCACAGCTGGATTGCCTCTATCGCGGCCGCGGGAGTATCCGCCACGGCGGTGAGGCGCGGCTGCCCGCCGAGTCGGAGTGTGGTGAGATCCGCCAACGCTATGTCTTGGAGCGAAAGGCCCTCACACGCAGCAAGTTTCGATGCCAACTGGGAGTAATTAGGGGTGAAAGTCGAGTCGTCCACCCTTCTAACGGTAGTCTTATTGCCATGGCTACTCGTACAACTACCACCGTGACCATTAATTTCCCGCCCGCAGACGTCTACGCTGCGTTTGCAAACAAGGCGTATTGGGATCACAACACCGCCACCCTCTCCCCCGAGCCGGGCGAGGTGCACGAGTTCACTGCCGACGATAACGGCGCCAAGGCTGTGCTCTTCGAGGTCATGCCCACCGACATGCTGCCCGAGGCCGTCAGCGCCATGATCAGCCAGGCACTCAAGATCAAGCGCGTGGTTAACTACACGGCTCTCGAGGGCACCTCCACCGAGGGTTCTTATACCGCTGATGTGAAGGGCGCCCCGGTGGACTTCGAGGGCGAGATCGCCCTGAGCGGCGATGACTCCTCCACCACCCTCACCTACAACAACGTCATTACCGTGGACATCCCCTTCATGGGCCCGGCCATCGAGCCCAAGGTGGCCGATGCAGTGGGTGAGCTGCTCGCTAACGAGGCGAAGCTCACCGAAGAGTGGATTTCCTCTCACTCCTAGACTGCTCGTGTCGCGACTCTCGCTGCGCGTCGAGGCGCTCTAATATTATGGCCGATCACGCGCATAACCTCGCCTTTTCTTCCCACGCCCTCAGCCGCCCCACGAGCGGACCTGTGGGCGTGGTGACGCGAGGAACCACCGGAGCGAACCGCCTGCGCAAACTCGATCGCTGGTTGCACTACCAGCCCGAGATGCGCAGGCTGTTGCGTTCTGTGGACTCGCCCCTTGCCATCGACCTGGGTTACGGGGCGTCGTTTCGCACCACCTGCGAGTGGGCGCGCTGGCTGCGCCGCACTCGCCCCGATATTGCGGTCGTCGGGCTCGAGATCGAGCCCAGCCGGGTACTACCGCCGCGGGATGGGGTGCGTTTTGAGCTGGGCGGTTTCGAACTCGCCGGCTATCACCCGCATCTGTTGCGGGCCTTTAATGTGCTGCGCCAATACGACGCCGCCCATGTGCCCGAGGTATGGCAGGCGGTGGGCGAACGCCTCGCCGACGGGGGCATGTTTATCGACGGCACCTGCGATGAGCTGGGGCGGCGTAGCTCGTGGGTACTGCTGGATCAGCACGGTCCGCGCACTCTCACCCTGGCCTGGGACCCGCACCATACGCCGCGCCCCTCGCTGGTGGCCGAGCGGCTGCCGAAGATCCTCATCCACCGCAATGTGGCCGGGGAGAGAATCTATGATTTTCTGCGTGCCGCCGACGCCGCCTGGGATCAGGCGGCCGGCTGGTCGAGTTTTGGCCCGCGCATCCGCTGGCGGCACGCGCTGGAGATCCTCGCCACCCAGTATCCGCTGCACGGCTGGCGCCGCGGGGTGCGGGATAATGTGGTGACCGTGGACTTCGCCGCCGTGGCGCCGCGCTAGCGCCCGCCGCCGGCCATAGTTGCCCACTCCCCCGTTTTCGAGCACACTGTTATAGATGTCTGCTTCTCACGGGTCCTCGAAGTCCCCTATGAAAATCGTTATTGGCCTGCTCCTCGCCCTGCTGGTGATCGCGGTGGTGGCCGAGGTAGGAACCCGCTTCTATGTGGGTAAGCGCATTACTGAGGAAGTGCCTGGCTCCTCGGTGAGCTTCGGTGCCTCCCCGCTGCTGCTGGGTGCCGCCACAGGCACCGTCAATCACCTCACCGTCGACACGGAGAACACCCTGGAGATTGTCTCCACCGAGGCGCATCCCACGGAGCCGAGCGTCACCGGCACCCCGAAGGCCACCGTGGACATCGACAAACTCGATATTCGCGGCGAGCGCCTCATGGCCGGCCACTTCGCCGCCGACGCCATCCTGCCCGATGAGTATCTCTTGGCCATGGCGCAGCGCACCAAGGCGGAGCGCAGCGATGGCAACTTCTTCGCCAGCCTCATCGAGGTCACCGATATCGACACCGCCGGCCAGAAGGTGCGGGTGCTCATCAATGATGGCCTCGCCACCCTCACTCTCACCCCACGTGTTGGCTCCAACCAGCTGGAATTTCAGGTGGATAGCATCGAGGTGGGCACCGTGCGGCTTCCCGACGCCTTCTCCGAGGAAATTGGCCGCGCCCTTCAGGTTGCGGTCGCCGAAGCCACGGTGGATCTGACTATCACTGAGGTGGAGGTCGTCGATACTGGCCTGCGCGTAGTCGCTGTGGGCGATAACGTGGATCTCAACAGCCTGCAGGAGCAGCTCTAAATCTCGACCCTGTCTGGGTAGAGTCGCCCGCAGCCGCGCGCCGCGGCGGCGCTGATGACTCCCCGTACCCCCATGGCCCGTGCCTGCTCGGCACGGGCTTCGTGCTGTGTCGGGTCAGAATCTGGGCCGAGTACGATCCACAGTCCAGCGGGCTCCGGAACTGCCTCGGTGAGCAGGGCTACTTCGGAGAAGAAATGGGATTCATCGCCGGCTTGGTCGAGCATCGCCAGCACTCCCTCCGCCCCGGTCTGAACGGCAAGGCGCGCCTCGGAGGCTTTGATCAGCGGGGCGTGGTTGCCGCTCGGCCAGCCAGCCGTGGAGAGCACCGGCACGTCCGCGTGGTGCACTAGGTGCAGCTTGTGCGGGGGAATCACCACCGCGGCAGCGCCCTCCTGTGCTGCCTGCTCCATGCGGGCGCGGATCTGCTCATCTGTCACGCCCGGGTGCAGGGCCATCAACCATGTCATGGCTTCTAAGGCTAGCGGATCGCTTCACACAGGGCGGCTGCTGGGCGGCTAGGTGGCGTCGATAAGCGCCGGCGAGGGCCTTAGTAGTAGTCGCCGTTGAGGATGCTCTTGATCTGGGGGCGTACATCCCACCAGTACACCCCGATGACGACGATGCCGACCCAGGCGAGAATCGGGAAACCGATGAGGGTGGCGAGGGTAGAACCCAGCACCATGCCGAACCATGTCCACTTGTCCTTGCGGCCGGCGGCCTCGAAGGCGTCGGGGCGGGTATTGGCGATCAGTACAGCGCCAAGCGCGCCGGCGATGGCGACCGGCCAGTAGAGGATCATGGTTAACAGCGACATCAGCGGAGCTCCTTAGACAGCGGGCGTCGTGGCACCCACCTTACCGTCTCAGCAGCAAGACACCTCTGGCGGGTGCGGGGAATAAGGGGCGCTTAGAGGGCGCCGAAGAGAAGGTGGGACAGCGAGTAGATAATCAGCCCCGCCAAGGCACCGACGATGGTGCCGTTGAGGCGGATGAACTGCAAATCCTTGCCCACCATGAGTTCGATCTTGTCGCTGGCCTCCTCGGCGTCCCAGCGCTCGATGGTCTCCGAGATGATGGCGGTGATCTCATCTGCGTAGTTATTGGCCAAGAAAGCCGCACCATCGATAATGCGGCGCTCCAGGGAAACACGCATCTGCTCATCCTCGCAGATCCTGTGGCCCCAGTCGCGCGCGAATGCGGTGATCTTGGTGCGCAGCACCGAGCTGGGATCCTCGGCGGCCTCCACAATAGAAGAAGATGCGCCCCGCCAGATGGCGGCGGGGGCGCCCTGGATCGCGCTGGAGCCGAGCACATCGGCCTTCCAGCTCTCCAGCTTGGCGATGGTCTCCGGATCGTGCTGGAGATCATGGGCCAAGCGGGCCACCACCCGCCGCATCTCGCGGCGAGCCTCGTGGTTTTTATCGCGGGCCACCGCGGCCGTCCACGCGGTGAGCTCGCGATAGACCTTGTCCGAGACGAGATCGTTAACAAAACGCGGCGCCCAGCTGGGGGCACGCTCGCCGAGGATGCGGTCGATGAGATCCTCGGAGGCTCGGGCCTTCTCATCTGCCCAGGCGGCGACGGCATCCACCACCGGCTCGGTTTTCCCTTCCTCGATCAGCCCCTCGAGGATGCGGCCAGCCGGTGGCCCCCACTCCGGTTCGGCAAGGCGATCGATGAGGCCGCGCTGGATAATGGCCTCCGCCTCGGCGGGGTCCAACTCCCGCACAATGGCGGCGAGCAAACGGCCGGCCTCGGCGGAGGTGCGCTCCGCATTGCCCTCGGCCACCAGCCACTCGCCGATGCGCTCGGGGATGCGGGCCTGGGAGACCTTCTCTGTAATGAGCTCGGCGTTGAGGAAGTTATCCCCCACGAAGCCCGCCAAGGACTCGCCGATCTGGTCCTTCTTATTGCGCACGATCGCGGTATGCGGGATCGGCAGGTGCAGCGGATGGCGGAAGAGCGCGGTCACCGCGAACCAGTCCGCTAAGCCGCCGATCATGCCGGCCTCGGCGGCGGCGCGCACGAAGCCGACCCACGTGGCGGTCTCGCCTGGCTGGGCTTCCAACCAGCGGCAGAAGAGATACACCACGGTGGCCAGCAGCAGCAGGCCGGTGGCGATGGCCTTGTGTTTGCGCAAGCTGCGGCGGCGCTCGGCCTCAGTCTCTGGAGAGGGGCCGGGAACGGCGAGACGCCCCGGGGTCGGGTCGGCGGCAGTGGACGCGGTAGACTCCGCCTGAGATACAGCGGGGCCGAGTGAGTGTCGTCCCATGGATGTTGTCACTCTCAGCTAGATAATTAGGTGCAGCCTCCACCTCGGATGGGGCGGCGGCTGGGATGAACTGTTGCACTATAGCGCACCTGCTTCGGTGCGAGCGAGATGTGCCCAGCACACACGGTAGTCCTGCGCCACACTCTTCGGGCGCGGACGCGAGCGCGGGTGCGGGCCTAGATCATGGACAGGCCGGTGCTGATGAAACGCAGCCCCACGAGCAGGGTAAGGATGGTGATGAGCACCATGAGAATGATCCAGCGGGTGCGGTTATTCACGGGCACCTCCTCTCCGCTGCACTGGGGAATGACACAACCAAAACCGCCGAGCCAGATCTTCGGGGATCCGACTCGGCGGCTCTGAGTTGAACACGGAGCGCTGACGCTTCACCCGCGCCAGTCAGCTCGCTCCACCCGCCCCGCTATGCGGGGCCGGTGGCGAGGCACTGAACGAGGTTGAGGGGTATGCCAGCGGCCTAGTTGTGGCGTCCTGTGCGCTTGACGTACGCCTTGTAGTCGCGGCGACCGTACTTCACGAGGCCCACTCCGAAGAGCAGCACCGCGAGGGTGGCGATCGCACCAACGAGGACGTAGGTGGAAGCCTCGGGCTGGGAACCCGCCGAGCCTGAAGCCAAGCCGAACAGGATGATGCCGGAGAAAGCGATCGAGGAAAGGATGATGCCCATACCCCACCAAGTGGAGCTCTTGAGCAGCGAGGAGTGCGGTGCCTCCAAGCTCACGGGATCATAGCCCTCGATGTAGTTGTCCTCGATGCGCAGTTCCTTGTCTGAACCCTTCTTCGCAGACATACCCTTGCCTTTCGTTCAAGTTAAGCAAATGTTAAGAATCAGCTTAGTGATCCTTGCCCGAGAATGCAGCTCGGGCGCGCTCATAGTTGATGGATGCCACAGCGGTCAGCGGGATGCTGGCCGGGCACACATCGGCACATTCACCGTACAGCGAGCAGGGGCCGAAGTTGGTCTCCAGCTCGTCGATCATATTGCGGGCGCGGCGGCCGCGCTCTTCCTTGCCGAGAGGCATCATGCGCAGGTGCACCAGCTTGGCGCCGGTGAACAGGTGAGCGGCACCATTCGGGCAGGCGGCCACACAGGCACCACAGCCGATGCAGGCTGCGTGGTCCAGTGCGAACTCGTTGTCCTCATAGTTCATGTGCATGGTGTCAGCGTCCGGCGCGGTACCCGCGTTGACGGTGACATAGCCACCCTTTTGCATGACGCGGTCAAGGGCGGAGCGGTCAATAACCATGTCCTTGATCACGGGGTAGGCGGCGGAGCGCATCGGCTCGATCTGCAGCTTGTCGCCGTCCTTGAAGTCCATCAGGCGCTGCTGGCAGGCCGGAGTGTTCTTCAGGGGGCCGTGCGGACGGCCATTGACCATCACGCCACAGGTTCCGCAGATACCCTCGCGGCAGTCAGAAGCGAAGGCGAAAGGCTCTTTGCCCTCTTCAACGTACTGGGAGTTGACGTGGTCGAGCAGCTCGAGGACCGACATCTGCGGTACAGCGTCCGGAACCTCGACAGGCTCGTAATGTCCCTCGGTGTTTGGGCCAGCTTGGCGCCAAATCTCTAGATGCAGTTTCATTACTTGTAATTCCTTGTCATCAGCGGAACGGCTTCGAAGTACAGCGGTTCGGCGTGGCGGATGAACTTACCCTCGCCGGCGGGCTCCCATGCGGAGACGAAGCACCAGTGCTCGTCGTCACGGCGGGCCTCGCCGTCTTCGGTGAGGTGATCCTCGCGGTAGTGCGCACCGCAGGACTCGTCGCGGTCAAGAGCATCAACGCACATGAGCTCGCCCAGGTCGATGTAGTCGGCCACGCGCAGGCCGTACTCCAGCACTTGGTTCATCTCATCGGCCTTGCCGGGGATGTTGACGTTGGCCCAGAAGTCCTTGCGGAGGGCGCGGATCTTCTCGATGCCATCAGCCAGGTCCTTCTCGTTACGGGACACGCCACAAGAGAAGTACAGGATCTCACCGAGCTGACGGTGGAAGTACTCCGGACCGTGGTCGCCCTTGACGTTCATCAGCGTGGAAATGCGGTCCTTCGCGCGCTGTACGGCGGCCTTGGCCTCCGGGGAGTCCTCGGAGAGGACTTCCTTGCCCAAGTGCTCGCCGAGGTAGTTCGGCACAGTGAACGGAATGGTGAACCAGCCGTCCACAGATGCCGAGAGCAGCGAGTTCGCGCCGAGGCGATTCGCGCCGTGGTAGGTCCAGCCGCACTCACCGGCGGCGAAGAGACCGTCCACGGAGGTCATCAGGTTGAAGTCGGTCCACAGGCCACCCATGGTGAAGTGGCAGGTGGGAGCAATACGCATCGGCACCTTGTAGGGGTTCTCGCCGGTGGCCTCTTCATACATGGTGAAGAGGTTGCCGTAACGAGCACGGATCTTGTCCTCGCCGAGACGCTGGATGGCGTCGCGGAAGTCTAGGTATGCCGAGTTGTGCAGCGGCCCAACGCCGAGGCCCTTGTTGATCTGCTGGGAGATCGCACGGGAAGCGACGTCGCGAGGCACGAGGTTACCGAATGCCGGGTAGCGGCGCTCGAGGAAGTAGTCGCGCTCCTCCTCGGGGATGCTATTGGCGTCACGGTCGTCCTTCTCTACCACCGGGGACCAGATCCGGCCGTCGTTACGCAGCGACTCCGACATCAGGATGGTCTTGGACTGCCAGTGCGAGTTGACGGGCAGGCCGGTCGGGTGGAACTGGATGAAGGACGGGGAAGCCAAGTAGGCGCCCGCATCGTAGGCACGCATCATGGCGGATGCGTTGGAGTTCTTTGCCAGCGTGGACATGTGGTAGACGTTGCCGTAACCACCGGTGGCCAGTACCACAGCGTGGGCGGTGTGGGCCTTGATCTCGCCGGTAATGAGGTTGCGCATGACCACGCCGTCGCAGTGCTTGCCGCCCTCACGCTCGTTGATGATCAGATCCACCATCTCGTTGTGGGTGAAGATCTCAACGGTGCCCTCGTGGATCTGGCGCTGCAGCGCGGATGCAGCGGAGAGCTGCAGCTGCTGGCCTGTTTGACCACGGGTGTAGTAGGTGCGGGAAACCTGCACACCACCGAAGGAACGGGTGGCTAGGGTGCCGCCGTACTCGCGAGCGAAGGGAGCACCGATGGCGCTCATGTGGTCAATCACGCGCACGGACTCATAGGCCAGACGCCAGCAGTCGTGCTCGCGGCAGCGGTAGTCGCCGCCCTTCACGGTGTCCTTGACGTGGCGGTAGGCGCCGTCGTTGTCCACCTTCTTGCCGCGGGCGGAGTTCACACCACCCTGGGCAGCAATGGAGTGCGCACGACGCGGGGCGTCGTGATAAGTGAAGCACTGGACGTTATAACCGAGCTCGCCGAGAGCCGCGGCTGCGCCACCGCCGGAGAGGCCGGTGCCCACCACGATCACGTTGAACTTACGGCGGTTCAGCGGGGAGACCAGGGTCATGTGGTCCTTCTGGTATTCCCACATGTCCTTGGTAGGAACAACGCCGTGCGGTGCCTGGTCATTGAGGACCGAGCCGAGGGTCACACCCTCCACTACGGAGGCAGGAGCCTCGAAGTTGTCGAGGAAGGACGTATCGATTTCTTTACTCATGGAACTTAACTCTCCTGGAATCCTTAGCTGACCCAGCCCGCAAGGACTGCGACGGGGATCAGCACATTGCCGATCAGGACGATGGCGGGAACAAGGTAAGCAACGAAGGAGAGCACAGCACGCCAGCGCTTACCCACAATGCCCAGGTCGCTCACTGCCACCCACATGCCGTGAGTGAGGTGCAGGAACAGACAGAGCTGAGCAATGATGTAGAAGATGGCCACGGCCGGACGGCTGAAGGTTGCCACAACGTTGGCATACACCTCACCGTGCTCGAAGGACGCGGATGCTGCCGGCTGGACACCAACGGTCAGGTCCAGAATGTGGAAGATGATGAAGGCCAACAGCACGATGCCGGTGACGATCATGGTCTGCGTCGCGAAGCTCTGCAGACCGCCCATCTTGTTGGTGCGGCGGAACTTGCCGCGGGATTGGTGAGCACGGCCCACGATGGCGAAGGCTCCCCAGATGTGGAGAATGATGCCCACCAGCAAGACAATGCGCAGGATCCACAGCACCGACCCATAAGGCATAACGGGCTCACCGACGGTACGGAAGAACTCGCCGTACTCGTCGAGCGCGGGGCGGCCATCATGATCCGGCAAGAAGATCTTCAGGTTACCCACCATGTGGACGACGACGAATGCGGCAAAGATCAGGCCGGTAATCGCCATCGTGAGCTTCACGGCCCAGGTGGGATAACCCGGCCGCTCGCGGAGTGGTTTTTCAGTAATTTTGCCGTGCGCGATTGCGTCACGGTCGTCATATTTAACAGTCATGGCACCTCCAGTGTCGCTAATACCTTACGGCCGTTTTCACAGGCGGAACCACTCGCTCCATGACGGGGTGACCCAACTCACAACGCTATAACTAGCATGTTCTACGTTCTTTAGGTTAGGCTCGCCTCTAGAAGAAGTGTGCTGCGCGGCCATTATGGCAGTTCACTGCGAATTCTCATTCCTCTATCAGGATACGCGGTTGGTGGGCCGTTTCGAGATTCACATTTACCCCAAGCCCCACAATCAACCCCTATCGGGGGCACTTTCGCGATCCACAATTACGCAACATTTTTGATTCTTAATTCACCTCGCGCGCCCGCATCGTCCCCGCGAGTGCTCGCCGCACCCTACCCCAGCCTCATCGCGGCCACGGAGGACTATATGCCCAGCTCATGGCGTCGATAAGAGCGTCACAGACAGCGCTCGAGACAGCACGGCCACGGGGGACACCCGCGGAAAACCACACCCATAGGTGGGCGTATATACGCCGCAGCCCGGCGCGCGGGCACCCCGAATACGCGGGTGAACAGGCACTGCCTCCGGGGCGGGCAGGGATCCGGTTGAGGTGATGCCGCTCACGTACTATGTCTCTATGGGAAAAACATACGTGGGTTCCAGGTTGCGGCAGCTGCGGCGGGAACGTGACCTCAGCCAGGCGTCCCTCGCGGACACGCTGGGTCTTTCCGCCTCGTATGTCAATCAGATTGAACACGATGTGCGCCCGCTGACCGTGTCGGTGCTGTCCAAAATCACCGAGGCCTTCGGGATTGACGCCACCTTCTTCTCCCACGAGGACGATTCTCGACTCCTGGCCGAGGTGAAGGACGTCATCGCCGACAAGGAGCTGGTGGCCCAGCCGGTGGATCTGGCAGAGCTCTCCGAGGTAGTAGCCGATCACCCCACGGTGGCCAAGACCATCGTGGACATGCACCGGCGCTATCGCACTATCCGCGATAAGCTCTCGCTGCTCACCGATGAACGCAGCCGCGGCGAGGAGCGGCAGGACCACACCGGCGACCTGCTGGATATGCCCCACGAGCAGGTGCGGGATTTCATCCACGCCAATAACAATTACTTTCACCAGCTCGACACCGCGGCGGAGCAGCTCCACCAGAAGCTGGGGCTGCAGCTCGGCTCTACTCCCGCCACCTTGGCGGCACTGCACCAGTACATCACCGAGCAGCACGGGGTGACAGTGCTGCCCACCGCCACTGGCACCACCCTGCACCGCTATGACCCCAGCGCCGCCACGCTGGAGATCTCCAGCCTCATCGGGCCGGGCCAGCAGGCTTTTCGCATCGCCAGCGTGCTCGCCCACCTCGAGCTCGGCCCCGAGCTGCAGCGGCTGGTCGAGGAGACGGACTTCAGCACCCGCGAGTCCTCCCTGCTGGCGCTGCGCGGCCTGGCCAGCTACTACGCCGCCGCGCTGCTGCTGCCCTATACCGAGTTCCACGAGCTGGTGGACAAGACCCGCTATGACTTGGAGTACCTAGCCAACTACACCGGCCTCGGTTTTGAGACCATCTGCCACCGCGTATCGACGCTGCAACGCCCAGGGCTGCGGGGCATTCCTTTTACCTTCATCCGCGTCGACCGCGCCGGCAATATGTCCAAGCGGCTGTCCGCCGGGGGCTTTCACTTCACCCATTCCGGCGGCACCTGCCCGCTGTGGAATGTCTACGAGGCCTTCTCCAACCCGGGGCATATGCAGCGCCAATATGCCTCCATGCCCGATGGCCGCACCTATGTGTGGGTCGCCCGCACCGTCAGCCATCGCTATGGCACCTTCGACCAGGGCGGCAAGGAATTCGCAATCGGCTTAGGCTGCGAGGCCCGGCACGCGGGGCGCATGGTGTATTTCGATGCGCTTCCGATAGACAACCCCGCCGCCGCGGTGCCGATCGGTCCCGGCTGTCGGGTATGTGCTCGCACGGACTGCGCGCAGCGCGCCTTCCCAGCCATCCAGGGCATTGCGCGCTTCGACGCCCACTCCTCCTCCCTCGCCGCCTACTAGGAGGCGTGCATCACCGACGGCTATCTCGACGGCCATGCCCGCGGCTACCATGAGATTCATGCTGGAAGCTCTGCCTGTCTCCCCCGCTGACCCTGCCGCCATCCTGCCTGATCTCGCCGCGGCCCTCGCCGGTGAGCGCAGCCTGCTGCCGCTGCCCGCCCAGGACCGCTCCCGCGCCCAGCAGCTGGCCCGCACCATGCGCGTTGGCGAGGAGATCGATCCCGAGGTAGCGCTGGTGGTATCCACCTCCGGCTCCACCGGCACCCCCAAGGGGGCGCTGCTGAGCGGCGAGAACCTCGCCTCCTCGGCGGTGGCCACCCATAATGCCCTGCACGGGCCGGGGGCGTGGCTCTTGGCCTTGCCCGCCCATCACATCGCCGGGCTGCAGGTGCTCATCCGCAGCATCCTCGCCGAGACGACCCCCACCACCCTCGATGTCTCCGGCGGCTTTCACCTCGCGGACTTCGCTCGCGCCACCGCCCAGGCCCGGCGCGCTGCCGGGGAGGATCCGCTCTACACCGCACTCGTGCCCAACCAGCTGCACAAGGCCTTGGCATCGCTGCAGGGCATCGAGGCTTTGCGGCTTTACGACGCCATCCTGGTCGGCGGCGGCCCCACCACCGAAAGCACCCGCACCGCCGCCCGGCGCCTCGGGATCTCCGTGGTGTGCACCTATGGTTCCTCGGAGACGGCGGGCGGCTGTATCTACGATGGCGTGCCCATCGAGTGGGCCTCAGTGAAGCTCACGGGGCAGCATGGGCGGATTCATCTGGGCGGACCGATGGTGGCCCGCGGTTACCGCAATGTGGGCCCGGAGGATACGGATGCTTTTGCCCACCCGGGCTGGTTTTCGACCAATGATTGCGGGCACATCACGGATGGCCTGCTGCAGGTGACCGGCCGGCTCGATGCGATCATCTCCTCCGGCGGGCTGAAGCTGCACCCCGAGGTGTTAGAGCAGGAGCTGCTCAATATCGCTGGGGTGGACACAGCGTGTGTCACCGGCATCCCCGATGCGCGCCTTGGGCAGGCCATTGTGGCGGCCTATACCGGCACGGCGCGGGTGGGCGAGATCATTGAGGCGCTCGATCATCTTCCCCGCTGGCAGTTGCCGAAGCAGTTGCTGCGGGTAGACGCCTTACCGCTCACCGGCCCAGGCAAGGTGGATCGGCGGGCGGTGGCGCGGCTGTTCTAGCGATTCGCCTGATCGAGCGTGACGACGTCATCTCGGGTGTATAGCCGCGCAATGGCGGCATCATTGCCGTGGGCGAGATTCTCCCGTACCAGCGGGTGCAGGGCCGCCGAGGGCAGCAGCGGGAAGGTGCGTGGTGTGGCCGCCACCTGCGCCACGGGCAGTTCGGCGCGCAGGGCGGTGTGGTGCAGCAGCAGATCATCGCAGTGCAGACTGGCGGCGATATCTTCGCGGCGCAGCTGGGCGAGCCGCTGCACGAATCCCGGCGGGTAGCACACCCCGCTCACCCCGGTGGGCACGTGCAGCAGCGAGGCGCTGGTGCTGCGCACGGGATTCCAGTGGATATAGGGGGCGATGCGCTGGCCGTGCAGCCTGATCTGGTGGGCGCGGTGCGCGGTGATCTGCGTGGGCTGGGCCGCCGCGAGGAGCTGCGGCACGCACGCAGGCGGATAGAGCACATCATCGTCGATGGTGATGAGCCAGCTCTGTGGGTGGGCCCGCGCCGCCGGTAAGTATTTGGTGTGTGGCCCCAGGCCCGGTTCTGCCTGGCGGATGCGCAGGCCGCGGGCGCAGAGCCGCTGCAGACCGGCCGAACGCGGGGCGTGATAGTCCTGCGGTTCGAGCCACAATTCCACCGGGGCGGCATGGGCCACCGATTCGATGGCGAGATGCACCCAGCGCAGCCGGCGGCCATAGCTGCTGAGGCTAATGACCACGTGGGGGTGCTGCGGCACGGGGGTGCGCGAGGTGTGGTTGCGCCACACCAGCCGCAGCAGCAAGGGAAGATGACGTAGCGCGTTGATCGCCGCGGTAGAGAGATAGTTCAGCCACACACGCTTGAGATTAGCCCAGCAGACCCCGGCGCTGAGTTCAGCACCCCAAGCACCACGAGGGGACGGGCCGCGGGTAGAAATAGTAGCTATGCAGAACTCCCGTTCCACCGCGACCGCCGCCGACTGGCTCGAAGGGGCCCGACCGCACACCTGGGCCAATGCTTTCGCCCCCGTGATTGCTGGCACGGGGGCCGCCGCCTATGCCCAAGGGGCCTCGCTGCCCCGCGCCCTGCTGGCGCTGCTGGTGGCATGGGCGTTGATTGTTGGCGTGAACTACGCCAATGACTACTCGGATGGGATCCGCGGCACCGATGATGATCGCTCCGGGCCGCTGCGGCTCACCGGCTCGGGTCTGGCGGCGCCGGCGAAGGTCAAGCGCGCCGCATTCGCCGCCTTCGGGGTGGCGGCGGTGGCGGGGATTGTGCTTTCGCTGCTGAGCGCGTGGTGGCTGATCCTCGTGGGTATCGCTTGTATCGCGGGGGCGTGGTTCTACACCGGTGGCTCGCGCCCCTATGGCTATCGCGGGCTGGGCGAGGTGTCCGTGTTTGTGTTCTTCGGCCTCGTGGCCGTGCTGGGCACCGAGTTCACCCAAGCGGGTTCCATCAGTGCCGTGGGCGTGGCCTTGGCGGTGAGCGTGGGCGCAATGTCGGCCGCGGTGAACCTAGCCAATAACCTGCGCGATATCCCCTCCGATAGCGCCACCGGGAAAACCACGCTGGCGGTGATTCTCGGCGATCAGCGCACCCGCAGCCTGTGGCTGGCGCTCATAGCCGTGCCGCTGGTGGCCATCCTGCTGCTCGCAGTCAGTGCCACCTGGTGGTGTGTGGTGGGTGTGCTGGCGGCGCCCTTCCTTGTGGCCGCGGCGCGGCCAGTGCGTGGCGGCGCCACTGGCACGGCACTCATCCCCGTGCTGGGGCTGACTGGGCGCGGGATGCTGGTGTTCTCCCTCGTTATCGCCGCCGCGTTAACGCTGGCTGGCTAGCGCCGCTTAGCGATGAGCTAGCTCTTCCTCGACCCACTTCTTGTGGGCCTTACGCTGCTCATCCCACTCGGCCATTTCGCCGGTGACGCGCATCCGCAGGGAGCTGAAGAGCAGCAACGAGAGCGGGAAGGCCACGAGGAGGGCCAGCAGCGCGCAGATGAGCCAAGGCACGGGGGAATCAATGAGCACCGCCGCCCCCTTGATGAGCGCGGTGAGTACGACGAAGAGCACAATGCGCGCGCCCCCATACAGCGCGGAGTCTTTCCACGCGCGGCTGCGCAGCTCTGTATCCAACTCCGGCGCGTCCGATTCAACCCTGCTAGTCACAAGCACCGAGTTTAGCCGTATCCTTGGGGGGAAGAAAACGTAGCCCGCATCATTGTTTGTAGAGATCGGAGTTGTCAGCGAGTGGGTCGTCTCATCGTTCTCATTCTCATCATTGCCGCCCTGGTGCTGATCTGGAAGGCCTTTGGGCCCTCAAGCTGGAAACGAAACAACCAGCTCCAGCAGTCGCAGCGGCCCGTCATCAAGGGTCCCGACGATGATGAGGAGTTCCTCTGGGAGCTGGAAAAACGCCAGTTCAAGGAGCGGCGCGCCCGCCAGCAGGAACTCGAGCGCCAAGCCCAGGAGGCCGAGGAGCGGCGCCGCCGCGAACGCAGGCAGGAGCAGCGCCGGATCGAAGAACGCCGCACCGCCGAGCACCTTGGCCCCTCCACGGCGGACACTCCCCAAGAAAAACCGGAGGAAAACCCAGAGGAGAAACCAAGTTCCTAGCCGGGGTTAGGAACGGGCGGCGGCGGCCTGTTCGCGCCGAAGAATCTCGCTCAAGTAGGCGCCATAGCCGGACTTCTCCAGACGCTGCGCTCGGATGCGCAGCTGCTCATCAGAGATCAGCCCCATGCGCCACGCCACCTCTTCTGGGCAGCTGATCTTGAGTCCTTGGCGCTTTTCGATGGTGCGCACAAAATCGCCGGCGTCCATGAGTGATTCATGGGTGCCGGTGTCCAGCCATGCGGTGCCACGCGGCAGCACCTCCACCTGCAGCGCCTGCCGCTGCAAATAGTGGTTGTTGATATCGGTGATCTCCAGCTCGCCGCGAGCGCTCGGGGTGAGTCCGGCGGCGATATCTACCACCTCGTTGTCGTAGAAATACAGGCCCGGCACCGCGAACTGGGAGCGCGGATGGGCCGGTTTTTCCTCCAGCGACAGCGCATTGCCCTCTCGGTCGAACTCCACCACCCCATAAGCGCTGGGATCAGCCACCCAATAGGCGAAGATCGCCCCGCCCTCCACCTCGGTGAAGCGGCGCAGCTGGGTGCCGAGGCCGGCACCATAGAAGATGTTATCGCCGAGAATCAACGCCACGCTGTCCTCGCCAATATGGTCCCGGCCGATGCGGAAGGCGTCGGCAAGCCCCCGAGGGGCGTCCTGGGTGGCGAAACTCAAGGAGATACCGAATTGGGACCCATCCCCAAGGAGGCGGCGAAACTGCGGCTCATCGTGCGGGTCCACGATCACGAGAATGTCATCAATACCCGCCAGCATGAGCGTGGACAGCGGGTAGTAGATCATGGGCTTGTCATAGACCGGAACCAGCTGTTTGGAGACGCCTAGGGTGATGGGCCACAGCCGCGAACCGGTGCCGCCCGCGAGGATGATGCCTTTCACTGCTGCGCTTCCTCGTTCGCCAGCACCCACCCATCCTTGTACATGTTGAGCAGCTCCTCGCAGTCCTCGACGGTGGGCAGATGCTCGCGGGCCTCGTCCAGCCCCGGGGCGGCGCGGTCCTTATCGCTCAAGATCGGATCGCTGACCGGCCATTCGATGCCGAGGCTGCTATCGAGCGGATCGACGCCAAAATCGACATTCGGGTCGTATTCGCTGGAGGTGAGATAGCAGACGGTGGAATCGCGCACCGCGGCAAAACCGTGAGCGAAGCCATCCGGGATATAGAGGCACCGGCGGTTCTCCTCGGAGAGGGGCACGCCCTCCCAGCGACCGAAGGTCTCCGAGCCTAGGCGCACATCCACCAACACATCCCAGATCTCGCCACTGACGCAGGTGACGTACTTCTGCTGCCCGGGGAACACGGCGGTGAAGTGCAGCCCGCGCAGGACTCCGGCTCGGGAGACAGACATATTCGCCTGCTGCAAAGCAAAAGGGTGGCCGGTGAAGGATTCAAACTCGGTGGCCTTAAACCACTCGTGGAAGCTGCCCCGCGCATCGGGGTGCACGGTGGGCTCGGTGTAGAAACTGGGCAGGGTGGAGAGTTCATGCAGCATAGGCACCACTATAGTGCCGCGCGGCGTGGTGCTGCACCCCGCTGAGCAGTGTGGCTAGACGCCGCGAGCGGCGTAGAGCTCCTCGGAGCGGGCATAGGCCGCCTGCCACCACTGCGGATTGTGGCGATAAAACTCCACGGTCTCTTCCAGCCCGGCGCGCAGCGTGGTGTGTGCCGGCGCCCACCCGAGTTCCTCGGTGGAACTGGGATCGATGGCGTAGCGACGATCATGGCCGGGCCGATCGCGCACATACTCGATAGCGCCGCCGCCGATGATCTCGACGAGCAGCTCGGCCACGTCCCTATTGGAGGCCTCCCCGTCCGCCCCGATGAGATAGGTGGAGCCGATCCTGCCGGCGTCGATAATGCGCCATACGGCGTCGTTGTGATCGTCCACGTGAATCCAGTCCCGCACATTGCGGCCATCGCCGTAGAGGCGCACGGACTCGCCCTGCAGCAGCTTGAGGATTTGCCGGGGAATGAACTTCTCCGGGTGCTGATAGGGGCCGTAGTTATTGCTGCAATTAGAAATGGTCGCCTGCAGCCCATAGGAGCGCACGAAGGCGCGGATCATGTGATCGCTGGCCGCCTTCGACGCCGAGTAGGGCGAGGAGGGCCGATAGGGGCTATCCACCCGGAAACGTTCCGCGGAGTCGAGGGGCAGATCGCCATAGACCTCATCGGTGGAGATGTGGTGCATGCGCACCCCGTGCGCCACCGCGCACTTGGCGAGGGTCACCGTGCCCTCCACATTGGTACGGGCAAAAACCTCGGGGTGGTCGATGGAATTATCGTTGTGGCTTTCCGCGGCGAAGTGCACCAGGAGGTCGGCGTCGTGAAGCAGCTCGTGCACGAGCTGCTCATCGCAGATATTCCCCTGCACCAGCTGCGCATCCGTACCGGCCAGACTATCGGGGTTGGCAGCGTAGGTGAGCGCATCGAGGACGGTGATGCGCTCCACCTCGGGGCGAGTGAGCCGAGTACGGCGCACAAAGTTCGCGCCAATGAAACCGGCGCCGCCGGTGACCACGAGATGCACGACAGAGGTCCTTTCTGCGCGGGCGAGAAGCGGGCGCGGTGCGGGCGAGAAGCGGGCGCGGTGCGGGCGCGCCGCAGTGGCCACACCCGCTCGGTACAGGCAGGGGCGTTAGTTGAGGCCAGCGTAGGAGTGCAGGCCAGAGGTGACCATGTTGATGAAGAAGAGGTTAAACACCATGGTGCCGAGGCAGACCACGTTGATCCAGGCGGAGAACACGCGGCTGAAGGAGGGGATGGCGCGGGCGTGGAGATAGGCGGCCAAGAGCAGCCAGGTGACCAGCGACATGGTCTCCTTCGGATCCCAGCCCCAGAAACGGCCCCACGCGGACTCTGCCCAGATCGCACCCAAGGCAATACCCAGGCCGAAGATCGGTAGCGCCCAGATGGCCGTTTTATAGGCAATCTGATCCAAGACCTTCGCCGCGGGCAGCGGCCGGGCCACCCGCCCTAGGAAAGTAGCGGGCTCCGTGCCCTTGGGGAAGCGACTGCGGAAGAGGAATACCAGCGAGCCGAGGCCGGAGAGCATGCAGATAGAGGCGCCGGTGACCACGGTGGAGACGTGGATGGGATACCACATGGACTGCAGGGCCGGAACCAAAGGCGCGGACTCGGCATAGAGCTTGGTGCCGCCGAAGAACATCAGCGCCAGCACTGGGGTGAGTACCCACGGCCACAGCGCCGGGATGGCGCGGGAGGTGACCATCAGCGCGGTCACCAGCATGGTGCCGAAGGTGATCACGGAGACGTACTCGTAGAGGTTACCGAAGGGGAAGCGGGAGGCGGACACACCGCGCAGCACCAAAGAGGTGGCATGCAGCACAACGCCGAGGAACACCATAGTCTGCGCCATGTTGGCGAAGCGCTGTGCCTTCGCCTCCATGCCTGCTGCCTTCTTCGTTGCGTCCGGCGGCGAGGTAACTGAGCTGCCGGAATCGGCATCCGATCCCGAGGCTGCGCTCGCTGTGCCCACGAGCACGGGGTGTGTGGCGTCGATCGTGGCCTCCACGGCGGCGGTGTGCTTTACGTAATAGACGATCGCGAGCGCAAGCGCCAAGAAGTACACCACAAACGCCGAGGCGAAGGTGAGATCCGAAAATGTCGCCACAGACTGATTAACCGGCAGGGAATTCACTAGTCGTCCTATCCCGTCAAGAGTTTATTCTTCGTGAGAGTGTAGCGAACCTTAGGGCAATTTCAATAAGCCTGCCCTGCTCGACGGGGCCCCAGCGGGGGCCGAGCGGCGTCGCGGCTAGCCCCTAATGTGCTGGGCATCCACCTCGGCGTCGAAGCTCTCATCCTCCGGATCGGGCAGCCCGTAGAGGGCGCGGGCGAGGGTGTCGTGCTCCTCGCCCCAGCCGGCGCGGTCGGTGCGGGCCAAGCCACCGGTCTCTACCCGGGTGCCGCCCGCAACCGGACTGACGCGAATCCAGATGCGGCGGCGCTTGATAGCGAGCGAGCCCACGAGCCCCGCCAGGGTGATCATGGTGCTCACCAGCACCCAGATCTGGGTGGAATCGTGGCTGATCTGCAGGTTCACAAACTCCTTGGCGCCGTCGAAAGTGACGGTGGTGCCATCATCAAGGGTGATGGACTCGCCTTGGAGCAGATTGACGCGCTCCAGCTTCTGCAGCTGGCCGGTGTGCACGAGGGAGGGATCGAGGCTCCACAGCGACTGCCCGCGCCCGGTATCCAGCCCGGCATCGCCGCGATAGATATCGATGGCTAGAGCAGGATCGCGCATCGCAGGGAAAGCAGAGGTGAGCAGCTGATTATTCTCACCGGACCACGCAGCGGTGGGGGCAAAGAGCCCCTCGAGGGCGATCTGGTTTTCACGGCGCTCCGAGAGCTCCTCATACATTCCCGCCGGCGGATCAAAACGCATCGCGCCGGAGGACAGGAAGAAGGTGGGATCATCGGGGCGGAACTGCAGGGTCTGGGTGCGGCTTTCCCCATCCGGCCAGGTGACCGTGACGGTGGGGGCGAAGCCGTGGCCTTGCAGATAGACGCGATCGCCGGCGATACGCAGCGGGTGGTTCACCCGCAGCTCATAGTCCTGCCACGTGGAGGGGTCGGAATATACGTCCTCGCCCTCGGCCCAGGAGACGTTGCTGTGGAACATCTCCGCCTGGCCATTGGGCAGATAGTCGGCGGTGAAGTCGTGGACGTCGATACAGAATGGGTTAAGGCTGGTGCCATCGAAGGTGGCGCCGTGGCGGAAGCTGTCATAGTTTGCCACCGCGGTATTGCAGAACTGCGACTCCTCGGTATCAGCCACCACGATCACTTGCCCCTCGTAGTAGCTCAACCGGCCCCAGGCCACGGTGATCAACATGCCCACTAAACCGAGGTGAAAGACGAGATTGGCCAGCTCGCGCGCATAGCCCTTCTCCCCCGCCAGCGAACGCTGCCCGCTGCGATCCTCCGCGGCCGAGTACTCCTTCAGCCGCCAGCCCTTCATCCGGCTGCGGGCCGCGGCGAGCACCTCATCCGGGCTCTCCTCCACGACGCCCTCGGAGTAGTGCGGGAGGCGCTCCAATTTTTTGGGAGCGCGCACCGGCGGCTGCTTCATGGCCTGATAGTGCTCCCAGCTGCGCGGCAGAATACAGCCGATCAAAGAAATGAACAGCAGCACATAAATCGCGGTGAACCAGGTGGAGCTGAAGACGTCGAAAAGCTGCAGCTTATCGTAGACCTCCGCGATGCGCCCATTGGTGGCAATGTATTCCTCTACCTTGGACTCATTGAGGCTGCGTTGCGGCAAAAGGGCACCGGGAATGGCGCCCAAAGAGAGCAGAAAAAGCAGGATGAGCGCGGTGCGCATACTGGTAAGCCAGTTCCATGCGCGAACGACATAGCGGTTGAGGTTTTTCATGAGGTACTCAGGGTTGTCCTTTGAGGAGTCGGAGCCGCGGCCTAGAGCAGGGTGGTGCCGTAGTTGACGGTCCACTGCCTGATCACGTTAATAAAGCTATCCCACAACCCCGTGACCAAGCACACGCCCACCACGATGAGCAGGGCGCCACCGATCTTCTGGATGGTGCGGGAATGGCGTTTCATCCAGTCCACCGAGTTCATCGCCCGGGCCGACCCCAGCGCCACCAATAAGAAAGGCAGGCCAAGCCCGAGGCAATAGGCAATAATGAGCGCCACCCCGCGGGCGGCGGTGGTGCCTTGGGTGCCGACGGCCACGGAGATGATCGCTGCCAGAGTGGGGCCTAAGCAGGGTGTCCAGCCTAGGGCGAAGACCCCGCCGAGGAGCGGGGCCCCCACCCAGGTGGAGATGCGCTTCGGCTGCAGTCGCGTGTCTTTTTGCAGCGCCGGGATATAGCCCATGAACGCCACGCCCATGATGATGGTGATGACCCCGCCGATCCGCTGCAGCGTGGTGGCCTGCACGGTGAGCGCCTGAATGGTGCCGAAGACGGTGACGGTGGCGAGCACGAACACCACGGTAAAGCCCAGGATGAACAGGCCGGCAGCCCCAGCCACGCGGGCGCGGGAGCCGCGCACCACGGTGCCACCGCGCGCGTCATAGCTCATATCGCCGCCGACCACGCTGGCTAGATAGGAGATATAGCCCGGCACCAGTGGCACCACACAGGGGCTGGCGAAAGACACCAGCCCCGCGAGCGCGGCGGCGAGCAGCCCCAGCAGAAGGGGGCCGCTGGCCACGAGGTCAGCGACGGCGTTGGTGTCCACTCAGATCCTTAGCTCAGTTCTTGGTTCACTGCCTCGAGCAGCTCGGTGTCCGTGACTTCTCGCAGGAACACGTGCGCGGGGCGGTGCTGTCTATCCAGCACGATGGTAGTGGGGATCACGGTGGCGGGAAAACCGCCCAGCGCCACTGCTGATTTGAAGGGCGGATCGTAGATGGAGGGATAGCTCACCCCATTGTCCTTCACGAAGTCCCGTGGCAGCTGCACATTGTGGTCGCGGACATTGATGCCCAGCACGGTGCCCCCGCGGGATTCGATATCCTCCTGCACCCGCTGCAGATCATCTGACTCGGAGCGGCAGGGCGCACACCACTGGCCCCAGGCATTGAGCACCACTACCTGGCCCTCGTAGTCGTCCAGGGAGATTTCTGTGTTCTCGTCCAGCAGCGAGGGCCCCTTGAGCGTGCCGATGGGGGCGCGCTCCTCCTCCGGGTAGTAGATATCGGTTTCGCCGCCGGGCGCCACGAAAGAGAAGGTTCCACCCACGGCCACGGCGTCATCGCCGGTGCTGCAGGCAGTAGCCGTGGCAGCGGCCGCCACCAGGCTCAGAATAAGTACAGTAGTGCGCATCATTACAGGTCCCGTGCAGGTTCGGTGTAGTGCATGTCCATGATGTCCTCGCCATGGAAGATCAGCGAGGTCACTGACGCCAGGTTGCAGCGGCGCAGGGCGGGGTTGTGATACAGCGGCAGGTCCTGCAGATGACGCTGCACGCAGACAATCGGCAGCTGGTGGCTGATCACGATTGCCTCGTGGCCGGCGGCGCGCTCGCGAATATCGGCGATGGTCTCCATCATGCGCTCAGCGATGTGCTCATAGGGCTCACCCCAAGAGGGTACGCGCGGATCCACCAATAGCGGCCAGCGCACCGGATTCCACAGCTGGGAGCGCCATGATTTGATGCGCAATCCCTCGAGGCGATTACCGGCTTCGAGCAGGCCCTCGTTAGTCTGCAGCTCACAGCCCGTAACCTGCTGAAAGGGCTCGGAAGTTTCACGAGTGCGCTGCAGCGGGGAGCTATAGAGCTGGGTCACGTCATGGTCGGCGAAGGAGGCGGCGGTGGCGGCCGCCTGTGCCCGTCCTCGCTCCGATAGGTGATATCCGGGCAAACGACCATAGAGAACGCGCTCAGGGTTGTACACCTCACCATGGCGGACCAGGTGCACAATGGTGGTCTTGGTGGTGCTGGCCACGTTAGGCTCCATCCTTGATTGGGGTGGCGGCGGCCGCAGCCTCGGCAGCCGCACCGAGGGCCTTGTCGATGGTCTCGAAGTCGCGGTCGGTGAGGGCGGTAGAGACGAACCAGGTTTCAAAGACGCTCGGCGGCAGGTGCACGCCGTGCTCCAGCATGGCGTGGAAGAAGGCCGGGTAGCGGAAGGTATCGGCGCCCTGCATATCGGCGAAATTGTGGCCCTCGCCCTCGGCGAAGCGCACCGACATCATGGTGGTGGCGCGCTGAATGTGGTGCGCCACTCCGGCCTTGTCCAGCGCCGCGTGGGTGAGGCTAGCCAGCTGATCGGCATGGGCGCGCACCGTGTCGTAGATGTCTGCGCTGGCATTATCCAGCGAGGCCTTACCGGCGGCCACCGCCACCGGGTTACCGGAGAGGGTGCCGGCCTGGTACACGGGGCCGTGCGGGGCGAGGTATTCCATGATGTCGCGGCGGCCACCGAAGGCCGCGGCGGGCAGCCCGCCGGAGACCACCTTGCCGAAGGTCGTCAGATCGCCGGCCACGCCATCCACGCCATACCAGCCTTGGTAAGAGGTGCGGAAGCCCGTCATCACCTCGTCCATGATCAGTAGCGCGCCATACTCGCCGCACAGGGTCTTGAGCTGCTGGTTGAAGCCCTCCACCGGGGCGACGGTGCCCATATTGCCGGCGGCGGCCTCGGTGATCACACAGGCCACATCCTCCGGATGCGCGGCGAATACGGCGCGGACCGCCTCGATGTCGTTATAGGGCACCACGATCGTGTCGGCGGCGGACGCACCGGTAACACCTGGGCTGCCGGGCAGGGAGTAATCGGCCACACCCGAGCCGGCGGCGGCAAGCAGTGCATCCACGTGGCCGTGATAGCAGCCCTCAAACTTGATGATCTTCGAACGTCCGGTAAAACCACGGGCCAAGCGCACCGCCGACATGGTGGCCTCGGTACCGGAATTCACCAGGCGCACCTCTTCCACCGAGGTGCGATCCACGATGGTCTGGGCCAGTTCTACCTCGCCGAGGGTGGGCGCACCGAAGGAGAGCCCCTTCTCCACGGCCTTCTTCACGGCTTCCACGATGGCGGGGTGGTTGTGCCCGAGCAGCATCGGCCCCCAGGAGCAGAAAAGATCCACGTATTCATTGCCGTCCACATCCACCAGCGTGGAGCCGTGGGCGTGGTCGATGAAGCGGGTTTGGCCTCCCACGGAGCCGAAGGCCCGCACCGGAGAATTCACCCCGCCGGGGATGAGATTCTGCGCGCGATCAAAGTACTCAGCGGAGTGCGAGGTGCTAAAAGTCATGTGCTTCATTGTAGACGTCTCCAGCAGCACGCTTATCGACGCCCACTTCCACCCCTACGGCCGCTCGTGCATACCCAGGAGCGCGCGGGCGGTAGAGCGCGCATGGGCCACCACGGCGGGCACACCCACGCCGCCGACCCATGCTCCGGTGACCGCCACATCCGCATCATGAGCCAATGCCTCCTGCACGGCGGCGACGGTATCTAGGTGGGTGTGGGAGTAGCGCGGGATCCCGCCGTACCAGTACTGGGTGTAGATCTCACTCAGCCCAGCGGCGCGGCCATCGAAGCCGGTGATGGCCTGCAGATCGTCCAAGGCCCAGTCCACCAGCTGGTCCTCATCGGTGCGCAGGTAGGAATCATCGCCATAGCGGCCGAAGCTGGCGCGCACCAGCGCTCCGCCGCGGGCGGCCAAGTGCGGCCACTTCTTCGAGGAGAGCGTAAAGGCCTTGGTGTGCACATTCGACTCATCGGCGGCGATGAGGATTCCGGAGTTATCGGGCAGGCCGGTGGCATCGTCGAACTTCATGCCTACTACCACCGAGCCGGCCAGCTCGACCTGCTTCGCCGCGGCTGCCGCTGCTGGGTTGTGCTGCTTCAGCAGCAGCGCGGTGGTGGGTGCAGGGGTGGCCATAATGACCTTGTCATAGACCTCATCTTCCCCGCCTTTGAGGCGCAGCCCGCCATCGCAGCGCTGCAGCCCAGTGATGAAGGCATCGACGAAAATCCTCGCCCCGGAGCGCTCAGCAAGCGCCTCATAGAAGGTGGCATAGCCGCCATCGAAGGTGGCGAAGATCGGTGTCGGCTCGGTGGCCGGGGCGTCGCTGCGGGCCGCACGTGCGGCGGCGCGCTGCTCATTCATCTTCTTCACCGCCCCCGAGAGCGTGACCTTCTCCCCCGCCTCGACCATGGCGTCGAAGGTTGCGGCCAGCGCCGGAATGGTGGCACGCACGCCCAGATCATCAGCCTGGCAGGAATACACCCCGCCCAGCAGCGAGCTGAGCACATGATCCACCACATCATCGCCATAGCGCTGACGCACCAGCTGTCCGACGCTGAGGTCTTGCCCCACCGTCCACGCGATGGGCTCCTGCTCACCCTCGGCGTCGATGCGGGCGGCCGTGTCGGCGGAAATCAGCTCCCGGATCTCGGCGGCGGTGGCGGGAATTCCCATGGCCCCGCCGCGGGGCAGCGGATGCAATTCCTCTCCGGAGTACACCAGCGAACCGAGGCCAGAGGGGTAGCGCAGACTATCGCTGAGCCCTAGTTCCGCCACGAACTCCTTAATATCTGGGCGCAGGTTGAGGAATGCCTCAGCGCCCATATCCGTCGGCCCCGAGGCGAAGGGCACCGTGAACAGCTTCCCGCCGATACGGTCCGCGGCCTCGTACACATCGATCTGCGCGGAGCTATCGTGCTTGTTCAGCTCATAGGCTGCGGTGAGGCCGGCGAGACCGGCGCCGACAATGGCGTACTTCATGGTTGCTGATGTCACTTCCTAAGTCTCGTGGATGATCTCGACGGCGCGCGTGATCATCTCTGCGTCGGTGCTGGGCAGCACCCCGTGTCCCAGGTTGAAGATATGACCGGTGGCGTCGCCGGCCGCTATGGCCCGCTGGGCCTCGCCCGTGATGCGCTGCACCTCAGAAGAAATCACCTCTGGCGAGGTGAAGAGCATGGCGGGGTCCAAGTTTCCTTGGAGCACCTTGGGGCCGGCGGCGGCACGGATGCGCGAGGCGGCGTCGTCAAGCGGCACGCGCCAATCCACGCCCACCACCTCGGGGCCGGCCTCAGCCATCGCGCCCAGCAGCTCGCCGGTGCCCACGCCGAAGTGGATGCGCGGAATGTCATATTGCTCGATATGCGCGAAGATTTCCTGCGAGTAGGGCAGAACGAACTCGCGGTAGTCGCGCTGGCTGAGGAAACCGGCCCAAGAATCGAAGAGCTGCATGGCGTCGATACCGGCGTGCACCTGGGTATCAAGATAGCCCAGCACGGTGGGCACGATGCGGCGCATAAGCGCATGCCAGTTCTCGGGATCGGCGTGCATCATGGCCTTGGTCTGCTCATGGTTTTTGCTGGGCCCGCCCTCGATGAGATAGCTGGCGAGAGTAAAGGGGGCGCCGATGAAACCGATGAGGGCCTGCTGATCAGTGAGCTCATTGAGGATGAGACCAATGCCCTCGACGATCTCCTCCACATCGTGATCGAGAATCGGCAGCGCCGAAATATCCGAGGCGCAGCGGATCGGCCGCTCCACCACCGGACCGCGGCCGGGCACGATATCGATATCGAGGCCCGCGGCCTTGAGCGGCACCACAATATCGGAGAAAAGGATCGCGGCATCAACATCATGCCGGCGGACCGGCTGCAGGGTGATCTCGGCCAGTAGCTCCGGCATAAAACAGGAGTCCAGCATGGCGATGCCCTCGCGCACCTTGCGATATTCCGGCAGCGACCGCCCTGCCTGGCGCATGAACCACACCGGGGTGCGGCTGGGGGTGCGGCCATGCGCGGCGGCGAGCAACGGCGCGGAAGGGATCGAGCGGCGGCGGGCAGGGGCGGAGTCTGTCATAGTGTTCCATCATGCCCTACCCGTAGGACACGTCGCTAGCGAGCTGCCCCTTGCCGGATCATGGCCCGCCCAGCGGCGCGGCGGCGGCCCCGGCACAGGCTCAGCCGAGCACCGTTTCCAGGGCGGTCGCCGCAGCCACCACGGCCAGCAGCGTGGCGAAGGCCAGGGTGAGCTGATAGGGGCGCACTCGCCGAGTCAGCGGCTCGCCCGCTATGCCGCCCACCACCGAGGCGGCGGTAAAGATCAGCACGGTCAGATAATCTCCGCCGAAGTCGGTGCCGACTCGCGCCGCCAGCCCCGCCAGGGCGCTGATAATCATAATCACCAGCGAGGTTCCGGCGGCCTGGTGCATCCGCATGCCCAGCGCCAGCACCAGCACGGGCACTACGATGAAGCCGCCGCCGACGCCGAAGAACCCGGTGAGAAAACCCGTGGCGCAGGCCAATGCCACCACCAGCCACCAGGGACGAGAGGGCGCCGGTGCGGCCGCGGCGGCCTCGGGCTGGGCGCGATCGCGCAGCCCCCGCCAGCCCATATAGCCGGCCACCACAGCCAGTAGCGCCGCGAAGAGCACCAGGAGCAGATCGGGGTTCACCAGCACCGATACCCGCCCGCCGAGGAAGGAGCCCAGCACCGTGAGCAGGCCAAAGCTGGCGCCGCGACGCCACGCCACCGTGCCGTGGCGGGCGTGGCCGACAAGGGAGAACGCGGCGGTGGTGGCCACGATGATGAGGGATCCGTAGGTGGCATCGTGCGGGGCGAAGCCCAGCAGGAAGATGAGGGCGGGCACGGAGAGGATGCCGCCGCCGGCACCCAATGCACCCACCACGAGCCCCACCCCGAGGCCAACGACAATGGTCAGAAGGATCATGGTGTCTAGGGTAGGCGTCGATACGCTAGAAGCGTCGAGCCTGCTGGGAGGACCACTCCGTAATGAACGAGCTGGTGAGCATGAGCACGGTGGCGGCCATCGGGTGCAGCAGGCCGGCGGCGGCGAGCAGCATCGCGGTGATGTTATACACCCAGGCGAACATGAGGTTGCGGTCGACGAGGGCGCCGACGCGGCGCGCCAAGGTGAAGGCCTCGGGGATGGCGGAGACGTCCTGGCGCAGGATCACCACATCGGCCTCGGGCACATCGAAATTATCGCCGGGCTGGACCAGCAGGCCCACATCGGCCACGTTGAGCGGGCCGCGCACGGACTCATCGCCCACCATGCCCACAACGTTGCCGCGGGTGTGGACGCTGCGGACCGTGACCGTCTTCTTCGCCGGGGCGATGCCGGCGAGCACTTTGGAGATGCCCATGAAGTTCGCCAGGCGGCGCGCCACCGGATAGGCGTCGCGGGTGAGCATGACGGTTTCGATGTCCATCGTCTCCAGCTCGTCGATGGCGTCCATGGCATCGTCCTTGGGATCCGAGTGCATGGTGATCACGCCACGCGGCTTGCCCTTCCAATTGACCACCAGCGGGGTGCCACCGGCGGAGATCGCCAGGGCGAGGCGGCCCTCGAGATCGGACTCGTCGCGAGGCCGCCACAAAGAGGCCTCCACCTGGCGCATCTCCGTTTTACCGCGCGCGACCTCGATGGGTATTTCCACGAGCCCGGTGAAGGTACCGTGCTCGTCCACATGAGCTTGGGAGACATCGATCCAGTGCGGAATCTCCTCGCCGCCGGCCCCGCGGTCGCGGGCTTCGCGGGCGGCCTTGACTAGAGCCTTGGACACCGGATGATCAGACTCCATCGATAGCGCCGCGGCCACGCGCAACACCAGCTCGGGGTTTTCGCGATCGCTGGCGATCACAGTTTCCACCGACATGGTGTCCTTAGTCAGGGTGCCCACGCGGTTGAAGATCACGGTATTGACCCGCTCCATCACGCGGATGGTCTCCGAATTACGGATGAGCAGGCCCTTGCGGGCGCCTGACTCGATGCCATAGCGGGTGGCCAGCGGCGCCGAAATGGCGAGAGATACCGGCGCCACGCAGGCGAGAATGGCGAGCGCCGTGGCGAAGGCGACATTGTAGTTCCCGCGGATGAGCAGCCACATACAGAAATCCACGATGGCGATAGTGACTGCCCAAGGCACCAAGAGAGAGGCAGACCGAGTGGCCAACTGCGCGGAGCGGTTCTGCACGGCCGTGGACTCGTCGATCCAGCGCAGCATCGCAGCCAGCCGGGTGGCGGAGCCGGAGTGGCGGACGCGAATCTTGAGCGGCCCACCCAGGTTAGTGGAGCCGGCATACACCTTGGAATTCACCTTCACGGTGCGGGCGTCTTGGTGGCCCTCATCATGATCCACTGCCGAGCGCAGCAGCCCCGAGGCCACCGTGGAGGCACCGCCCACAACGTGGCCATCGCAGGGAATCACTCCCCCGGTGGGCACCAGGATGTCATCGCCCACCCGCAGCTCCTGCACGGGCACCACCTGTTTGACGGCGGCAGCACGGGGGCCGGCTTTGCGCACCACCGTCACCTCATACATGGTGCCCTCGTGCTCGCGGCGGGCGTCTTCTACCAAGTTGGAGCGGGAGTGGCGCATGGCGATGCGCCCGCCCAGCAGCAGCACCGTCATACCGCAGGCCACATCTAAGAAGAGCTCTCCATCGAGGATCGAGGGGTAGTCATAGGCGAACCAGCGCGGTTCGGAGGTCCAGCCGATAGAGCCGGCTGGGGTGAAAAAGAGCATGATCATGGACCAACCGAAGGCGGCGAGGATGGCCGCCGCACTGGCCGCGTCCAGCGCGGACATCTTCCGCCGCAATCCCCCCAGCGCCGCTCGGTGGAAGGGCCATGCGCCCCAAGTGACCACGGGGATAGATAGCGCGAAGCTGATCCACTGCCAGTAGTCGATCTGTAGCGAGGGCACATAGCTAAAGACCAAAATCGGGATGGTGAGCACGAGGCTCACCAGCAGCCGATCGATAGTGACCAGCCCGCGGGCGGTAAAGAGCACATCGGCGTTGTCGTTGCGCTCCAGGGTTAGGCCCAGGTGCCGGTTTTCGGGGTTGGCCTCGGTGAGGGCCTGCTTGGTGCCTTTGATGCGCTCCAGCAGGGAGCTGCGGTGCGGATGCCGCTGCGCGTGGTGCACCGGCGGGGCGATGAGGCGATCCGCGCGACGACGCAGCGAGCCTTCCGTGAGCTCGGCCCGCACCCCCATATTGGCCAGCTTCTCAATGATCGTCTCGGGCGGGATGCTGGTGGGTGCAGTGATCCACGCGATCGAATTGGTGTAAATCAGCGAGGCCCGCACCCCGTCGATACATTCCAGTGCCTTTTCCACATCGCGTGCCGCAGCGGCCGAGGAGAGCCCTTGCAGCTCGAGGGCAAAGGAAATGAGCTCCGAGCCCTCTCGGGAGGCAAGACGCTGGGAGGCGAGATCAGAGGAGGAGGCATCGGTGTTTAATCCGGCGAGGCTGGCCGCTTTTTTGGCCTCTTTGATGGCCTCGTCCATATCTCGCCAGTCCGCGCGTAGGGCGGCCGGGCTGAGATCGGCGCGACTGCCATTACTCAGGGGGCTCATTGTTCACTCCTCGCTCTCGCGATCAGGGGCGGACTCGGGATGGGTATTCTGGGCACGCTTTTTCCGCCACGCGCCGCAGGCGGCCACATAGTCATTCGCCGTGGGGCGGAAGATGGCCAGCCCACCGAGCGCCAGCACCATGGGTATCAGCCCGAAGGACAGCCCGACGAAGCGGAAAACGAAGGCCATCACGTCGAGCACGATGACGATGGCTAGCACGAGCAGAAGGATGCGGCGCGAGCGGGCGGAGCCGGAGTGCAGCTGCGCGGCGAGGCCCGCTATCACCAGCCCTAACACCATATTAAAGAAGCCGACGATGCGTTGATTACGCACCACGCTGTCTTGGAACTCCAGCGGCGCGGCGGGATCCCCCTGATAGCCGGCGGTGGTGACCACCAGCCCGGCGAGGATCATAAGCGCCGCCCCGGCGAGCAGGAGGAAAAATCCCACCCGAATACTGGCGGGGGCTGTAGGCTGCGGGGCCGAGGCGGGGTGAATCATGGCGATATCCTTCAACAGCAAGGGGTAGGGCGAAGCAGCGGCGGGACCGCTAGCGCTGGGTCTCTGCGGGCTCGATCCACGTCTTCGACTCGGGGCGGGAGAAAAACACCAGGCCCAAGACTGCGGCCACGCCCACCACAATTTGCAGGGAGCCGTCGATGAGGAATTGCACCGAGTTCGGATCGGACATCGGCGGCGGAGAGAAGAACACGAACAGCGCCCGAATGGTGAAGTAGATGCCAAAGAAGGTGAGTAGCCGCTTCGCGCTGGGCGCCTTCTCCCGAGCGCGGGCGATCACATTCACCATCCACGCGACAATGGCCAAGATCGCGAAGGCGAAGAGCATGATGACCACGTAGTAGCCGATCACCGCCAGATTCAGGGCGGTATCCCCCAGGTTCTCCAGCTGGGACACTTGCTCCGAGTCCATGGTGGCGATCACCTGGGAGGCGACCTCGCGGGGGTTCATGGCGGTGGTGAGCACCAGCACCACATGCCGCAGCACCTCGGCGATAATCAGCACCCACCACACCTTGACGGCAAGATCGATCGATTCCGGCCGCTCCTTCGATTCAGGCTCGGTGCGGCGCCCGCCCCGTGGTGGCTGCTGGCGCTGATCGCTACCTGGCCCTGCAGGCCCGTGGGAGGGCTGGGGGTCCGGCTTCGCATCCCAGGGACGCGAGGGGCCGCGGCGCGGGGTGCGCGGGCTGCGATCACCAGGGCGCTCCGGCTGCGGCGGCTGCAGCTGGCGCTCCGGCTCACCGAGTCCGCTGGGGCGCTCCGGCGGCGGCGCATCGGGGACAGGCTGGCCGCCAGGAGCAGGCTGGCCACCAGGAGAAGGCTGGCCGCCCATCCCGCCGGGGCTGCTGGGTGGTGGTGCTGGGGTGTGGTTGTGCACAGCTGACCTATCTGGCTCTAGGGTGTCTGGTCTCGCCTTTAGCCGCATCGGCGGGCGAGGTCCACGGCAAAGTAGGTGAGAATCTGGTCGGCGCCGGCGCGCTTAATGGACAGGGCGGATTCCATCATCACGGCGTCAAGATCAATCCAGCCATTGCGGGCGGCGGCGTGAATCATGGAGTACTCACCAGAGACCTGGTAGGCGGCCACGGGCACCTCCACGCGCTCCTTGACGGCGGCCAGCACATCCAGATAGGGCAGGGCGGGCTTGACCATCACGAAGTCGGCGCCTTCTGCCACATCCAGATCCACCTCCAGCAGGGATTCGCGGAAGTTCGCGGGATCCTGCTGATAGGTGCGGCGATCCCCCTGCAGGGAAGAACCCACGGCGTCGCGGAAGGGGCCGAAGAAGGCGGAGGCGTATTTGGCGGAGTAGGCCATGATGGCCACGTCCTGGAAGCCGGCGGCATCAAGGGCCGCGCGGATGGCGGAAATTTGGCCATCCATCATGCCGGAGGGGCTCACAATGTGGGCGCCCGCCTCGGCTTGGGCCACGGCCATGCGCTGATAGCAGGGCAGGGTGGCGTCATTATCCACCACGGTGGCGCCGAAGCGATCAGTGGTGAGCACCCCACAGTGGCCGTGATCAGTGAACTCATCGAGGCAGGTATCGGCCATGACCAGCACATCGTCGCCGAAGCGCTCCCGCACTGCCCGCACTCCGCGGTTGAGAATGCCGTCCTCGGCCCAGCTCTGCGAGCCGTTATGGTCTTTGCTGTCCTCCACCGGAACACCGAAGAGGTCGATGCAGCGCACCCCCGCCTCGGCGGCGTCCTCGACGGCGTGCAGCAGGGAGTTTTCCGTGTGCTGGTACACCCCCGGCATGGAAGAAATTTCATTCGGCGCGTCGATCTTATCGGCGATAAACATCGGCAAGATCAGATCACTCGGGTGCAAGCGGGTCTCGGCCACAAGCTCACGCATAGCCGATGAGCTGCGCAGACGGCGCGGACGGCGGAGCAGTCCGGCATCGTAGTGTGCGTCGCGGGCCCCAGCAGTATTCTCGGAAAACTCAGACATGCTTCCTACCTTAACGCGCGACAGCGCGCGGGTGGTCCCCCGCGCGCTTGTCTACTTCTTCGTTGCTTTCTTCCGGCTGCGTCGCTTCTTTCGCGGCGGCGGCAGCTGGTCAGTGGCCCGCAACTGGGCGACGTGATCGGCCAGGGCATCCACTACGTTGTGCACGCTCGCTTCCTCCGGCACCACATCCACGCGCAACCCCAGCTCCTTAGCGGTGGCGGCCGCCATCGGACCAATGCAGGCAATGATGGTGCGCTGATGCGGCTTACCAGCGATTCCGACGAGATTGCGCACGGTGGACGAGGAGGTGAAGCACACGGCATCGAAGCCGCCCGTTTTGATCATGTCGCGGATCTCCGCCGAGGGCGGGGCGGCCCGCACGGTGCGGTAGGCCACCACATCATCAACGTCCCAGAACTTGGCCTTGAGGCCATCGACCAGCACATCGGTGGCGATGTCAGCGCGCGGCAGCAGCACCCGACCTACGGGGTCGAGGTCCTCGTCATACTCGGGGAATACCTCCACCAAGCCATGGGCGTTCTGGTGCTTCTCGTGCGGCATCAGCTCGGGGCTAATACCCCAGACGCGGATGGCGGCTGCGGTCTTTTTCCCCACCGCGGCGATGCGCACCCCGGCGAGATCGCGGGCATCGAGGCCGAACTCTTGCAGCTTCGACCACAGCGCGTCCACGGCATTGACGCTGGTGAGCACGATCCACTGGTAGCGCCCCTCCACAATGCCCTTGATGGCGCGCTCCATCTGGGCAGGGTTGCGCGGCGGCTCCAGCGAGATGGTGGGCACTTCTTGGGGGATAGCGCCGTGGCTGGCCAGGCGGGTGGACATGTCCGCGGCCTGCGCCTTCGCCCGCGGCACCAGCACGCGCCATCCGTAGAGCGGGCGGGTCTCCCACCAGGAGTATTTCGAGCGGGCATCCACGCCGCGCCCGATCGTGACCACCAGCTGGCCGGGGAATTCCCCGTTGAGCTTGCCAAGCGTGTTCAGCTGGGTGTCGTGGGTGCGCTGCAGGCGGGTGGTGCCGTGCACCGTCACCGATACTGGGGTGTTGGCGGCCATGCCGCGTTCGCTCAGCTCGGCGGCGATGGTGGCCAGATCGTCTTGGGTGGCGGTGAGTACCAGCGGCTGCGGCGCCTCGGCCAGCTGATCCCAGTCCACATCGGTGGCGGCCACATCGGTTTCGGTATAGGTCGATCCCGTGGCAATGCCGGCGAAGGAAGGCACGGTCGCCGGCAGTGACATGCCTGGCACTACCTGGAATTCGATGCCGCGGTGCGAGACCTCGTTGATCTCCCGCAGGGTGTGATCATTAGACAGCGGATTGCCGGCCACGAGCCGGATCACGTCATGGCCCTGGCGCACCTTCTCCTCGAGCCAATCCACACTAGCGTGCACACTGGGCTCGACGGCCGAATCCTCCTGCGAGGCGGCGTCGATAATAGCGGTGACCTCGGTGATCTCCCCTGCCCCGGGCTGCGGCGGCTTCGGCGGCTTGCGGCGCGCCCCCTTGGCCTTCGCGGCGGCGCAGGCGGCCTCATAATCAGCATTCCACTGATCGATCTTGGCCTGCGGCACGCTCAGCGACTGCCCCACAATATCGCGCACGCCCGGCAGCACCACCTCATCAACCAAGGCGTAGACGGTGTGGCTCAGCACATCGCGCGCCCGCACCGTGAGCAGCTCGGGGTTGCCGGGGCCAGCCCCAACAAAAAGAACGGTCGCACCGTTCACCCCAGCAGCAGGCTCGCTAACGCGGGTCTGCTCACTAGCGCGATCGTCGGCCTGCAAGTCCTGAGCTGTCATCTACTTCTTTTCTTTTGGCGCGGCGGATGGGGGTGGGATCACAAGGTATACGTCGTGGGACGTGAAATAACCCCTTCGACCGTTCGCGGGCCTGGAAAATACGCGGTCCTTATCGGCGAAGAGGTTCGTCCACATGCTAGGTAAAGGGTAGAGCATGAATCGGCCTGTGAAAAATCGCCTTATACCACGCCCACCCACGAACCCATGTACTGGGGTCCCCTCTGTGCCAGTGATCCCGCCGACGCTTATCGACGCCGCCCTGCTTACTCACAAGCCATACCTCGAAGCTATCGATGTGGCTTAATATAAGGGCTCAGTCGTAATTCGTGACATCCCTGAAGGTTCGTTGCCGATGCTCCCCGCCCTTAGCCCTGCCGATCGCGGCGCGCTCTCCGCCACAGCCGCGTCGGGCACACCTCGCCATATCTCTTTTTCGCGATGGCACAAGGTGGTCTTCGTACTGATGATGGCCGCGTCCCTCATCTATGCCTTTTATAATGGCCACGGCCTGCGCTATCGCGTGGACATGGAGGTCTACCGTGTGGGCGCCCAGCGGGTGCTCGACGGCCAGGAGCTGTATAGCGGGGCGTTTCAGATCACCCCAGATGTGGTGTTGCCCTTCACCTATCCGCCGATCTCGGCGCTGCTCTTTGTGCCGCTCACCTTCGGTTCGCACACGGTGGCGTCGCTGTGTATCACCCTCGCCAATGTGGCCGTGCTCTTCGCGCTGACGCGGCTGATCATCACCCGCTTCGCCGCCGTGGATTCCTCCACCGGATCGTGGCTCGCGCTCGCCACCACGGCAGCGCTGGTGCCGATCGGCCCCATCTGGTCCACCGTGGTCTACGGGCAGATCAATATTTTCCTCATCGCGCTGATCATCGTGGACACCATGGTTCTGCCACGGCGCTGGCGCGGCGTGCTCACCGGCGCCGCCGTGGCCATCAAGCTCACCCCAGCGGTCTTTGGCCTCTGGTTTTTGCTGCAGCGCGACTGGGCGTCGATTCTGCGCATGGGGGCCGGCACCCTGGGGCTTACGGGGATTGCGTGGGTGATTCTGCCGCAGGATTCGCGCACCTACTGGCTGGATACGCTCGCCTCCACGGGGCGCATCGGCAACATGGATTTTCCCGCCAACCAGTCCTTCAACGGTGCGTTGTGGCGGGCGGGGCTGCGCGATGACAACTCCGGCTCCACGCTGTGGCTGCTACTTGCCCTCATCACCATCGCCGTGGTGGCCGCACTGATGGTGCGACTCTTCCGCGCCCAGGCCCCCTTCGAAGCCTTGGCGGCCAATAGCTTCATCGCGCTGCTGGCCAGCCCAGTGTCCTGGACCCACCACTGGGTATGGATTCCGCTACTGGTTATCGCCGTGACCCTGCGGGTGACGCATCCCGCCACCGGCGATAGCTTCAGCAGCCGGATGCGCGTTGTCTGGAAAGTCTTTGCCGCTGTGGGATTCTTCTGCTTCCTGCTGGACCCGAAGGCTTTTACTCCCATCCCCGAGTTCGGCGGGGAGTGGAACCTCTTCTGGCACGTGGTGGGCAATAGCTACCTGTGGTGGACCGTGGCCTGCATCGCGGTGTTGTGGGTGCTCTACCGGCCTCTAGTCCAAGAAAGCCACAGCGCGGAGGAGACGCCCGTCACGCCCGTGCCCCATCAAGGGGTGAATCCTAAGAAATAGATAACGCTACTCTAAGATCAGTCGCGTGAATGCAGTATTAGTTGCGGTCATCGTCATGCTGGTCTTGGCTGTCAGCCGCGTCCATGTCGTGCTTGCCCTCTTCATCGGCGCCCTCGTCGGTGGACTGATTGGTGGTCTGGGGGTCGATGGCACCATGCTCGCCTTCCAGGACGGTCTGGCAGGCGGCGCCAGTATCGCGCTCAGCTATGCGCTGCTCGGCGCCTTCGCCATGGCCATCGCCAGCACCGGTCTGCCCAAGATGTTGGCGGACTGGATCATCACGAAAATGGATCGCTCGGCCGGCGAGGCCTCTGAGCGTGCAGAAGCCACCACCAAGTGGGCGCTGATCCTCGGTATCTTCGCCATGGCGGTGATGTCGCAGAACCTCATCCCGGTGCACATCGCCTTTATTCCGCTGCTCATCCCGCCGCTGCTCACCGTGTTCAACCGCATCGGCTTGGACCGTCGCGCGGTGGCGACCACGCTGACCTTCGGTCTCGTCACCACCTACATGTTCCTGCCGGTGGGCTTCGGCAATATCTTCCTCAATGACATCCTGCTGGGCAATATTCAAGACGCCGGCATGGACACCTCGGGGATCAATATCATGCAAGCCATGGGCATCCCGGCGCTCGGCATGCTCATCGGTCTGCTCATCGCCCTCTTTATCAGCTACCGCGGCCGCCGCCACTACGAGGATCTGCCGGTTCTTGGCGAGGACACCTCCCGCCCTGCAGAAACCCGCACCCAGCCGTCCACCCCGGCCACCGGCTCCACGGCGGCACCCGCCGTCACTGAGGTAGAGGTGGAATCCGCCACCACCCCGCGGGCCAGCACCTATCAGATCATCGTGGCCCTCATCGCTATCGTGGCCACCTTTGCCATCCAGGTAGTCATGCAGGCCATGGGCGCCGAATCCAACTCCCTGCTGGTGGGAGCCTTGGTGGGCCTGTCCATCATCCTCATCACCGGCGCGGTGAAGTGGAATGAGGCCGATGATGTCTTTACCGATGGTATGAAGATGATGGCCATCATCGGCTTCATCATGATCTCCGCCCAAGGCTTTGCCGCGGTTATGAAGGAAACTGGGCACGTGACCACCCTGGTGGAAGACGCCACCAACGCCTTCGGCAGCAACCAGGGCGTCGCCGCGCTCGTCATGCTGGCCGTGGGCCTGGTGGTCACCATGGGTATCGGCTCCTCCTTCTCTACCCTGCCGATTATCGCCACCATCTACGTCCCGCTGTGTATGGAGCTGGGCTTCTCGCCGCTGGCCACGGTGGCCATCATCGGCACCGCCGGTGCGCTGGGTGATGCCGGTTCGCCCGCCTCGGACTCCACCCTCGGTCCCACGGCCGGTTTGAACGCCGATGGCCAGCACGATCACATCCGCGACTCGGTGATCCCCACCTTCCTACACTTCAACCTGCCGCTCATGGCCGCAGGCTGGATCGCGGCGATGATCCTCTAGTCCAGGCTTTTCGCCTCGACCATTCAGCCCCGCCATCACCTGCCACCTGCTCGGGACAGGCTGTGGCGGGGCATGTGTTATCTCCGCAGCGCTCGACGGCGCTCCCCAGCGGGCCCTCGGCCCCGCCCACACTGGCTCGCACCCTAACTCGTACTGCTCGCTCCATTTAGCATTGTGCTGGCCTAGTCCATAGAATGTGTCTTACGCTGCTCCCATTCCCAGCACATGGAACGCCCTGTGATTACTCTGAGCAGCCTTTTTATTCCCTTAACGCGATATCCGCGCTCGGTTTTCTAGCGCGCGTGAATGGCCTTTATGTCCGATGTCGCGTCCCACTGCGAAAGAGATGGAATGAACGATAAGCCCTACGATGGCCTCGACGAGGCCACCGACACCTTCCACGATGTGGATCATCGCCCGCGCCACGCGGCCACTCAAGCAGAGGCGGCGCAGTCCGACCACTCTGGCTCCACGGCCACAGAGCGCGCCAGCGATACTTCGGCGGCTAATCCCGGTCCCGCACCGCTGAGCGAGGGCGGCGAGGAATCCAGCGACGAGGTCGATCGCGGCGCGATTCTCGGCTCGGATGGCCGCTGGCTGGCCGGATGGGCCCTGCGCTTTGTCATTCTTGTGATTGCCGCTACCCTGCTGTGGTTCGGTCTGGCCAAAATCTGGGTCGGTTTGCTCCCGATCCTCTTGGCTATCCTCCTCTGCACAGTGCTGTGGCCGCCGGTGCGCTGGCTTCGCAGCAAAAAGGTTCCCGCTGGGCTGTCCGCGCTGCTGGTAATTCTGGGCTTCTTTGCGGTCTTCGGTGGGGTTATTGCTGCCATCGCCCCGAGCATTACGTCGCAAAGCCAAGTGCTGTGGAAAGAGGCCCGCCGCGGCGCGGATCAGCTCATCGACTGGGTCCAGGGCCCGCCGCTGAATCTGCGGCTGGAGCAATTCAATGGGCTGATAGACCAGGTGACCTCGCGGCTGCAGCAGCAGTCCAGCCAGATCACCTCGGGCGTGTTCAGCGGATTGTCTGCCGCCTCCTCTATCGCGGTCACCTTCGTGGTGATGCTCGTGCTCACCTTCTTCTTCCTCAAGGACGGCACCGGTTTCCTACCCTTCGTTCGCCGCTATGCTGGGCACAACGCCGGCTGGCACTTGAGCGAGGTGCTCACCCGCACTTGGAATACCCTCGCAGGCTTCATCCGCGCCCAGGCCATCGTGTCGCTGGTGGATGCCGTGCTCATCGGCGCCGGCCTGCTCATTCTGCAGGTGCCGCTAGCCCTGGCCTTGGCCACCATCACCTTCTTCGCCGGCTTCATCCCCATCGTGGGTGCGATCTCTGCCGGCACGATCGCGGTGCTGATTGCGCTGGTGTCCAATGGCGTGGGCACGGCCATTGCCGTGCTGGCGCTGATCCTCATCGTGCAGCAGCTGGAGGGCAATGTGCTCTCCCCGATCCTGCAGTCCAAGGCCATGAACCTGCACCCCGTGATCGTGCTGCTGTCGGTGACCGTGGGCTCTACTCTCTTCGGCATCATTGGCGCCTTCTTGGCCGTGCCGGTGGCAGCCACCCTCGCGGTCTGGCTGCGCTATCACTCTGATCTGGTGGCGCTGCGCGCCGGCGAGATCACCGCCGACGATATTGAGATCGCCACCGCCAAGGGCGATCAATCATCGGAAGGCCTGCAAAGCTTCGAGACCATCCGGCAGAAGATGCTGGCTCTAGGCACCCGCAAGGAAAGCTCCTTGCAGTCCACCAAGGAGGCAAAGAAGAGCCAGAACGACGAGGAATAACCCCCTCGCTACACAGCAAAGCACCGCCGGAAACGCACTCTCCGGCGGTGCTTTTTCGTGCGCCACCGCGCAGGTGTCCCTCGAGTAGGACGCCCCGCGCTTGGGCTAGGCCACGAGGGCCTTATTCTGCTGGACGCGGCTTGTTAGAGATAATCCCCCACCACGGCGGCGATCTCCTTGGCGCTGTGATCGACCACGTCGAACCATGTGGTGGCAGCATTCTCGTCTGCGGAGTCGCTGACCTGCTTGATCAGGGTGATCGGAATATCGAAGAAGCGCGCTACCTCCACGAAGGCGACGCCCTCCATATCGACCAGCTCGGCATAGTGGCCCAGCCGGGCGCGCGTCTCGGAGTCGCGAATAAAGCTATCGCCGGTGGCCAGCCCCGCCGCGGGCAGCGGGCCGACCTTCTTCAGCTCATAGGGCTCGCCCCAGCCGCGCCCGGTGGCGTCTTCAAATACGTCGCGGTCGAGGTCATGCTTGAACACCGTGGCGATCTCGAATACACCAGAGACGCCGTCCTTGAGGCCGCCCGCGGTGCCGATATTGATGATGCGCGAGGGGCTTCGGCCCTGCGCGCGGGCATCGGCCAGCAGGGCGGTGAGCCTGATAGCTGCGGCGAGAGTGCCGATGCCGGTGATCAGCACCGGCACGTCCTCGGGCAGATAAGCGGCCTCTTCCTTCGTGGCAGAGACGATGAGAGGCTGTGAATCCACGATCTGAGTCATGGCCCCAAAGTCTAGCAAGACTAGAGGCCCACCGATTCGCCGTCGATCTCGGCCCGCGGCGGGTCCAGCTCCACGCGCACGTTCATGCTGTTGTTCTCATCAAATACCCGATAGGCGAGCACCGCGTTGTCGATATCGGTGATCTCTACCTGGGCGTCCTTGATCCAGGGCTGGGCTTGTCGACGCCGCCCTAGCTGCTCATGCAGCGCATACATCCACTTCCCGATCTCGTGTAGCTCCTCCGGGGAGCCGGGGAAGGTGGGCCGCACGGAATCGTCGCCGCCGACTCGTTCCTCTTTCACCCCGGTAAAGCCCTGTTCATCGCCGTAGTAGATGGCGGGTATACCCGGCAGGGTGTAGAGCAACACAGCGGCGATAGCGGCACCGTGCTCCCCCACCTGGCTGGCGATGCGGGTGGTGTCGTGATTGCCCACGAAGGTCATCGGGGTGAAGTTGAGCTCGGCGTTGCGTTTCAGCGTCCACTCCAGCTCGTAGAAATTCCGATCCTTGATGGAGCTCCAGATGGCTTTCCACAGCTCGTATTGGGTAATGGAGTCCAGATGCGCCTTGGCCACATAGTCGTTGTAGTCGCCGTGAATCATCTCGCCCACAAACCACGCGTGCGGGAAACGCTCACGCACCCGGGTGGTGACGCGGGCAAAGAACTCCGGATCGGTGGCATACACGGCGTCGAGGCGCCACCCCGAGATGCCGCGCTCGAGCCAGTGGCACATCACATCCACCACATAGTCCTCCACCGCGGAGGAGGAGTGGTCCAGCTCCAGCAGATCGCCGTGTCCTTCAAAGTCACCGCCGCTGACATGCCCCGCGGTGGCCAACTCGTGGCTTTCAGCGACGTGGTTAAACACCCCGTCGAGCACCAGCTCAAGGTTCTTCTCGCGGCACACCTTCACTAGGTGATCGAAGTCCTCATCCGTGCCGAGGCGAGTATCTATCTGCAGATGGTCGATGGTGTCATAGCCGTGGGTGGCGGATTCGAAGATCGGGTTAAGCAGAATGGTGTCCGCGCCGATCTCGGCGGCATAGTCCAGCCAATTACAGATATGGCGCAGCCGCGGGGTGGTCTCGCGCTCTCCCTCGCTGGGGCGCACGGGGGCGCCGGTGAAGCCGAGTGGATAAATCTGCCAAATAATGTTGGGCATCGTTTTTTCTCTGGATCCTTCGCTAGTGACATCGCTGTCGTGGTGTTTCCTCCTTCCAGCTTAGTGAGTTCTTCCGCCGAGTCTGGGCGTATCGCTTAGGCAGTGCTGACAACCGCATGGCGGCGTCCTAAAGCTAAAATGCGAGGGACTACTGCCGAAGCTGAACGGGAAACAACCATGACTACCCTTTTGGGGATTGCGGGCGTCGTGCTGTCATTGCCCGCATGGGCGGTATTTCTGCACGGGTGCTGGCGCATTGTCCGCTTCGTCTCCCGGGGCACGCCCACCACCACTCGCACCGATCGCCCCTTTAGCCGTGCCTTCCAGGTGCTGCGCAAGGTGTTCGGGCACGGCGAAATGATGCCCAAACCCGCAGTGGCGATTGCCCACTGGCTGGTGATGGTGGGGTTCTTATTTGGTGTGGTGGTCTGGTTTGAGGCCTATATCCAAACCTTCAATCCCGCCGGCGGCTGGCCGTGGCTGCATGAGCTGCGCGTCTACAGGCTGCTCGAGGAAGTCCTCGGGCTGGGCACGGTCGTGGGCATTCTCTTTCTGTTCACCACTCGTCTGCGCGTGGGCCGCGCGAACCGCGTCGATCGTTTCTATGGCTCGAACGCCACCGCCGCGCATTTCGTGGAGGCAGTGGTCTTCCTCGAAGGCCTCGGTATTCTGCTGGTCAAGGCCGGCGCCATCGCTACCTATGGCGGCTATTCGCCGTGGACAGACTGGGTGACCGGTCCCCTATCCCAGCTGCTGCCGGCCGCACCGCTCATGGTCAGCGGTTTCGCCCTGTTCAAGCTGCTCACCGGCATGACGTGGCTGATCGTGGTGGGACGCAACCTGCATTGGGGCGTGTCCTGGCACCGCATCCTCGCGTTCTTCAACCTTTTCTTTACCCGCAACTACGACGGCAGTCCCTCCCTTGGCGCGCTCAGCCCCCTGATGGATGGTCCGCGCCCTCTCCGGCTCGCCGATCTCGAGCAGAGTGAGCCTGCCAGCCTCGGCACCGGCACCGTCGGCGATGCCTCGTGGAAGATGCTGCTCGATTCGGCCACCTGCACCGAATGCGGCCGCTGCCAGGCGGTGTGCCCCGCGTGGAACACCGAGAAGCCCCTCTCGCCGAAGCTACTCATGATGTCGCTTCGCGACGCCGCCCTCCACGCCGATCTCACCCCAGAGGACAGCCACGACGGCGTGGATGTGCTGAAGCTCGTCGGCGCCAACCAGGCGGTGACTGAGGATGTGCTGTGGTCGTGCACCAACTGTGGCGCCTGCGTTGAGCAGTGCCCCGTGGATATTGAGCACATCGACCACGTGGCCAACCTGCGCCGCTACCAGGTGCTCGAAGAATCCGCCTTCCCCTCCGAGCTGACGGGACTGTTTAAGAACCTGGAGAACAAGGGCAACCCGTGGGGGCGCAACTCCCGCGATCGTCGTGCGTGGATTGAGCGCGCCCGCAAGGACGGCATCGAGGTGCCGATCTTTGGCGAGGACGTCGCCGACTTTTCCGACACCGAATACCTGCTGTGGGTGGGCTGCGCCGGCTCCCTCGACGAGGACGGTGTGGCAACCTCGCGCGCCATTGTGGAACTGCTGCATACGGCCGGGGTGAAGTTCGCGGTGCTCGCCCAGGACGAAACCTGCACCGGCGACCCGGCGCGCCGCGCCGGCAATGAGCTGCTCTTCCAGACGCTCGCCGAGCAGAATGTGAGCACCTTAAACCAGGTGTTCGATGGTGTTCCACCGCGGCAGCGCAAGATCATCACCAGCTGCGCCCACTGCTTTAACACTCTGCGCAATGAATACCCAGACTTCGACGGCAACTATGACGTGTTCCACCACACCCAGCTGCTCAACCGCTTGGTCCGGGAAAAGCTGATCACCCCTGTGCCCCGCGGCCCAGAAAACCGTCGCCCACTCACCTACCACGACCCTTGCTTCCTGGGGCGCCACAATAAGGTGTTTGATCCGCCGCGTGAGCTGCTCGCGTCCACCGGTATGGAGCTGCGGGAGATGCCGCGCAACCGAGACGATGGCTTCTGCTGCGGCGCCGGTGGCGCCCGCATGTTCATGGAAGAAAACATCGGCCAGCGCATCAGCGATAACCGCGCGGCCGAGGCCGTGGCTACCGGCGCCGAGACCATCGCTGTGGGCTGCCCCTTCTGTAACACCATGCTGGGTGCCGGGGTGAAAGCCACCGCCAGCAAGCAGGCCACCGCCCCCGTGATTAAGGATGTCGCCCAGCTGATGCGCGATTCCATCACCATCGACGGTGCCCTGCCGCCCGCTCGACCCAAGGCCTTCCTCGAGCGGCCCACCCGTGTGGCCGCACCGCGGTCTGCTACGAAGAACGCACCTATCCCCGCCCCTGAGTCGCCCGCCGCCGAGGATGCGGGGAAGACTCCGGCTACCCCAATCCCTGCCGCGCCAACCCCAGCGGCGCCCAAGGCTGCAACTCCACCGGCGGCACGGCCCGCCGCGCCCACTCCAGCTACGCCGAAGGCGGCCAGCCCACAGG
>NZ_PQMR01000012.1:0-81292 GCF_008930935.1 Corynebacterium sp. 11A
TGCCGCAGCTGATCGAAGAGATCACCAAACGTCGCGGCTAGAACATCCCTTTTACCCGCGCATGCCCCCCCCAAGTCAAGGACGCGGGTAAAAGGGATGTTCTAGCCGCGACGTTTGGTGATCTCTTCGATCAGCTGCGGCACCACCTCGTCGACATCGCCGACCACGCCGAAGTCCGCGATCTCGAAGATCGGGGCGTCTTCATCGCTATTGATCACCACGATGCGCTTGGAGGTCTGCATACCGGATTTATGCTGGATGGCACCGGAGAGACCAAGGCCGATATACAGATCCGGCGAGACAGTCACACCGGTTTGGCCGATCTGATAGTTGCCGTCGTAGAAGCCCTCGTCCACTGCGTCGCGGGTCGCCCCCACCGCACCGTCGAAAAGATCCGCCAGAGGCTCGGCCAGAGCCTTAAAGCCATCGGCAGAGGACAGACCACGCCCACCGGCCACCACCACAGGCGCCTGGGTGAGCTGCGGACGATCCCCACGCGCGGTGGGGATGAAGGAGTGGACCTGAGCATCCAGCGGCGAGGAGTCGGGCAGATCGATAGTGGCCAGCGCCCCAGCGGCCGGTACCGCGTCGGGAGTGATAGCGCCGCCGCGCAGCGCATAGATCGGGCTCTCGCCGCCCACAGCGGCTGTCACCGAGTACTGGTCGCCGAAGATAGACTGCGATGCGGTGCCATCGGGGTTGATCGCCACCACATCGTTGAGCACGCCCGAGGTGACACGCGCCGCCAGCCGCCCGGCGATCTCAGATCCAGCTACCCCGGCTGCCACCACGATCGGGCCGGGCTGGCCCGCGGCGAGCATCGACAGGGCATCAACCTCGGGGATGATGAGCCGCTCGGTGACGGACTCCGACTCGGCAGCGATCACCATCTCCGCGCCCCACTGCCCCAGCTGGGCGGCAAAACCCTCGGCGGTACCGGGGGTGCCCACCACCACCGCCGAGACCTCGCCGAGCTGGCGGCCAGCGCTAATCAGCTCGGCCGTGACTGCGTCGAGCTCACCATTGGAATGCTTGACAAGTACGTACGTCATTGTTGTTCACTACGCCTTTCTGACTGCGCTTTAGAGCAGGCCCTCGGAGGACAGGTAATCGGCGATGGCCTTCGCGCCGTCACCGTTGTCGCGGACAATCTGGCCGGAGCCGCGCTCCGGACGCGGCGTGGCGGACTGCACCACTGTGGCGGAGTGGGCCACGCCCACCTGGGAGGGATCCACCCCGATAGCGGCTAGATCGATCCGCGTGATCTCGGCCTTCTTGGCAGCCATAATGCCCTTGAAGTTAGGAAAGCGCGGCTTCGCGGCGCGCTCACTGATGGAGACAACAGCTGGGTAGGAGGCACTCATTTCGTAGCTGCCCTGGTGGTCGGTGCGCGTAGCCTGCACGGTCCCTGCCTCCGGATCGGCGTCCACATCCGCCACCATGGTCAGCGCCGGGAGCTGGCGATACTCCGCCAGAATGCCCGGGATCATGCCCATCTGCCCATCAGAGGAGGCATTACCAGCAATAATGAGCGCCACATCGTCGATGGTGTTGATCGCGTTATGCAGCGCCCAGGCTGTTCCCATCGTGTCGGAGCCCGCCAGAGAATCGTCGACAAGCAATACCGCGTCATCGGCACCCATGGCGAGAGCCTTGCGCAGGCACTCCTCGGCGCCCTCGGGGCCCATGCTCAGCGCCACCACGCGGAAGCCGGCATCGGGGTGCGCCTCTTTGATGCGTAGTGCCTGTTCCACCGAGTACTCGTTGATCTCATCGATCACCTCATCCGCAGCCTCGCGATCGAGGGTGAAATCCTCCTCGAGCGACTTCGTGGACCACGTATCGGGTACGTGCTTGACCAGTGCAACCAATGCTGGCATGAGCTCGTTCAATCTCCTTCGGGCAGTATTTCAACACACTTTTGTTGTCTATTTGCTTAGCGGACACCATCGTAATGCTTCCGCGGATGGCAGACAAAGGCCATCGCGCCCCGATCGAGGCGGGCGATCACGCAGGCATAGGCCTGCGATCCACGCAGTTTCAGTTTTTTGCGTAAGACATCGGGATCCACATCCACCCCACGCACCAAAATTTCCAGGCTTCCCGCCGCGCGCCGCTTCATCACCTGCCGCAGCTGCTTCAATGGCACGGCCTCAAGCACCTCGAAGCCGCTCGCGCCCGGCGGGATCTGCTCACCAGTGAGATAGGCAATGTGCTCATTCAGCATCCACAGCCCATGACGCTGGGCATAGGCGCGCACCAGCCCCGCCCGCACCACGGCCCCATCGGGGTCGATGATATAGCGGCCCACCTCGCCCACGGGCGCCTCCGGCGGCTCCTCGGCGCTGGTGTAGAGATCCACCGTGCCCGCCTCATCAATCACCCAGGCCTCGCGGCCGCTCGCGCCGAGCTGCTCGGAATAGAGACAGGTTTCTTTGACCGCCCCCGCCACGCTCGCCACGGTTACTAGCCCCGGCCATTCTGCGTAGTCGATACCCGGGGCGCACTTCACCACCACAGGGGTATCCGGATAGGCCGCCAGAAGATCCGGCAGCGGCGGCACCAGATCCTGCACCTTGGTGATGCGCCGCCCGCCAGCCCGGCGCGCCGGATCCGCCAGCACCACATCGGCGTCGGGCGCCACCGGGGCGAGGGCATCGGCGCGCACGCACCACCCCTGCGCCAGGTTGTGGGCCGCCATGGCCACCCGCGCCGGATCGAGATCCGAACCGAGATAGCGCAGCCCAGCCTGGGTGAGTTCGAGGCCCTCGCTGCCAATCGAGCAGGTGACATCAGTGACCAAGGCCTGATCTCCACACAGCGCCCGTAGCCGCTCGGCGCGGGCAGCCGCCACCTGCCACGGTGTGGCCTGTTGGGCGGATTCCTGGCACATCAGCAGCTCCTCGCTGCCGGAACGGAACTTCTGTACTGCGGACCTGCGAGCGCTCACCAGCTCAACGACGGCGCGACCATAGTCGCCGAATTCTGCGCGCGCAGCGGCGTGATCGGCAATCATGCTCGCCTTCGTACAGGCATGCTCCCGCGCCCAGTGCGCGACGGCGGGACCGTGGGATGCGAGAAAGTGCACCTCGCTCGGGCTCAAGGACATAGCCCTACAGTGTAGTTGCCGCCCTCACTGCTACTACGCATCAGAGATCACACGTCCGAAATAGCTGTTGCATTCCGGCTTATCGACGATCGGCTCCATGTCCACCTCTGGCAGCGTCGCACAGAGCGCGGCGACAGAATCCACGGCGCTGAGCACCCGCAGCTTCGACCAGGTCGGCAGCACGAGCTGTACCGTCCCCTCAGCCCACCGTGCAAGCAGCTCCTGGGGCCGATACCAGCCGGCCGTCGTGGTTTCCCCAGAGACCGCATCGGGTCGCTGTTCGCGCGGCGCGACCACCACGAAAGAAAAAGCGTCGAAGCTGCGCGCGGCGCCTGGAGGGCCGATCCAACGGGCAAAGGGGTGCAGCAGCGAGGACGCTATCTGCAGCTGCTGGGTGTGCAGGAAATCGCCGAAGCCGAGCTGCTTGGCCTCGAGCGCGAGGCGTTGCTGATGAAACCTGTCCGCCCGCCGCAGCAGCTCCTGCGTGCCGTCGAAGGCAATGAGCGTGCCGGTTTCTTCGAAGAGTTCGCGGACCGCGGCGGTCACAATCGCCGCGGCGTGGCTCGGCGCAACTCCGAGTCGGTGCGACCACTGCTCAGGCGACGGTCCCTGCCACAGCGCAGTGTGCATGGCGGAAGAAAGATAGTCGCCTCGGTCCACCCCTCCGCCGGGAAATACCGTGGCCGAGGGGAAGGTGGGCATGGAGTTCACTCGGTGCTGGGCATAGACCTCAAGACCGGCCTGTCCGTCGCGCACTAACACCACCGTGGCCGCCAGCCGCGGTGTGGGCGGAGTGTGGCCCGGCGGCAGCCGCAGGGCGGCCTGGGAGAGATCGCGGGCGGTGGGACGCTCCATCACTCTGCTGCGTAGTAGCCCTAGGAACGCGGGGCGCGGTGCGCCCCACCGGTGCGGGAGCGACGGGCGAAATAGCGGCCGTCGATGCGATCTAGGGTGATCTGCTGGTGGAAGGTGGTGGTGAGGTTCTCACTGGTGAGGACATCATCAATGAGACCCTGGGCGACGATGCCGCCCTCGTCGAGAAGCAGTGCATGGGTGAAACCGCGGGGGATCTCCTCCACGTGGTGGGTGATCATCACCGTGGCCGGCGCATCGGGGTCCATGGCGAGATCGCCGAGATAGCCCACGAGGTCCTCTCGGCCGCCGAGGTCCAGGCCTGCGCCCGGTTCGTCGAGAAGCAACAGCTCGGGATTGGTCATCAAGGCGCGGGCGATGAGCACCCGCTTCTTCTCGCCCTCGCTGAGCGTTCCCCAGGTGCGATCCCGCAGATGCAGGGCGCCCACCTGCTCGAGGGTGTCGATGGCGTGCTCGAAGTCCATTTCCTCATAGGCCTCGCGCCAGCGGCCGAGAATGGCGTAGCCGGCAGAGATCACCAGATCCGCCACCTTTTCATCCTCGGGGATGCGGGTGCCGATCGCCGAGGAGGTCATGCCGATCATGGTGCGCAGATCACGCATATCGGTCTTGCCCACTTGCTCGCCCATGAGAAAGGCCACGCCACTGGTGGGGAAGGCTTCTGCGGCGGCCAGGCGGAACAGGGTGGTCTTGCCCGCACCATTCGGGCCGATCACCACCCAGCGCTCGTCCAGCTCCACCTGCCAGGTGATATCGCCCAGGAGGGCGCGACCATCGCGCACGAAGGAAATATCGCGAAAATCGATCAGCAGGTCCGGATCCGTGGGGGCTACAGGCGAGGAACTCATAGCCTCCATCATGGCGGAAAAATGCAGTGCTGTGGGCGAGCCACACCCTGGCCTCCCCCTGCGGCGCCCTAGCTGCGCCCCAGCAGTGCTCCAGCGGCTGCGGTGGCGCGTGGCGGGATCGATTGAGCGCGGGGCGAGCACTGGTCACTATCACCTATAACTGTGGTCAAAATACCAAAAGCAGCACCCTGTAATTCCCCTTCTAAGCCAGTAGACTTGGGGTTCAACGTCGCATCGTCTATACAAAATCGTCTATATAAAACTGCCCCGCGCTCGAGCCCTTTTCAGGCCGCGCGGAGCGAGAGAAAGTGGTGTCTATTGTGACTGGCAGACTCGGTATTGATGACGTCCGCCCGTACATCTCAGGGAATCGTTGCCCCTCCAAGGCCGTCGTTGGTGAGGTCGTTCCCGTCTTCGCCCTCGTCTGGCGCGAGGGGCATGATGCTATTTCCGCCACCCTCAACGTTAAAGGACCCAAAGAGTCCTCCGTGGCTCCGAAGATGAAGCGCATCCCGATGAGCGCCGATGCCTTCGACCAGGACGAGCACCACGCGATCTTCGTGCCCGATGTGCCGGGCCAGTGGAGCTTCCGCGTGGACGCCTGGTCCGATCCCATGGCCACCTGGCGCCACGCGGTCACCGCGAAAATCCACGCCGGCCAGTCCGCGGCCGAGCTGGCCAACGATCTGGAGACCGGCGCCCAGCTATTCGAGCGCGCCGCCAAGAAAGCGCCGAAGACCTATCAGCAGCAGCTTCTCGACGTCGCCGCCACGCTGCGCTCCGACGCCGAGGTCCGCGCCCGCGTCGCGCCCGCACTCTCGAAGGACATCCTCGGCATCTTGGACCTGCACCCGCTGCGCGAGCTACTCACCCGCGGCCGCACCCACAAGGTCGAGGTCATGCGCCGCAAGGCACTGGTCAGCTCGTGGTATGAGCTCTTCCCTCGTTCCACCGGCGGCTGGGATGACTCCGGCGCCCCCGTGCACGGCACCTTCGCCAGCACCGCGGAGCAACTGCCGCGGATTAAGGCCATGGGCTTTGATACCGTCTACTTCCCGCCGATCCACCCCATCGGTGAGATCAACCGCAAGGGCCGCAACAACACCCTGGTGACCGAGCCGAACGATGTGGGCTCGCCCTGGGCCATCGGCTCCAGCGACGGCGGCCATGACGCCGTCCACCCCCAGCTCGGCACCCTCGAGGACTTCGATGCCCTCGTCGCCCGCGCCAAGGAACTGGACCTCGAAATCGCCCTCGACTTGGCGCTGCAATGCGCCCCCGATCACCCCTGGGCTAAGGATCATCCCGAGTGGTTTACCGTCCTGCCGGACGGCACCATCGCCTATGCGGAAAACCCGCCCAAGAAGTACCAGGACATCTACCCGCTCAACTTCGACAACGATCAACAGGGCATCTACGACGAAGTCCTGCGCGTGGTGAAGTTCTGGATTAAACGAGGCGTGACCACCTTCCGCGTAGACAACCCGCACACCAAGCCCACCAACTTCTGGGAGTGGCTCATCGCCACCGTGCATGAAACCAACCCCGAGGTGATCTTCCTCGCCGAGGCCTTCACCCGCCGCCCGCGCCTCTATGGCCTGGCCAAGGCAGGGTTCTCGCAGAGCTACACCTACTTCACCTGGCAGACCTCCAAGCAGGAACTCACCGAGTTCGGCCAAGAGATTGCCCGCATGGCCGATATCTCGCGGCCCAATCTCTTTGTCAATACTCCCGACATTCTCCACGCCTCCTTGCAGGAAGGCGGCCGCGGCGCCTTCGCTATCCGAGCCACCCTAGCCACCACCCTCTCCCCGCTGTGGGGCATGTATTCCGGCTTCGAGCTCTACGAAGGCGAGGCCGTGGCCCCTGGCAGCGAAGAGTATATGGACTCCGAGAAATACGAGCTGCGCCCCCGCGACTTCGAGGCCGCACTGCGCAATGGCGACTCCCTCGAGCCCTATATCACCACCCTCAACCGGATTCGCCACGAGCAGCCCGCCCTGCAGCAGCTGCGCTCCATCCACTTCCACGACATCGACTCCGACCAGATGATCGCCTACTCCAAGGTGGACGCTCTCACCGGGAACACCGTGCTGGTAATCGTCAATCTCGACCCGTGGAACGAGCACGCAGCGACCGTACACCTCAACATGGAGGCCATCGGCCAGGACTGGGATGCCGAGTTCGAGGTCACCGACCAGATCACCGGCAACCGCTACACCTGGAGCGCCGCCAACTACGTCAATCTCAAGCCTTGGGAGAACGTCGCGCACATCTTCGTGCTGCCCGACGTGCCCCCTGCCCGGCGCGAAGCACTGGCGTGGCGCACCATCGAGGACTACCGCCTCTAGTCCCACCGTCGGCACTGAGGGCTGGCAGCTGCGATGCCCAGCGCGGCACCGACTGCGGCGGGTAGCACTACGCATCAGAGTGCGGGTGGCAGCGTGACGGCGTCGATAAGCGGCTCGCGCCGCTGAGAACCGCCGCTTCTTAATGCCCCTCCCCCCTTCGTAGCATCCGCTCCACCCCAGCCCACAGCGCCGTGCGCCACCTTGCAAGGGCGCGTACCCACCGCCTATCCGGCCGCAGACACGATAGCTCTCAGACCGATCCGCTACACCGCGTACTCTTCTGCGTAGTAGCTCAGACACCCGACCATCCGACAGAAAGCTCACCCCATGCCCTTCGATCCTCACGATCCCACCCTCGGCATCCCCGACCACGACTTGCAGCGTCTGCGGTATTGCCAGCACCACGACCCCCATGCTTTCTACGGCTGGCACGCCACCCCGAGCGGCGCGGTGATCCGCACCCGCCAGCCCGGCGCGGAGAAGGTGGAGATCCTCACTGCTGATGGCGGCACCCACGAGGCGGTGCACACCACGGATGGCATTTTCGCCATGCTGCTCGAGTCCTCGGAGCCGATTGACTATCGCCTGCGCGTCACGTGGCCGGGGATGGATCCGATCACTGTCGCTGATGGCTACCACTTCCTGCCCACGCTCGGCGAGACGGACCTGTACCTGATTGGTGAGGGCCGTCATGAGCGGCTCTGGGAGGTGCTGGGCTCGCATGTGCGCACCATCGACACGGAGATGGGCCCGGTGGTCGGCACCTCCTTTGCGGTGTGGGCGCCGAACGCGATCGGTGTCGCTGTGGTGGGAAGTTTCTCCGGGTGGAACCCGGCCCAGTATCCGATGCGTTCGCTCGGCTCCTCGGGCGTGTGGGAGGTGTTTATCCCCAACGTCGGCGTGGGCGAGGTGTATAAATACGCCATCCAGACCAAGGAGGGCTACCGCCGCGATAAGGCCGATCCCATGGCTCGTCAGGCGGAGGTGCCTCCGGCGACGGGGTCGATCATCACCGAATCCACCTATGAGTGGAAAGACGATGCCTGGATCACCAAGCGGGCGCGCTCCAATGCTCAGACCGAGCCGATGAGCGTCTACGAGGTGCATCTCGGGTCGTGGAAGCAGGGGCGCACCTACGAGGATCTCGCCGTGGAACTGGTGGACTATGTCGATCACATGGGCTACACCCACGTGGAGTTCCTGCCGGTGGCGGAGCACCCCTTCGGCGGCTCGTGGGGCTATCAGGTCTCGGGCTACTACGCACCAACGTCGCGCTGGGGCACCCCCGATCAATTCCGTGCCCTCGTGGATGCCTTCCACGCCCGCGGTATCGGCGTGATCGTGGACTGGGTGCCGGCGCACTTCCCCAAGGATGAGTTCGCCCTCGCCCGCTTCGATGGCGAGGCTCTCTACGAGCACCCCGACTGGCGCCGCGGCGAGCAGCGAGATTGGGGCACCTATGTGTTCGACTTCGGCCGCACCGAGGTGCGCAACTTCCTCGTCGCCAATGCGCTGTATTGGTGCAAGGAGTTCCACATCGACGGTCTGCGCGTGGACGCGGTGGCCTCCATGCTGTATCTGGATTACTCCCGCGATGAGGGCGAGTGGCTGCCCAACCAGTTCGGCGGCCGGGAAAACCTCGAGGCCAAGCAGCTGCTGCAGGAAGTCAACGCCACCGTGGCCAGCACCTTCCCCGGCGTGCTCACCATTGCGGAGGAGTCCACCTCCTGGCCAGGCGTAACCGCCCCGACCTACAACGACGGCCTCGGCTTCTCCCTGAAGTGGAACATGGGCTGGATGAATGACACCCTCGAGTACTTTGCGCAGGACCCCATCCATCGCAGGTACCACCACAACGAGATCACTTTCTCGATGGTCTACGCCTACTCGGAGCGCTACGTGCTGCCCATCTCCCACGACGAGGTGGTGCACGGCAAGGGCACCCTGTGGACCCGGATGCCGGGCGATCCCTGGAACAAGGCCGCCGGCGTGCGCACCCTGCTCGCCTACATGTGGGCGCACCCAGGCAAGAACCTGCTCTTCCAGGGCCAGGAGTTTGCCCAGGTGCAGGAGTGGAATGAAAACCGCTCCATCGATTGGGGAAACATGGAGGGCTGGGAAGGCGAATACCATCGCGGCGTGCACCAGCTGGTGCGCGATCTCAACTCCAACTACAAGGAGCTACCGGCGCTCTATTCGCTCGATAGCGACCCCGCCGGTTTCCAGTGGGCCAAGTCCGACGACGCGGACAATAACATCCTCGCCTTCTACCGCACCGGCGACAAGGGCGAGAAGCTGCTCTGCGTATTCAACTTCGGTGGCTCCTCCCAGCAGGCCTATACCCTCGGCGTGCCGGAGGCCGGACGATGGTCGCTGCTCCTCAACACCGATGCCGGCGCCTATGAGGGCGCGGGCAACGATATCGGAAGCGGCTTCGATGCCACCGACAGCGCCTGGGATGGCTACCCCTACTCCACGACGCTGCACATCCCGGCGCTGTCCGCGCAGTGGTACCGGCTGGATAGCGAGCGCTAGTACAGCGCCGAGGCCAGCTTGCCCCGCGCCGCCAACACGCGCGGGTCAGTGGTCTCGTACATGCCAAAAAGCTCGATGAGGCGGTCCTTGAGGGCCGCCTTTTCCTCACCCTCGGCCTGGGTGATCGCCGCGATGAGCCCGTCGAAGGCCTCCTCCACACGCCCGTGCGCGATCAGTGCATCCGCTGCTGCGTAGTGCTTATCGACGGCACCCTGCGCCGCATCCCCCTCATCGTCCACGGCAGCCTCGCTTGCACGGGCACGCTGGATTACCTCGGCACGCTTAGACAGCTGCACCAGCTCCGGATCCTCCGGGCGTTCGGCCAGGGCCTCCTCGAGGATCGGCAGCGCCTGGTCGAGATCAGGCTCTGTGGCGTCAAGGAGACTACGCACCTGAGCGATACGCGGATCCTCCTCCGGCTCCTCGCCCGGCAATCCCTCGAGTTTGCCGGCGACAGCGCCCACCACGGCGGCGGTCCACTGCTGCAGCGCCTCCTCGGGCTGGCCGCCCTGAAAGTCGGTTATTGGTTGGCCTTGGGCGAGTGCCAGCACGGTCGGCAAGCCCTGCACGCCCAGCGCCTGGGCGAGCTGCGGGGTGCTATCGGCATCCAGATAGGCATAGATCCAGCTAATCTGCTCCTGCGTATTGGCGAGACGGCTCAACACGGTGTGCATCTCCACGGACTCGGGCGAGCGCTGGGTACCGATATGCACCACCACCGGCACCTGCATGGAGCGCTCCAGCACCTCGGACTTAATATTCTGCTCGGTGACATCCACCACCGGTACCACGGTCTGTCCGCCATCGCGGCTATGGGCGTTGCTCTTCGCCTCTGCGCGGGATTTCACCTCCCCCAGATCAATAGCTCCAGCAACAAATCGTTCAGGTGCATTCTCAGCCATGGTGCTCCTTAGTTCTGCGTAGTGTCGTCTACCGTGAGTTCGGCCGCATCCTCACTCAGGTGCTTTTCTAGCGATGCTACTTTGCCCTTCAACCGGTCGCTGTAGCCGGGCCGGATATCGGCCTTCAACACCAGCGACACCCGAGGACTCACCTCCATCACCGCCTCCGTGGCGCGCTTGACCACGTTCATCACCTCATCCCAGTCGCCCTCGACAAGGGTGAACATGGCATTGGTTTCACACGGCAGGCCGGAGGCACGCACAACGCGCACCGCCTCAGCAACAGCCTCGGACATCTCGGCGTCCGTCGTGGGAGTGACGGTAGGTGCTACAGAAAAGGCAATCAGCATGGGACACATCCTAGCTGTGCGTTTTCGGCCTCGCTGCAACCGGCAATGAGTGTGGTGGCAGCGGGCGGCGTCGATAAGCGACACGCGCTCGTGTTGTGTCACAGTGTGGTTTCTCTCAGTTGTCACGGCCATCTTCTGCCCCACAGCCGCTGCTAAGTGGCTTAAAGTGGGGAGCATGAGTAATGACATTTCTGGCATTGAGATTCCCCACGAGTACGTCGTCTGCTTGGACCACGTGGGTATCGCTGTTCCCGACTTCGACGCCGCCGTGGAGTTCTACCGCTCCGCATTCGGCTGGGTGAACCACCACGACGAAGTCAATGAAGAACAGGGCGTGCACGAGGCCATGATCGGCCCGAAGAACATGTCCGCCACCGACGGCATGATTCAGCTCCTCGCCCCGCTGAACGAGCAGTCCACCATCGCGAAGTTCATCGATAAGAAGGGCCCCGGCCTGCAGCAGATGTGTCTGCGCACCAACGACATGGACGCCCTCTGCGAGCACCTGCGCAACCAGGGCGTGCGCCTACTCTACGATGCACCGAAGCAGGGCACCGGCGGCGCCCGCATCAACTTCGTTCACCCGAAGGATGCCGGCGGCGTGCTCCTCGAGCTCACTGAGCCGGTGAAGTAACTCCCCCTCTCTTAAGGTGCGGCCCCTACCGCCGCGCCCAACATGCGCGGTGCCAATGACGACGATCAGCGGCACCGCGCATCGTGTCTTTAGGCCACGCCACAATGTGCGCCGTGCCCGCGTAGATCGGCCCCTGACAGCCCGGGCACACATAGTCCTTCACCGCGGATGGCCCGCCCATCTCGCGCACATAATAATCCCGACCGAAGCTATAGCTCGGCCCCTCCTCCACTCGGGTCCCCCAATAGCCGCTGCCATCGCGCGGCAACGGCCGCCGGGCATAGCGGCCCGTGGTGTTTCTGCGATTCCTCCGCGGCACGACACTTACCTCCCGTGTATCTGCGGTTGTTCCACTACCACTCTGCTGCGTAGTAGCACCGCCGCTTATCGACGCCGCCTACCCGCCTTTTCCCTGCTCAGAACAGGCGCAGCTCGTCGGATTCGAGCCCACGCAGCTCGTTATAGTCGAGGACTACGCAGGAGAACCCGCGATCTTCGGCAAGGGTGCGTGCCTGGGGTTTGATCTTCTGGGCGGCAAAGATGCCTCGTACCGGTTTCAGCAGCTCGTCGCGGTTAAGTAGTTCCACGTAGCGGGTGAGCTGTTCCACGCCATCGATTTCCCCGCGCCGCTTGATCTCGACCGCGACGGTCTGGCCTTTCTCGTCGCGGCAAAGAATATCCACCGGCCCGATCGCGGTGAAATACTCGCGGCGAATGAGGGTATAGCCAGGCCCCAAGGTGGTGATGTGTTCGGCCAAGAGCTCCTGCAGGTGCTGCTCCACCCCGTCTTTTTCCAAGCCTGGGTCCTCGCCGAGGTCGTATTCCAATTCGGAGTGAATGGCCTCGACTGTGATGCGTAGTTGCTCACCTTTGGAGTTTTCCACCACCCACAGCCGCACCCCAGCCTCGGCCTTGTCGGCATCGTCGATGGCCTGTTCGGTGAGCGTGCAGGGAGGTGTCATCCAGTTCAGCGGCTTATAGGCGCGGTCATCGGCGTGGATGGACACGGAGCCGTCGGCTTTGATCATCAACAGCCGGTCGGCGGTGGGAAGATGGGCCTCGAGCCGACCCACATAATCAACGGAACAACGAGCAATCACAAGACGCATTCTGACTACATTAACAGAGTCAGCGATGGGGCCAGAGCGCTATTGATGCCCCTGGCTTTCGCGAAAATACGAGCGTGCGGCCCGCAGATTGGTGCGCACGCGCTGCCGTGACGGCGCCGCTTCGATCCAGGCGGTCAGCGCCATCTCGCCGTGCGCGTCCAAGGCTACTTCGTAGTGCTGGCCGGCGATATCCAGCTCGAGGATGGAGAGGTTCGGCTCCATAAAAGAAGCCTCCCCCGTGGTGATCCGGCGCCGGGATACCACCTGGGTATCGGACCGACTGAACACCATATTCGGGGAAGGCAAAAGGGAGCGCACCTTGTAGTAATAGAGCACCATGCCGCGATAGCGGAGCATTCCGTGACGCCAGCCATGCACTCCTTCGGCGGGCAGCCGCCGCATAATCACGGGGGTGCCCTGGGATCGCAGCGTAAAAAATCGCCACAGAACGAGGAGGGCCGCCACTCCGGCTGCCGCAATAATCAGACTGGCGATCACTCGCACTTCCATTGCCACTCTCCCGCCGCGCATCAGGTACTCAGAGACTCGGAAATTATTCCCAGTGTACATCCATTGCAGATCATCTTCTTCATTATTACCTCTACCTGCGCTTTTCGACGCCATCGCGCTGGCATCTCCTCTGATGTCTGCTGAGAGACGCTGAGTGTGGCACGAGAGGCGCTTTAGCGAGATCCGTAGAGCACGAGAAAAAGGCGCCATCCCTGTCTGGGATAGCGCCTTTGTTCAGTAGCGTGTCAGCCTTGGGGCTTTAGCCCGCGTGGCGACGAACTGCCTTCAGCTCGGCTTCTGCCCGAGCCTTCTCCACAGCGTCGCCCGAGGCCAATGCGGACTCAGCGGCGGAAGAATCCACCTCGTCGGCCCACGTTGCATAGTCGGCCAGCACGGTGACCTTCTCCGGGGTGACGGAGAGGAAGCCGCCCTGGCAGGCGGCGACCTTCTTCTGGCCGTCTGTCGCGGTCAGAGTCACCACGCCGTTTTCGACGAGCTGAGCGAGCATAGGCTCGTGCCCTGGCAACACGCCGATTTCACCTTCGATGGTCTGCGCGGTGACGATGGTGGCCCGACCGGACCACAGCACGCGTTCCACGGAGACCAGTTCTGCGGCGATGTCAGCCATAGCTTAGCCCTTAACCTTCCGCTTGGATCTTCTTGTAGGCAGCCTCGACGTCGTCCAGCCCGCCAAGACCGTTGAAGGCCTGCTCCGGATAGTGGTCGAACTCGCCGTTGCAGATGCGCTCGAACGCGTCGATGGTGTCCTCCAGCGGCACGTAGGAGCCGGGCAGACCGGTGAACTTCTCAGCAACGAAGAAGTTTTGGCCAAGGAAGCGCTCGATACGACGGGCACGCTGCACCGTGATCTTGTCTTCCTCACCGAGCTCATCCATACCGAGGATGGCGATGATGTCCTGCAGCTCCTTGTTCTTCTGCAGAATACCGATCACGCGCTGCGCCACTGCGTAGTGACGCTCGCCGACGATACCGGGCTCGAGGATACGAGAGGTAGAGGTCAGCGGGTTCACGGCCGGGTAAATACCCTTCGATGCGATACCACGGTCAAGCTCGGTGGTGGCGTCGAGGTGGGCGAAGGTGGTGGCCGGGGCGGGGTCGGTGTAGTCGTCCGCGGGGACGTACACGGCCTGCAGCGAGGTAATGGACTTGCCCTTGGTGGAGGTAATGCGCTCCTGCAGGACACCCATCTCGTCAGCCAGGGTGGGCTGGTAGCCCACGGCCGAAGGCATACGACCCAGCAGGGTGGACACCTCAGAGCCAGCCTGAGTGAAACGGAAAATGTTGTCGATGAACAGCAGCACGTCCTGGTGCTGGACATCGCGGAAGTACTCCGCCATGGTCAGACCGGACAGGGCCACGCGCATACGCACTCCTGGCGGCTCATCCATCTGGCCGAAGACAAGCGCGGTATCTTGCAACACGCCCATCTCCTCCATCTCGAGGTGGAGGTCCGTACCCTCACGGGTACGCTCACCGACGCCGGCGAACACCGAGGTACCGGAGAACTCGCGGGCGATACGGGTGATCATCTCCTGGATGAGCACGGTCTTGCCCACACCTGCACCACCGAATAGACCGATCTTGCCACCCTTAACGTAGGGGGTAAGAAGGTCAATCACCTTGATGCCGGTTTCGAGGATCTCGGTCTTACCCTCGAGCTGGTCGAAGGCCGGAGGCTCGCGGTGGATGCCCCACTGCTCGCCGTCGCGGCCGAGACCCGGCTCGTCGAGGCAGTCACCGAGGGCGTTGAACACGTGGCCCTTGACGACGTCGCCCACGGGTACCGAAATCGGTTTGCCGGTGTCCTTGACCTCTGCACCGCGGACGAGGCCGTCGGTGGGGGCCATGGAGATGGCGCGCACGAGGTTATCGCCCAAGTGCTGAGCGACCTCGAGGGTAATGGTCTTTGCCACTGCTTCGAGGGTGACCTCGACTGTCATGGCGTTGAAGAGTGCCGGAAGAGCGCCGCGGGGGAATTCCACGTCGACAACCGGCCCAATGACACGAACTACTCGACCGGCAATTGCGGTCTGAGTATCGTGCTCTTGTAGAGCTGTAGACATAATTTAGTCACTTTCTCCGCTTTCGGCGAGCGCTCCCGCGCCACCGACGATCTCTGTGATTTCCTGCGTAATTTGAGCCTGTCGAGCCTGGTTGGCAACGCGGGAGAGGTCATTGACCAGCTCGGTTGCATTGTCCGTAGCGGACTTCATGGCGGTGCGGCGGGAAGCGGATTCTGCCGCAGCGGCCTCCAGGAACAGGGCGTACACGGTGCGCGAGACATACTTTGGCAAAAGCTCTGCCAGAAGAGTGTCTGCGTCGGGCTCGAAAAGGTAGTCCGCTGCAACACCCTGGTGTTGAGTCAGGATGGAGTCCTCGGAGTCGAACTCCTCAGTTTCCAGAACCGGCTCGATGGGCAGCACCTGCTGCACAGCGGCGGTCTGGGTCAGCATCGACTCAAACTTGGTGTAGACAACGTGGACCTGGTCGAAGCCCTGAACGCCCTCGCCCCCATCGCTCTTCAAGCCCTCACGGGGCTTGGTGTAGCCCTCGGAGCTGGCTAGGAAGCCATCGATCAGGTGACGACGCACGTCGTGCGTTTCTTTCCATGACGGGTCTTGCGAGAAACCAGTCCACGCACCCGCAAATTCTTCGCCTCGGAAACTGTAGTAGCCAACACCCTTGTTACCGGTGACATAGCGCACCGTTTCGTAACCGCGATCCTCCAGCATGCGCGTCAGCTCCGCTGCCTTCTTGAACACGTTGTGGTTGTAGCCACCGGCCATTCCTCGGTCACTCGAAACCACCAACACGGCGGCACGCTTGCCGTTTTCACGCTCGTGCAGCATCGGATGATCCAGGGAGCTGGCGGATGCCAGCTTGTTGATCACACGGTGCAACTCGACCGCATACGGCTGCGAGGCCTCAACCCGTGCTTGGGCCTTGGTGATTCGCGAGGTGGCGATCATTTCTTGAGCTTTAGTGATCTTCTTAGTGGAGTTCACTGACCTGATGCGGTCGCGAAGCTCGCGAAGATTAGCCATGAATCATCGCCTCCCTTCTTTTCCTTGGACGGTCATTGTGTGCATCACTGCTTACTTCTTAGCAGCTTTCTTGGACACGGAAATCTTGCTCTTGCTGACTTCCGTCTCGTCGAGTGCATCAACTTCCGGCTCATTGATAATCGGGGTTCCGTCCGAGGCCTGGAAGCTGGCCGCGAAGTTATCGGCTTCTTGGCGCAGCTGATCCTTGGACTCATCAGAGAAGGGAACGCCACCCTTAATCTGCTCGAACACGTCACCGGCAAATGCATGCAGGTGCTCGTGCAGCTCAGACTCGAAACGACGGACGTCTTCAACGGGAACGGAGTCAAAGACGCCTTCGTTCGCGAGGTGGATGGACACCATCTGGTCCTCCACGCTCATCGGGTTGTTCTCTGCCTGCTTCAGCAGCTCCACGAGACGCTGTCCGCGCTCGAGCTGACGCTTGGAAGCGGAATCCAGATCCGAAGCAAAGGCAGCGAATGCCTCTAGGTCGCGGTATGCGGCCAGATCCAGACGCAGGTTACCGGAGACCTTCTTCATGCCCTTGGTCTGAGCGGCACCACCCACACGGGAGACCGAGATACCCACGTTGATAGCGGGGCGGACACCCTGGTTGAACAAGTCGGACTCGAGGAAGACCTGACCGTCGGTGATGGAGATCACGTTGGTCGGGATGAAGGCGGACACGTCGTTCGCCTTGGTCTCGATGATCGGCAAAGCGGTGAGCGAACCGGCACCCATGTCGTCGGAGAGCTTCGCAGCGCGCTCCAGCAGACGGGAGTGCAGGTAGAACACGTCACCGGGGTAAGCCTCGCGTCCCGGAGGACGGCGCAGCAGCAGGGAGATCGCACGATACGCCTCAGCCTGCTTGGTGAGGTCATCGTAGATTACCAACACGTGCTTGCCCTGGTACATCCAGTGCTGGCCCAGAGCGGCACCCGAGAAGGGAGCCAGCCACTTGAAGCCTGCGGCATCGGAGGCCGGGGCCGCCACGATGGTGGTGTAATCCAGTGCACCGTGCTCGCGCAGAGTCTCGCGGACTCCAGCAATGGTCGAGCCCTTCTGGCCGATGGCCACATAGATACAACGGACCTGCTTCTGCGGGTCGCCGCTGTCCCAGTTGGCCTTCTGGTTCAGAATGGTATCGATGCAGACCGCGGTCTTACCGGTCTTGCGGTCACCAATGATCAACTGACGCTGACCGCGACCAATCGGGGTCATTGCGTCGATTGCCTTGATGCCGGTTTGCATCGGCTCTTCGACCGGCTGGCGCTGCAGCACGGACGGTGCCTGCAGCTCCAGTGCACGCTCTTCTTGCGATGCAATTTCGCCCAGGCCGTCGATGGGCTGGCCTAGGGGGTTGATAACGCGGCCGAGGAAGTCATCCCCAACCGGAATCGAAAGGACCTCTCCGGTCCGCTTTACTTCGTCGCCCTCTTTAAGAGTCTCGTAGTTACCCAAAACCACGACGCCGACGCGGTCAGTGTCAAGGTTCTGAGCGACGCCAATCACGCCGCCAGGGAACTCGAGCAGCTCATTCGCCATCACCGACGGCAGCCCCGAAACCTGGGCAATACCGTCAGCTGCCGAAATGACCACGCCGACCTCCTCGCGGGAGGCCTCCGGGGAGTAGCTCGAGGTGTAGCTAGCAATCGCGCTACGGATCTCATCGGAGGAGATCGTCAGCTCCGCCATGTTCTTCCTGCTCTCGGTTGTTTCGTCCAGCATGTTGTCCAAAAATGTAGTCGTGTCAGTGCGTAGTGCCTGTGACCCGCGATGCGGGTTTAGGCGAATGCGCGGCGCATTCTTTCGATCTTGCCCTTGGTAGAGCCGTCGATCACTTCATCACCGACGCGGATGAGCATTCCACCGAGGAGGCTGGTATCAACCTCGGTATGGACGTTCATCGCACGACCGTAAATACGTCCCAGTTTGTCCGCTAGTGCCTGCTCCTGCGTGGAGTTGAGCTCTGATGCAGCAACGACATGGGCAACTGAGCGGCCAGAGACCTCTGCAGCGGAGTCAACGAGAGAAGCCAGATCATCGATCGGGTTCTTCTCTGGGCGACCAACGGCTTGCAATGCAAGCGCCTCGGTCACCGCGGTGACCTTGCCGTAGAGAACCTTGGCAAACAGCTCACGCTTCCGAGATGCAGGTTGGGTCCGGTCGCTGAGAAGATGAGTCAGTTCGGGCTCATCTTCCAGGATGCGGCTCAGTCGGAAGAGCTCGCCTTCCACCTGCTTCAGCTGACCCTGCTCCTGTGCGGAGCGGAACAGGAAGCGTCGTCCAACCTCAACAAGTCCGGTGCGCATTTCGCGCGGGTTGGACCAGCTGAGCTTCACAATGTCGCACAGCACGCCAAGGGCGGTCTCAGAGACCTTGCCCCCAAACACCGTCTTCATCAAGCCGGCGCGAGCGTCGGCCGGAGCGGCTGTATCGGCTGCTGCCACACGCAGGCCGCGGTCAACATCCAGGGCATCGACGATGTCGAACAACTCGGTGCCCGTCTGAGCGGCAACTGCTACTGCGTTATCGGAGCTGTTGGCCACGCGGTCAACATATCCGAACGCTTGGTTTAGCGCCTCGCGGCTCGCTGCGTGCATATCGCTCACTTTCCTGCCGGAGCCACGCTGTCGAGCGAGGACAAGAAGTTATCGATCGTGCCAGAACGCTTGACGTTGTCGGAGAGTTGCTCCCCGAGCAAACGCTCAGCAAGGTTGATCGAGTTCTGTCCCATCTCGGAACGCAGTTCAGAAACAACCTGCTCGCGCTGGGCAAGAAGCTGCTTCTCTCCGGACTCAATAATGCGGTTGCTCTCTTCGGTGGCCTCGGCCTTCATCTCGTCCACGATCTTCTTGCCCTTTTCGCGGGCTTCTTCGCGGATCTGCTGTGCTTCGGCGCGGGCCTCAGAAAGCTGCGCGTTGTACTTTTCCAGCGCGGCCTTTGCCTCAGCCTGTGCGGCCTCGGCGCGTTGAATGCCGCCCTTGATCCGGTCCTCACGCTCGGCCAGGACCTCTTGGAACTTCGGAAGTACGAACTTCCAGAAGAGGAACAGGATTACGATGAGCGAAACAAAGGACCAGACGAGGTCGTAGTTAGCAGGCAACAGCACGGAGAATTTCCCCTCCCCGGGGAGATCCTCCCCACCGGCTGCTAAGTAGGTATAGACGTTCGTCATGAGTCTTTAGTGCTTTCGTGTCTGTTCGTCTTAGAGGATGAAGCCGGCAACCAAGCCGATGAGGGCGAGGGCCTCGACGAAAGCGATGCCCAGGAACATGGTGGTACGCAGCTGGCCGGCCATCTCAGGCTGGCGAGCCATGCCCTCGAGGGCCTTACCAACGAGGATGCCGATACCGAGGCCCGGACCGATGGTGGCGAGACCGTAGCCGACGGTGGCGATGGAGCCGTCAAGACCGTTAGCGGCCTGTGCGAGGATGACTTCGTTCATGATGTGTCGTTCCCTTTCTAGGGGCTCAGCGCTTCCTTAACTGAGCCTGGAATTGTGTGGTTTTTTGGTCCGCTGAAATCAGCGGGTCAGTGTTCGTCTGCGTGCAGAGAGAGTTCGATATACACGGCCGACAGCAGGGCGAAGATGTACGCCTGCAGGAAAATGACCAGCATCTCGAACAGAGTAAATGCAATCGCTGCGAATAGGGTCACTGCGGACAGCGCGGTCCAGCCATTCATCTGCCAGAAGAAGAAGTTGGTGGCAGAAAACAGCAGCACCAAGATGATGTGACCGGCCAACATGTTGGCCATAAGACGCAGAGTGAGGGTTGCGGGGCGCAGCACGAAAGTGGAGAAGAACTCCAGCGGGATCACCAAGAAGTGCAGCAGCCATGGGAGATTAGGAATCACCACAGAGGACTTGACGTACTTGAAGAATCCGTAGCGCTTAGCACCCGCATAGACGAAGGCGATGTATCCGAAAATTGCCAAGACCAGCGGCATGCCGATTCTGGCGTTCGGGGATACGTTGAGGCCAGGAATGATCGAGGGGATATTCATAGCCAGAACAAGGAAGAAGATGGTGGCAATGACCGGCAAGAACCGGCGGCCCTCCTTCTTGCCCAAGATATCTTCCGAAATGTGAATACGAACGAAGTCAAGGAGCATCTCGGCTACGTTCTGGAGGCCACGCGGAACAACCTTCGGGTTGCGCATAGCCACGAGGAAGAAGATCGCCAACAGCACCGCCATAAGCAGGCGGACGAACATCAGACGGTCGATTGCGAACCAAGTATCGTCGAACCAAATTGGACCCGGGGAAAATTCGTGTTCCAGAGAGGGCGGATGGAACTCACCCTTCATGGACAGTGTTGTAACGCTCAGCGTTCTCTCCCGTGTTCGGGCCGAAACGCCCTGTACAGAGCAGCTTCGGTGCGATGGACGTCTGATTTTCTTTGGCCGTACCGGACTCCGTCGCACATCTCGTGACGGCCAATTGTGGGCAGCGCATGAGAGCGTTTGCCCGTCGATAAGATTATCAGGCTTGTCTCAAGTTCACCCGAAAGATGAAACGGCCTTGCCCACCCCTCGCCCAGACACAAGAAAAACCCGCGCGTAGCGGGCATTTTTCCCCTCTTGTAAGCTGTCTCACAGGGGTTTTTCGCCCCTGTTATGGGGGTGGCTCCTCCGGCACGGGTTCTCGCCATAACTATTGAGCAGAGTGAATAGATGCACCACCTTCCCCAGAGGCATCCCCCAGTAGAGGGGATTGTCGCGGGCGAACGCGCCCTGAGCGTGCAGCGAGTAGGCGTCGATAAGCATCCGCCCGCACTCGCAGCTAGTTGATGGTGGTCACCTTGGTGGTCATAATTGCCCAAACCTCGGCGCCGAGCACGATCACTAGCGCCGCCACCGTGGTCACGACGAGCGCAATCGGATCGTAGAACGTCAAATCGCGCAGGGCCCACAGCACAATGATGAGCACGACGATTTTCACGAGCCAGCCGCCCAGTACCACCACACCCGTCATTTCTGGGGAGGTATGGGAGGTAAGAAGGGTGCTGAGCACGGTAAGCAACACGAAACCGCCACCAATAGCCGCGCCGAGGAGCACGCCCCACACCCCGGGGAGATCGCGGATGAGCCACCACAGCAGCAAGGACACCACCGTCACGGCCACCAGCGCCAGCGAGCCCATCTTCATGGCGCGCACCAAGGGGCGCCGCGGATCATCGTATTGCGAGGCGGTTTTTTCAGTCATAATGCGGAAATTGTACACACTACACACAAGCGCAGCGCCCCGCTAGGAACCCCGCGCCACAGGGGTCGAGCTGCGGCGCATATGGCGCCCTTCCCCACTGCCTCGAGTACCTGCCGCGCGGCGCAGCGAAGGCAGCACCGTGAGAACCACGGCGAGCAGGGCGCTCACCCCGAAGATCAGGCCGGCGATGCGCGCCGGAAACACCGTGAACCCCACAGCGCCGAAGGCAACCACCGAGACCCAGGTGTACAAAATGAGCACCACGCGGCGGTGGGTGTGGCCAATGTCGAGCAGGCGATGATGCAGGTGTTTGCGGTCGGCGGCAAAGGGCGAGCGCCCCGCGGAGACGCGCCGCACCACCGCCAATACCAGATCCAGCACGGGGATGAAGATCGCTGCCGCTACCACGATGAAGGGGCTGAGCAGGGCGACGATGTCCTCGGTGCCGTAGAGGCTCATGTTGATCTTGCCCGAGGCGGAGGTGGCCGCGGCAGAAAGCAGCAGCCCGATGAGCATCGCTCCGGTATCGCCCATGAAAATCCGGGAAGGCTCGAAGTTATGCGGCAAGAAACCGGCACACACCCCCACCAGGGCAGCGGCAATAATGGCCGGTGGATAGGCCGAGACAGCCCCGCCTTGATCGTGCAGCACCGTCAGGGAGAATACGAGAATGGCCGCCCCGGCGATCATGCCCAGTCCTGCGGCGAGACCATCGATGCCATCGACGAAGTTAATGGCATTAATCAACGCCACTGTAAACACAGTGGTAAAGATCGTGGACTGGACACTATCGAGGATGACGGTGGTGCCCTCGCCGAAAGGCACATAGATCAACGTCCACGACAGCCCGAGAGCGCTCATCACAATGGCGGCCAGAATCTGGCCGATGAGCTTAGTGACGGCGTCGAGCTCGAAGATGTCATCGATCACACCCACCACAACAATCACGATGCTCGCCCAAAACACCGCATGCATTTCGGGGGTCATGGGCATAAAGCCACGCGTCAGCGCCGGCAGCTGGGAGGCCATCACCACCGCCAGCACCAGCCCGGTAAACATCGCTACCCCGCCGAGCTGTGGTTTCGGGATTGTGTGCACATCCCGATCCCGAATATCGGCCAGCAGCCCGGCGCGCACCACCGCATGCCGAATGATGCCCGTGGTGAGATAAGTGACCGCGCACGCCGCCAGCAAAATGAGCGCCAGCTCACGCAGGGGAACACCCGCTCCACCAGCGCCCATGGTGTTGTCCTTTCCTTCTCGTGCTACCCAGATGTAGCGCCTCAAGCCATATCCACTACTGCTACTACGCAGCAGCGTGGCCCCTTAGATTGGCCCCACACCCTGTGCACTCTTCGTCTCAGCAGTTTAGGCCACCGCCAGCACTCGCGGGGTGGCCGCGGCTCCGGTACGGGCCGATTGGTTTCTTTTCGCGCGCCGCCGCATGCTGCCGTACTGCCGCATCACCGCGCGCCGAGCGATGGCGACGTGAGCGGTACGTCCTCGTGTACTTTAGCGGGCGCGAAGCTGCTCTGGGTCGATCTCCAGCACCTCTGCGATCCGTTCCGCAGAGATTGCGCCCTCGCGGAGCAGCCGTGTCTTGTTTCCGGAGAGATCAACGATGCTCGAGGGCTGACCCATGGCGCACTTCCCACCGTTGAGATAGGTAGACACTGCGTTGCCGAGCTGCTGCTTGGCGTCGACAACAGTGGTGGCCGGTGGCTGCCCGGAGATATTGGCGCTGGATACGGCCATCGGGCCGGTTGCGCGCAACAGTTCGATGGCCACGGGGTGCAGCGGCATGCGAAGCATCACGGTCCCGCGGGTATCGCCGAGGTTCCACAGCAAAGACGGTGCTTGTTCGATCACGATGGACAGCCCGCCGGGCCAAAAGGCCTCCACGAGGCGTTGTGCATTGGGCGTATAGGTGTGAACGAGGCCGCGTACTGTGTCCCAGCTTCCGATGAGTACCGGCACCGGCATATCTGGTCCCCGCCGCTTCGTGGCGAGGAGCTGATTCACCGCCTGATTATTGAAGGCATCGCATCCCAAGCCATAGAGGGTATCGGTAGGAAGAACAACAAGCTTTCCTTCCGCAACCTCGGCTGCGGCGGTGCGGACACCGAGCTCGCGCTTGTCATCTTGGGAGCAATCGAAGATCCGAGACACGTCGAATTCTCTCCTTATACGTCAGCGGCAATTGTGGTGGTGTAGCAAAAATAGTACGCCCCAGAGCACACGGCGCGATAACACCGTCCACGGCAGGCCGCCTATTCGGGTGCGTCCAGCTGCCGAGTGGCGAGGCTCCCAGCAGCGGCAGGTGGCCCCAGCGCACGGCGGCGGCGCTATAGTCCGCCGAAGAGAATACCTCCGACGATCACCGCGCTGAGGATGGAAAAGGCCAGCGCGAAGGGCACGAAACGCAGCACAAAGGCCTTGCCCCACATGCCGTATTGCATAGCGATGAGCTTAATATCCACCATCGGGCCCACCACGAGAAAGACGAGCTGCGCTGTGGGCGAGACATGGGTGAAGGAGGCGGCGATAAAGGCATCAGCCTCAGAACAGAGGCTGAGCACGATCGCCAGCGCCGCCATCACGGCGACGGCCATGAGCGGGTACTCATTGATCGTCTCGAACCAGGAGCGCGGCACAGTCACCTTGATCAGTGCCGCGGCCATCGCGCCGAGAGCGAGGAAGCCCCCAGCGTTCATCAGATCGCTCAGTGCGGAGGCACGAAACACGTCCAGTTTCTTCGCGTGGCTGTGGTCGTGGCCGCGGCCGATGTCCATGTGCTCCTCTCCCCTGATGCTGATCCACATCCATCCCACGAGGATCGCGGCGGCGAGCGAGGCGAGAAACCGCGCCCACACCATGAGGGGAAAACCATTGAAGGCCACGGCGGTAGAGACGAGCACCACCGGATTGATCGCTGGCGCGGCGAGCATGAACGCAAGTGCTGCAGCAGGCGGAATCCCGCGCCGAATCAGTGACCCACTCACCGGAACCGAGCCGCATTCACAACCCGGAAGTAGCAGACCGGAGCTGGCCACGGTGGGCACGGCGAGAAATTCATTGCGCGGAGTGATTGTGCGTAGTGCGGTATCAGACACAAACGCCGAAATCGCCCCCGACACGATCACGCCGAGCACCAAGAAGGGCATGGCCTGCAGCGTGATGGCCACGGTGATCGAGGCCCAGGATTCCACTGCGCCGCTCATGGGCAGGATAGGCCCGCGGATGCGTACCACCAGCAACGCTACGGCGAGCAGAGCTACCGCAACGACGGGAATGAGCCACCAGCTTCGCGGCCCTGTTCCGTGCCTGCGCTGGGACAGATCGCTCGCGGTGTGCGGGGGATGCGCGTGCGTGGTCATCTCACACCTGCTTTCTTAGAGATAAGGGCGGTTGGGTTGATCGATCGGCTCAGTTTCTTCCACCCGCAGCACCGGCCATTGTGCGTCGGCAGCGGTGTCTACTGTGCCGCTGAGCTCGTACCACTGATCTGAAACTGGTTCCGCAAGGCCTTCTAGGCGTACTTGATAGGGAATGGCGTCGGCCGCGCAGCAATAGATCTTGAACCGCCCAAGAAACCAGTCTCCCTCCGCGCCTTCTGAGGCGAAGCCGACCACTCGGACTTGCACCCCATCGAGGTCCTCTTTGGAGCCAAAGTAGAAGCGGTTGGCGAGATCCTCGAGCGTGATCTCATTGACGTCATCGCGCGCCAGCTCGGGAAAGGCGATGGTGCCATCGGGATTGCGCTCCACCCGCACCAGTTGTTGGGCGCGTTGCGCCTGCGGATCCCCCATGCTTGTCGACGCCCCACCCACGGCCGCAGAGCCCAACATCGACGCCCCTAACGGGTCCGGCGCGCTCAACACCGCGAGTAGGACGGGCACAAGCAACACCCACGAGGTGGCGCGTACTGGGTGCTCCCCCGCTGCGGTGGCCGCGTCGAGCCGCACCCGCACGAGGGACCATACTCCCAAACCGAAAAGCGCCAGCCCGGTGAGAATCATGATCGGCCGAAAGAAGGGCTGCACATAGTTGTTGAGCTGCCCAGTGATCGCCAATACCAGCAACACGATGCTCAGCAGCACCACAATGGTGGAGGCCAGCACGGTAGAAAGGCCCTGTGCGGGGCCGGTCTCGCGCATCGTGGCGCAGCAGGCCTGCTGAGGCGGAGATGAATGCTCACACGGAGCCATGGTGAGTAGATGTCCTTTCCACGGGGCTACTACGCAGCAGAGTGATCTGAAAATTCAGTGTAGGTATCTGCGCGGCTAGGGCGCGCCACCGCCCTAGCCGCTAGACCTAGGAGGTGCGGGAGCGACTGCTGAACAGAGCGATTCCGCCGACCACAACGATCACCGCCACACCGACCAGAATCCACCACACGGTGTGCGTATTCGAGGAGGTGGCGTCGTACTGCGCCTGTTTATCCCATTGCGGGCTGAGATCGATGACACCTGGATCCGTGTCGAGCTCGAGGGCATTGGCGGCCACGTAGAAAATATCTGTTTGATCCAACTGCCCCACCACGTTCTGTGCGCCGGGGCCAGAGGCGGCTACCTGAATCTGCGCCCCGGTGTGGGTCTGACCGCCGAGCGCCACATCATCCTCATTGGAGGGCGCGGTGGCGTAGTTCATCGTCATCTCCACTCCTGGGGTGGTGCCGGCCAGAGTGATGGTGCGGCCAGCTGTGATCGCCCCCGGGTTGGTGATCTGGGAGGTGTGGGCATGATCGGTGGTGGAGATGATCAAGGTGGGCTCGCCGGTGGTCTCTACCCATTCGCGGACTGCGGCGAGGGTGGCGTCGTAGTCGCTGAATTCACCGAACTGGCCGCAGGCATCAGCGTCGTGGCCGGCCTTGTCCACCGAGGCGGCTTCAACCTGCAGCAAGAAGCCGGCGTCGTTACGCAATAAATCCAAAGCCGTGGTGGTCATCTGCTCCAGCGATGGGATCTCCGGGCCGCGCTCGCTATTGGCACTGCACTGCTGGGCGGGGGCGATGGCGCCGTCTTCGGTGGGGATCGATTGGGCATAGTGTCGCGGCAGATTGCCAGGTGCGAACAGACCCAGCACCGGGCTGCCGGTATGAGCGTCGCTGAGCCGCTGCATCTCCTCGGTGGTGCTGACAATCTGATAGCCCTGAGCTTCGGCGTTCTCGAGCACACTCTTACCTTCGGTCCAGTCGTTGCCCGCCCACATTCCGCCGCGTTGCACAATCTGCTCGAAGGCTTCGCGGCCGCCGCCAAGAGTCACATCGGCGCGCAGATCCACGATCTGCTCCGAGATCGACCCGAGTCCGCCATTCTCTCGATACTGCGAGTCCATGTCTGGGCCTTGACATTTCTCATTGTTCTTCTCCTTCTCCGGCCCATAGCACTTGCGGTTCAAGGCGTGAGTGGCGAAGGCTGCTGGGGTGGCATCTTGGACCTCAGCGGTGGTGACATTGCCGATTTTCATGCCCTTGGCTTTGGCCAGCTCCGCCATGGTGGGCACCGGCACGCCGGTGACATCCACGCCCACCGCGCCGTTATAGGTTTTGATCCCCGAATTCCACGCCGAGCCAGAGGCCGCGGAGTCGGTAACGAGATCCGGTTGGCCGGTGGTGCGGGAGAGCGCATAGGTGGTAGCACTGCCGGTGAAGTCGAAGTTGTCATAGCCAGGCAGCCGTCCCGAGGGGCCCACGAGATAGTTACGGGCCGAGGTGATCTCAGAATTACCGGTGCCATCAGAAATCATCAGCACCACATTCTTTGCCTTATCCGTAGACAGCCCGTGCCCCTGCTTGCCATACTGCGCGCAGTCTCCCGGCTGGGGCGCGCCGCCATCGGCGGTGACGAGATAGCACGTCTCGCGTACATCATCGCGTGCCTCGGCAGACTTCTTCAGGTCGATGCTCTGGAACGGAGAGGACTCAGCCACCTCCCAATCGCCGAGGCGCAGCGCATTGGCCATCACATAAAACATGTCTGTTTGGTCGATCGTGCCGATCACATTCTCTGCTCCTGGACCGAAAGCAGCCACGCGCAGCTCGGCACCATTGTGCTGGGTGGAGAATTTCTCCTCCCCTTCGATCACCTCTGCGGGCAGCGTGCCATAGCCGACGGCTTGGCCCACTCCATCGTTGGTGGCCAAGCGGGTCGCCGGGCTGACCGACTCTGCGCTATCGGGAATGATCTGCGCCGAGTGGGCGTGATCGGCAGCCAGCAATACCAGGGTGTTGCCATCGGCGCGGGCAAAGTCGAGGGCTTCTTGGATAGCCTCGTCGATGCGCTCGACCTCACCAATCATTCCGCACGCATCGGCGGCGTGATTGCGCTTATCAATGCTGGCGGATTCCACCTGCAGAAAAAAGCCGCTCTCGGCCTCAGGATCGTCCAGCAGCCGCAGGGCCGTGGAGGTCATCTCGGCCAACTCGGGCTCACTACCGATGTCATTGGCGCTACAGGTCTCGGGCGGCTTCTGCGCCCCACCGACGGTGGCCGTCGAGGGGGCGAAACGGGTGGTGAGATTGCCGTCGTTGAACAACCCCAGCACCGGCTCCTCCTGTGAGGCCCGCTCTACAGCGGCCAACTCCTCGGCAGTGGTGACGACGGTGTAGCCGGCGTCGGTGGCGTTATCAAGCACGCTGCGGCCTTCCTGCCAGGTCATCGTGCTATCCAGATAGGGGGTGCGCGCCGGGCCACCCTCCTGCACGATCTCGCGGAAGGATTCCATGCCGCCGCCGAGGGTGATATCGGCGCGGGTTTCCACCAGCTGCTCCGAAATGGATCCCAATCCGCCATTGTTGCGATACTGCGCCGAGTACTCGCCTCCCTGGCAGCGTTGGTGCTTGTCCTCTTCCGGCCCGTAGCACTTGCGCCCCACCGCATGCGCCGCGAGCGCCGCTGGGGTGGCATCCTGGATTTCCGAGGTGGTGACATTGCCCGTGCGCATGCCCGCTTTTTTGGCCATTTCGACGATATTCGGCACCGGCTCGCCCTCAAGGTCCACGCCGATGGCGCCGTTATAAGTTTTAGTGCCGCTCGTCCACGCAGTGGCGGAGGCGGCCGAGTCTGTGACGAGGTTGAAGCTGCCGTCGCGGTCAATGGAGTGATGGGTGTAGGTGCCGGTAGCGGGCAGGTTATCGATGCCCCCGAACCGTCCGCCCGCGCCCTTGAGATAATTCCGGGCTGCGGTAGTGGTTTGTTGATCCATGCCATCGCCCACGATGAGGATCACGTTGCGGGCGGTCTCCGCACTCCGGCCCGGCCCCGCGGTGCCGAAGCGAGCGCAGTCGCCTGACCCAGGAGCGCGGACAGTGCCGTCGTCAGTGATGGCGATGCAGTCGCCGCCGTCGCTGGGTGGGGTGGGTGTTGCTGTGTCCTCGGCATGGCCGAGCGGGGCTAGTCCGAATCCGGTGAGTGCTGCGATGAGCAGGCCCGATGCGCACAATCGGGGCACTCGAGTCGATATCGCCATGATGCTGTTGTATCCCTTTTAGCTATCCACGTCGGGAGCCAACTCGCCGTCGCTACTCTAGGAAACCGCAGCGGGCACTGAGATGGCTCGGGCATAGTCGATGCCTCAAGGGATCACTCTAAAAAGAGAGCGTGACACGGCCCGTACCGTGACGCTACACACATGTGAATACTCGGTGACGAATAAGAAACTTGTTAGTTTCGGATAGCTATCACGAATCGATGGCTGCCATTAAGATCGTCGAGCACCTCGGCGGGGCTGAAGGCTCCACACCGATCAAGGGCGGCCCGCACTAACTGTGAGGTGGCATCATCATGTTCGATCCCCACTGCTCCACCGGGGCGAAGCAGCCGCGCCAGCACGGGAATCATCGGCTCGATCACGCTCATCCCGTCCGCACCAGCGAATACTGCCGCATGAGGATCGGCGGCCACCTCTGGCTCGACGACGCTGCCCTCCGGCACGTACGGCGGGTTCGTCACTATCAGATCCACCTGGCCATCCAGCGCCCTAAGCAGCTGCGGATCGGTAGCGTCACCCGCGAGCACCTCGAGGTTCGGGTACTGCGCGGCGTTCTGCGTAGTATATTCCCGCGCCCGCGCACTCAGCTCCACCGCGCTCACCCGCGCCTGCGGCACAGCCGCGGCAATCCAGCAGGCCAGCGCGCCCGAACCGGTGCACAGATCCACCACGCGAGGCGCGGCTATCCCCGCGTGCATCATGTCCTCTAGGCGCTGCACGGCCCATTCGGCGAGTACCTCGGTTTCGGGGCGCGGAATGAATACCCCGGGCCCCACGGCAAGGTCGAGGGGGCCGAAGGCGGCGCTGCCGAGAATGTGCTGGAGCGGCTCCCTGGCGGTGCGGCGAGAAAGGAGTTCCTCGAAGTCTGTGGGTCGGGGAAGAACGTCACCGTGATGAAAAAACAGGCGGGAGCGGTCGATGCCGAGGTGGTGGGCGAGCAGCGAGGAGGCGTCGTGAAGCGCAGAAGAGCAACCGCTCGCGGCGAGACGAGCGGTTGCTTTCTGTAGTGCTTGACGGACCGTGAGGTCGGTCACGTTAGTTCTCCGCCTCCAAGCGCGCGGCGCGTTCGGCCGCCTGGAGCGCGGTGAAGAGATCATCGAGCTGACCATCCAGCACCGAATCAAGGTTATTGGCCTTGTAGTTGATGCGGTGATCAGAGATGCGGTTTTCCGGCCAATTGTAGGTGCGGACACGCTCCGAGCGGTCCATGGTGCGCACCTGATTAGCGCGGCCCTCGGCGGCCTCCGCCTCGGCTTCTTCCTCGCGCATCTGCTGCAGACGAGCGGCCAGCACCTGCATGGCGCGGGCACGGTTCTGGATCTGCGAGCGCTCCTTCTGGCAGGTCACCACCACTCCTGTGGGCAGGTGGGTGATGCGCACGGCCGAGTCGGTGGTATTCACGCCCTGGCCGCCCTTACCGGAGGAACGATAGACATCCACGCGGATGTCCTTTTCGTCGATCTCCACATCCTCGACCTCATCGGGCTCGGGGTAGACGAGCACACCGGCCGCGGAGGTCTGGATACGGCCCTGCGATTCGGTGACGGGCACCCGCTGCACGCGGTGCACCCCGCCCTCGAACTTGAACACGCTCCACGCACCATCGCGGGAGGGCTGCTTTGAGCGGATCGAGAGGGTGATGTCCTTGACGCCACCCAGATCGGACTCGGCGAGATCCAGCACCTCGGTGGAAAAGCCATTCTTATCGGCGAACTTCTGGTACATGCGCACCAGCTCACCGGCGAAGAGCGCGGCTTCTTCGCCACCGGCACCGGACTTCACTTCCATCACGATGTCATCGCCATCGTGGGGATCGCGCGGGGCCAGCAGATCGGCGAGCTGCTCCTCGAGTTCGATGGCGCGCTGCCCCAGCCGCTCGGCCTCCTCCGCGAAGTCGTGATCCTCATAGGCCATTTCCTTCGCGGCTTCGTGGTCCTCGCGGGTGGACTTCAGTTCCTTATACACCTTCACGATCGGGCCGAGCTCCGAGTAGCGCTTTGCGACGCGGCGCGCGGCCTTTTGATCGTTATGGAGTTCAGGATCAGCCATCTGCTGCTCCAAGCCGTGATATTCGGCCAGGATGTCATCAACTGCTGAAACTTGGCTCATCTTAGGAGTATTCCTCCTCCTGGTCGGCCGCCATCGGCGCGGAGGATGCCACCTGCACCATGAACTCGCCGTTGTTCTTGGTCTTCTTCAGCTGCTTGATCAGCAGGTCAATGGCCTGCTGATTGTCCAGCGCAGACAGGATACGGCGGAGCTTGTGCATGATGCGGGCCTCTTCCGGGGCGAGCAGCAGCTCATCCTTACGGGTGCCGGAGGGATTGACATCCACGGCCGGGAATACGCGGCGCTCAGAGATCTTGCGATCCAGCTTCAGCTCGGCGTTGCCGGTGCCCTTGAACTCCTCGAAAATCACGGTATCGCCGGCAGAGCCGGTCTCCACCATGGCCGTGGCGATAATGGTGAGACTGCCGCCGTTTTCGATATTGCGGGCAGCACCGAGGAAACGCTTCGGCGGGTAGAGAGCATTGGAGTCCACACCACCGGAGAGGATGCGGCCCGAGGCTGGGGAGGAATTATTGTAGGCGCGGCCCAGACGAGTGATGGAGTCCAGCAACACCACCACGTCCTCGCCCTGCTCCACCAGGCGCTTGGCGCGCTCGATGGCAAGCTCGGCGACGGCGGTGTGCTCGCTCGGCGGGCGGTCGAAGGTCGAGGCAATAACCTCGCCCTTGACGCTGCGCTGCATGTCCGTGACTTCCTCGGGGCGCTCGTCCACCAGCACCACCATCAGGTAGCACTCCGGGTTATTGGTGGCGATAGCGTTCGCAATGTTCTGCAGAATCGTCGTCTTACCAGCCTTCGGCGGGGAGACGATCAGTGCGCGCTGTCCCTTACCAATGGGCATGATCAGATCGATCACACGGGTGGTGAGGATCCGCTGCTCCGTTTCCAACCGCAGACGCTGGTTCGGATACAGCGGGGTGAGCTTGGAGAAGTCTGGGCGCTGCCGGGCCTCGTCCACACTCATGCCGTTGACGGTATCCACGCGGACCAGCGGGTTGTACTTCTGGCGGCGGTTATTGCCGCGGTTATTCCCGCCGACCTTGGCCTGGCCGGTAATGGCGTCGCCGCGACGCAGCCCGTTTTTACGAATCATGTTCTGATTGACAAAAACGTCCTGGGTTCCGGCCTGGTAGCCGGTGGTACGCACGAAGGCAACGTTGTTATCCACGATGTCTAGGATGCCGCCTACCGGCTGCAGCTGGTCATCATTGCGGTTGTCATTATCATCCTGGCCGTCGTTGCCGCGATCGTTATTGCGATCATTGTTGCGGTCATTATTACGGCCACGGCGGTTGTTGCGATCACGACGATTGCGGCGACCGCCCCTGTCATTGCGGTCCCGGCGATTGCGGCGGTTACCGCCCTGGTCGTCGTTGTTATCGCTGTCATCCCGACCGGAATCATCGCCATCGCGGTTATCGCGGTTTTTGTTCCTGCCGCGGTTGTCGCGATCACGGTTGTCGCGGTTATCACGGTTGCGGTTGTCGCGGTCGCGACGATCACGATTGTCGTTGGAGGAGTTGTCCTCGGAGTCACCGCGCTCATTATCGTCCTCGCCGCGGTCATTATCGCGACGCTCGCGCTGGATCTGGCGCTGCTTATGGCGGCGGGCACGGCGGGCTGCGGAGCGAGATTCGTAGTACACCGGCTCGTCGTCAGTCTCGGAAGACTGGGAGGAGGACTCGGCGGCCTTTTCCGGCTTCTCGTTCTTGTCGCCCTTATCGGAGTTCTTCTCGGCCTTCTTCTCATCGGCAGCGTCGTGCTGCTCGGGGGTGTGGGCCTTGGTAGTAGCGCGACGACGTCGCGAACGTGGCGAGTGATCCTCTGCCTCAGCGGAGGAATCGGAGGCATCCTTCTTCGCCGCAGCGCGCTGAGAGCCCTGTCCCCCGTTGCCTCCGGCCGCGCCGTTCTGGGCGGCCTTAATGGCGTCAACGAGCTCAACTTTGCGCTTACCGGAGAGACCACGCAGACCCAAGTCGCGGGCCATCGCGCGGAGTTCCGGCAGCCGCAGGGAGTTCAGGTCCTTAGCGGAAGTGTCCTTGTCGGTCACAGAGTTCCTTTCATCGCTTTTCTTCATCCCCCGTGATCGCCGCGGCTGTGCAGGAAACACGCCGTATGCAGCGGATACGAACACCTGCCCTAATCGGTAGGGCACGGATGGGCATTCGAGGTTAAAAGCTACTGTGGAGTTTGATATGGGGACTACCTGTGGATCATGATTACCCAGCGGTGAAATGTCGGCAGATAGTCTATACGCGTGGCGTAAACGCGAGGCGTCACGGAGTGCAGGCTCACGGCCGTCGACGCAACGTCGATAAGCAGTGGCGGTCAGCCGCCTCCTACAAGGGCGATCAAACAATGTGATGTGAGCCGCACCACACGCACCGCAGTCTGCAGTTAGCCACCGCGAAGTGGCAAAGAGTGTGCGGGGAGTGTGCGACGTCTAAAGCCTCGTTGACGCCTGTGTTCGCACCAAGAGCGTAGAGCACGATCCTCAATCATTCTTAAGTTGCGTGCTACTGACTCTCGATCATAACAGAGCTGTAACTCTCCTGCGAAGAGGCATCGCCCGCATTGTGCCATGTGGGGTTGGGCCCGCAATCAGACACAAGAGTGTCGCGGCAAGCAGTTAAGCTAGACCGTATGCGCAGCACCATGCACGATATTCCCCTGTCCTTGGCGCGAATCCTCACCTACGGCTCCACCGTGTTCGGCGACACCACAGTGACCACGTGGACCACTCATGGCCCCGAGACCACGACCTTCGCGGACATCGGTTCCCGTGCCGCCGCATTCGCTCATGCCCTGCGCGATGAGCTGGGTATCGATGGCGACCAGCGCGTGAGTACCTTCATGTTTAACTGCGCCGAGCATCTCGAGGTGCTCTTCGCCACCTCCTGCATGGGGGCGGTATTTGCGCCGCTGAACAAGCAGCTGATGCACGATCAGATTCGTCACATTATTAATCACGCCGAGTCGCGGGTGATCGTCGCCGATCCTTCTCTCGCCGCGCCGCTGGGCTCTATTCTGCGCGGCTGCCCCACCGTGAGCGCGGTGGTGTTTATCGGGCTTGAGGAGCACGAGCGGCTGCGCACGCTCATTCCCGAGCATCTGCCCGTGTACTCCTATGAGGCGCTGCTCGATGGGCGCCCGGCGCACTATGACTGGCCGGAATTGGATGAGACCACGGCCGCGGCCATGTGCTATTCCACCGGCACCACGGGCGCTCCGAAGGGCGTGGCGTATTCGCACCGTTCCCTTTATATCCAGACCCTGGAGTTGCGCTCCACCGATGCGATGGCAATTGCCCACGGCGTGCCCTTTTTATGCTGCGTGCCGATCTATCACGTGTTGAGCTGGGGTGTGCCCGTCACGGCCTTTATGTCTGGCACCCCGCTGATCCTGCCCGGCTCCGATGTCTCGGCCCCGCGGCTGGCGGAGATTATCGAGACCTGCCACCCGCGCATGGCGCATGGGGTGCCCACCCTGTGGATTTCCCTCATGGTGCATTATCTCTCCCACCCGCCGCAGCGCATGAGCCTCACCGAGCTATTCGTTGGCGGCTCCCCCGTGCCGCCGGTGCTGATCCAGCTGTGGGAGGAGCGCTATGGCGTGGATGTGGTGCACGTGTGGGGCATGACGGAAACCTCCACGGTCGGCACGGTCTCGCGCCCGCCGGTGGGCGCCTCCGGCGAGCGGCGCTGGCTCTATCGCACCTCCCAGGGGCGTTTCTCGCCCTCGGTGGAGTTCCGAGTGGTCAACGATGGCGCTATCCAGTCCTCCACGGACCGCAACCAGGGCGAGATTCAGGTGCGCGGCAATTATGTGACCGAGCGCTACTATGACTCCCCCACCGAGCACGGCGAAAACCCGGCCTCGGTCTTTCGCGGCGAACCAGTGGATCATGCCGCAGAACAATTCACCGAGGATGGCTGGTTGAAGACGGGCGATGTGGGCTCGGTGACCAAGGATGGCTTCCTCACCATCGAGGACCGTGCCCGGGATGTGATCCGCTCCGGTGGCGAGTGGATTTACTCGGTGCAGCTGGAAAACATGGTGATGGAACACAACGATGTCGTCGAGGCCGCAGTGATCGGCTACCCCGACGATAAGTGGGGCGAGCGCCCCCTCTCGGTGACGGTGCTGCACCCGGGAGTAGATCCCACTCGGGCGACGGCGGAGCGGCTGCGCGATAGCCTGCGCGAGCGCCTGCCCCGCTGGATGCTGCCCGAGTATTGGACCTTTGTCGAACGCATCGACAAGACCAGCGTGGATAAGTTCGACAAGAAGGATCTGCGCATGCACCTGCGCGATGGAGACTATTCGGTGATCAAGCTGATCGGACCCGGCGCCTCCACCCCGCAGGACAGTACGCAGCGCACAGACAGCCCGGCGGATCGCGGGGCCAACGAGGGGCAAGATCCCGCAGCGCAGCAGTAGGTCCAGCGGGAACCGCACGTGGGCGCCGCATAAAACCCGAGGGGCGTGGTGGCATCACAGTCGGGGTATCTATACTCTTGTCTGCACCATGAACAATGACGCTGCCCCTCATTCCCTTCAGCGCGAGGCCGCATCCGAACCAACCACCCTGCTCTTAGAGGATAGGTTCGGCCGCACGGCCCGCGATCTGCGTGTGTCGTTGACCGATAAATGCAATTTGCGTTGCACCTATTGCATGCCGGCCGAGGGGCTGAAGTGGCTAGCTCAGGAAAAGACGCTCACCGATGAGGAGCTGTGTCGTCTCCTGCGCATCGCGGTGGAACGCCTCGGCATTCGTCAGCTCCGCTTCACCGGCGGCGAACCCCTGCTCCGCCGCTCCCTTCCTGACATCATTGCCTTCGCCACCAGCTTGCGCACCGACGAAGGCCGCGCCCCGCTCACCGCGTTGACCAGCAATGGACTCGGCTTGGATAAAAGGGCCGCCGAGCTTGTCGACGCTGGCCTGAATCGCGTGAATATCTCCTTGGATTCGCTCGACCGCCACCGCTATCACACCCTGTCGCGGCGCGACCGGCTCGATGACGTGCTGGCCTCCATCGACACCGCGCTCAAGGTCGGGCTCACTCCGGTCAAGATCAATACCGTGGTGATGCCTAACTCGAACGAAGGCGATATTCTGCCTCTCGCCCACTTTGCGGTGCGCACCGGTGCTCAGCTGCGCTTTATCGAGCAGATGCCCCTCGGCCCGCCCGAGAAATGGGACCGCAACATCATGATCACCGCCCAGGACATCGTGGACACCCTCGCCGAAGACTTTGAGCTCACCGCATCCTCCACACCCCGCGGTTCCTCCCCAGCCCAGCTGTGGCATGCTGTAGAGCGCCAGCACCCGCACCACTCTGGGGAGATCGGTGTGATTGCCGCGGTGACGCGTCCCTTCTGTGGCGACTGCGATCGCTCGCGACTGACCGCCGATGGCTTCATGCGCAATTGCTTATTCTCCCGCAGCGAAACTGACTTGCGTACGCTGCTGCGCTCGGGGGCGAGTGATGAAGAGATCATGGCCGCCTGGGCCGCGGGCATGGCGGAGAAAAAAGCCGGTCACGGGATTGATGATCACAGCTTCATCCAGCCCCAGCGCCTCATGTCCGAAATCGGCGGCTAAAGATAGGCCGCCGCCCTGACCCAAATCGTGTGATTGTCTCAGAGGAGAACCCGCCCGTGATGTCTGATGTGAATCTTCATGTTCGTTTCTTCGCCGCCGCTGCGGATGCGGTGGGCCGCGAGCACATTACCCTGCACCTGCCGGCGGAGTCGGCGGTGTCCGATGCGCTGGCCGCGCTGCACCGCCGTTTCCCCACCGCAGCGCCGGTACTTGCCAACTGTGCGGTGTTCATCGACGACCACCTCGAGGCGGATGAATCCCGCCAGCTGGCGACCGTAGAGAGCATGGATCTCCTGCCGCCTTTCGCCGGCGGCTAAATTACTGCCGCCGCTGGATAAGGCTTAAGCGCAGTTCGACCACTCATAGCTGCCATCGGCGAAATACTGTTTCTTCCACACCGGTAGACGCAGCTTGACGGCGTCGACAAGCGCCGCGATGGCGGCAAAAGAGTCCTGACGGTGCGAAGAGGATACTGCCGCGGCGAGCGCCACGTCTCCGATGCGCAGAGAACCGGTGCGATGAAAAACGGCCAGCGCGTGCAGATCGAAGCGCTCGGCGATGTCGTCTGCCACCTCGGCGATGATGCGTGAGGCCGCCGGATGCGCGGAGTATTCGAGCGCGCTCACGCTATGGCCGTGATCGTGATTGCGCACCCGCCCATCGAAGGTGACCACCGCACCCGCCTCGGGGCGTGCGACCGAAGCATGAAGCTCGGCCATATCGATCGGCTCGGTGCACATTCCGGAACTGGTGACGGCCAAGGGGCATCCTTTCTACGCTGCGGCTGACTCCGCTGCTCATCGCTACTCGCTAGACTTGCCCACTATGCCACAGATTCGCAATGTCGACGATCACCTGCGCGCCGTCGTCGAACTCGGCCAGCGCTACCTCAACGCCACTGATACTTCCACCGAGATGTGTGCGACGGAACACTGTCGCGGCCGAGTGCTCGCCACAGACCTTCCCGCCCGTTATCCCATCCCGGTGTTTCATAATTCGGCGATGGACGGCTTCCTGGTGCATCACGCAGATCTCACCGACGGCACCACCACCCTGCCGGTGGTCGCGGACGTGCCCGCCGGCAGTGCCCCGCACACCCCGCGCTCGGGCGAAGCGGTACGCATCATGACCGGCGCCCCCATCGATTTCAGTGGCCCGCCCGCAGACTCCCCGCTGGCCGTAGTGCCGGTGGAGGCCTCGGATATGCCCATCGGGCGCAGCGACTGCCCCGCCGAGGTGCGCCTGAACGGCACAGCCGCTCCTGGCCAGCATATCCGTGCCGCTGGGGAAGATGTCAGCGTCGGACAACTCGTACTCACCGCAGGCACGGTGCTCGATGCCGGCGCGATCGCGACGGCAATCTCCATCGGCTACGCCGAGCTCAGCGTCTACCGCCTGCCCACCGTGGCAGTACTGTCTACCGGCGATGAGCTTCGCGGCCCCGGCGAGGAACTCGGGGCGGGCCACATCCCCGATTCCAATGGGCCAATGCTGGCAGCACTGGTTGCCGCTCTCGGCGCCGAATGCATCCGCGTTCACAGCAGCTCCGATTCCCCTGCGGAGTTCGAAGACACCCTGCGGTCGCTGAGCGAGCGCGCCGATCTGATCATCACCTCCGGCGGAGTATCGGCAGGCTCCTTCGACGTGGTCAAGGAGGTACTCAGCCGCCACGGAGTATGGTTCGGCCCCATCGCCCAACAACCCGGCAAGCCGCAGGGCCTCGGCATGATCCACGACACCCTCATCACCTGCCTGCCGGGCAACCCGGTGAGTGTCTACGCGTCCTTCCACCTCTACGTAGCTCCGCTCATTCGGCTACTACGCAGCAGAGCGAGCACCCCGGATCACTGGGATCTTCCCATCATTCACGCCACCGCTGGTGGGCACTTCCCCAGCGATTCTCGGCGCGCCCGTTTCGTGCCCGTGTGTCTTGAGCGCGAGGGCTCCATTACCGATGCGACGGTGCGGGCGGTACCCGCCCATGATCGCGGCCTCGGCTCACATCTCATTAGCTCGCTCGCGATCGCCGATGGGCTGGCGATCGTGCCACCTAGGGCAGGCGATATCACCGACGGTGCAGCTGTGTCGGTGCTCAGCACCCGGCTCTAAAGGGCGGTGCGCCGGCTGCTGAGCACCGGCTAGTACGATTCGGGCGCGCGCCACCGTACTTTTATCCACGACTTACGTATTTTCCAAGGACGTTTCATGAGCAAAGATCTGACTTTCACCCACCTCAACGAGGCGGGCACCGCCTACATGGTGGATGTGACCGCCAAGAACCCCACCGTGCGCGAAGCTACCGCGTATGGCGAGGTGGCGTGTTCCCCCGAGGTGATGAGTGCGCTGAGCGATAACCGCGTCCCGAAGGGCGATGTGCTCGCCGTGGCCCGCATCGCCGGGATCTCGGCGGCAAAGAAAGTGCCCGAGCTTCTCCCACTGGCCCACACCATCGGCGTGCATGGCTGCTCGGTGGAACTGGAATTGCAGGACGATCACGTGGCCATTACCGCCACGGTGCGCACCGCTGATCGCACCGGTGTGGAGATGGAAGCACTCACGGCGGTCTCGGTGGCGGCACTCGCCGTGATCGACATGGTTAAGGGCGTGGATCGTTCTGCCTATATTCGACGCAGCGCGATCATCTCCAAGTCAGGTGGGCGCTCCGGCGACTGGTCCCGCGAGATCCCCCAATGAGCACCCAGCTCGATGTGATCCTGCTGGCCGGGGGCCGCGGCAGTCGCATGGGTGGCCGCGATAAAGCCACCGTCGAGGTGGCGGGCCGCCGGCTGATCGATCACTGCCTCGCCACCATCGAGGCGAGCACCACACCCACGGCCATCTGCGTGGTCACTACCCGCCCGGTGGAGCTGCCGGAGACTGTTCTGCGCGCCACCGAACGTCCCACCTTCGCTGGACCTGTCGCCGCCATCGCCGCAGGTGTGCAGCAGCTGAGGGTGGATCGCACGCCGAGTCCCACCACGCTTATTCTCGCGGTGGACGCGCCCCACTCTGCCCAGCTCTATCCGCAGCTGGCCGCGGCACTCGCGGCACCTGTGGCCGGTGGCGAGGATGTGGCAGAGCAGGCAGACGCGCCCCACAGCGCGGACACAGCGGGCGGCGATGTCGCTCTGGTGCGTAGTAGCGATGGCCACCGCCAGCCTTTGTGCGCTTTGTGGCGCACCGCGGCATTAGAGCAGGCGGTGGCGGCACTAGAGGAATGCGCTGGGGCTGCCGTATCGGCGTTAATGAAGAATCAGCGCATCATTACTGTGACGGGCGATGGCTCCGAACGTGACTATGACACGCTCGCCGCGTTGGCGGAGTTTCCGCCGGCGACCGGCCAGCGGCACGGCTAGCGCTCGCAACGCGAGGCGGCTAGTGATGCTCTTGGTTTTCGTGCTCGCTGCTGCCGTCCATTTGATCCACAATGTGACTCAGTAGCGGGCCTACTACTGCCAGCGCATCCTTCACCCCACCGCGCGAGCCCGGCGCGTTGACGATCACTGCGGGTTGCTGCCCTGGGCGGCGGGCGATGCCCACCAGTCCCCGCGACAATGCCGCCAGCGGGGTTTTCTCTAGCCCGCGCAGCAGGATCTGGGTGGAGATTTGGCGCAGTTCCACATCGAGCAAGGGTGCCGTCGCCTCGGGGGTTAGATCCCGCGGCGATACCCCGGTGCCGCCGGTGGTCAGCACCACCCGCGCGCCTGCCTCGATCGCCGCGATGATCGCGCCCTGCACCGACTCCACGCCGTCTTCGACGACCGTGATCTCCTCCACTGTCACCCCATGCGAGCGCAATCCCTCGCGGGCGATGGGGCCCGAGAGATCCTGCCGCTGCCCGCGGGCGCAGCGATCGGAGACGGTGATCACCGCGCCGAAGATATCCGGCATGGAGGCAATGGGTTGGGGGCTGTGGTGGGTGTGCTGGTGGGCAATGTGTTCAGTCACGATAGTGTGGCTCCTCATGCGTGTCGGCGGCGGGGCAGGCAGTGTTCAGGCTGCTGCGTAGTGCCACTGTAGGCTAGTGCGTCAGGTGTGCAGGCAGCGCGGTCACCCGCGATACGCTGTGTACCATATGTGCATGCGTACATTCCTGACGACGTTGAGTAGTGTGTTCGTCGCAGCCGGCGTGCTCAGCGCCTGCTCCTCCCCCACGGATGTTCCCGGCGGAGACGCCACCCAACTCGATGTTTTCGCTGCCGCCTCGACGCGGGTGCTCAATGATGACTTCGCGGATCTCGGCTCCGAGCTGGATAGCCCGGCCGAGTTGGTGATCCACAACGCGGGCTCCTCGGCGCTGGTACAGCAGCTGGTCGATGGTGCTCCCGCGGATGTGCTCATCACCGCCGATGAGCGCACCATGAACCGCGCCGTCGAGCAAGGCGTAGTCGACAGCCCCGAGGTCATCGCCAGCAATTATCTGGTGTTGGTTGTACCCGCGGATAATCCCGGCGAGATCACCGGTTTCGATGAGTCCCTGCTCGATGCCACCGTCGTGCTCTGCGATGAGCAGGTGCCCTGCGGGGCGGCATCACAGACGCTTATCGACGCCACCCTGCCGTCCCTTCGCCCCGCATCGCTGGAGTCGAATGTGACCGACACTCTGGGCAAGGTCACCTCGGGCGGGGCCGATGCCGCGTTGGTCTACGCCTCTGATGCGATCGCCGCCGGCGACGCCGTGCGCGCCTTCGAGATCCCCGGCGCCGAGGCGAGCCCTAACCGCTATCTGGCCGCTGTGGTTGCGCAGAGCGAGAAGAAGCCACAAGCCGCTGCCTTTGTACGGGCGCTGCATAGTAGCGCCGCCGATGAGGCGTGGTCCCGCCACGGCTTTAGCCCCGCCAGCTCCTAGTTTTTCTCGCAGAAGTCATCGCGATGCCTGCCGCACTCACCCCTGCCCGCACCCGCCAAACCCTTCCCATCATCGTGGCCGCGTGGTGTGGGCTTTGCGTGATTATTGCCCCTGTGCTCACCCTGCTGTGGCGGGTGCCGTGGAGCCGGGTACCGGAGATTGTGCGTGAACCCGCCACCCGGGAATTGATCGGGGTGACGATCTCCTCGGCGCTCTGGGCCACGCTGATCTCCACTGTCCTCGGCTTGGCGGTGGCGCTGTGGGTGCACACCTTGCGGGCTGGGCGCACGATCACCCGACTGCTGGTGCTGCTTCCCTTGGCGTTGCCGCCGGTGGTGGGCGGCATGGCACTCACCACGCTGCTCGGGGTCTACGGGGTGGGCGCACCGCTATTGAATCTCTTCGGGCTGCGCTTTGCTTTCGCCTTCCCAGGCGTGGTGGCCTCGCATGTGTTTATCGCTATGCCCTTCGTGGTCATCACCATCGAACAAGCACTAGCCCAGCTGAGTCCCCGAGTACAGTCCTCGGCCCGCTCGGTGGGGATGAGCACGGGGGCGATCAACCGGCATATTCTCATCCCCACGGTACTGCCGGCGCTTGCTAGCGGGGCCGGTTTGGCGTGTGCCCGCTCCCTGGGCGAGTTCGGCACCACTCTCACCTTCGCCGGCTCTTATCCTGGGGTGACCCGCACCCTGCCGATCGGTATTTATCTCGAGCGAGAGATCGACCCCGAACGCGCCCTCGTGCTGGCAGCGGTGCTCATGCTGCTGGCGGTAGCGGTGCTCGGGGCGGCACTGGGCGGGGCGGCTCTATGGCTGCGTCCCCACAGCGCCGGGAAGGCCCACCGGGCAACGCTCGGCCCGATCGATGCGGCTGCTTTCTCCAACCTCACCGCCCCCACCGAGACAGCCGCAGCGCTGACGATCGGCGAGGGCGTACACAGCACCACCTTTCCCCAGGCCCGCACCACCGCACTGGTCGGCGAAAACGGCGCGGGCAAAACCACCCTAGCGCGCATGATCGTCGGCGAGCTCCATGGCACTCGCATCCAGCTCGGCGAGCGGATCCTCGACCCCGCAGGTACCGCAGGCACGGTGGTGCCGATGCGGCAGCGCGGCATCGTGCTCCTCACCCAGGATCCCGCGCTGCCGCCCCGGATGCGGGTGCACCGGGTACTCACGGTGGTCTGTGGCAGCGCCGAGACCGCCACCCAGTTGCTTGTCGCGGCAGGCCTCGCGGAGCTCGCCGAGCTGCCCGTTGCCGAGCTCTCGGGCGGCCAACAAGCCCAAGTGGCTCTGCTGCGCGGCCTGGCGGCTCGCCCGCATACGCTCATCTTGGACGAGCCCATGGCCGCCCTCGACGCCGCGAGCGCTAGCCGCTGGCGGGCAGTACTCGAGGCCTGCGCCCAGCAGCGCACCGTGCTCCTCATTAGCCACAACGTGGTTGATATCGCCACCTTGGCGCACTACGCAGCAGTCCTCGAGGCCGGAGACGTCACCGCCTTCGGCCCCGTGGAAGAGATGATGCACCAGCCGCCGACCGAGTTCATGGCGTATCTCGCCGGCCTCAACCGGCTACATGCCACGGTGGTCTCGCACAGCGCGGGTCTGGTGACGGTGCGCTGTGCTGGGCAGCTGATCGACGCCACCACCCAGGACCACACAGCCCCCATACCCGAGAGCCACACCAGCCCGCTATCTCCGAATAGCGACGTCGCCGTGCTGCTCGCCCCCACCGCCGTGAGTATCACCCCCAGCGACACCACCGCGCGCACCTCGGCGCGTAACTGCCTCCACGGCACCGTCGTGGCCTTGGAACACAGCGGCGAACAGGTCAGTGTGCACGTGCGCGTGGCCGAGAGCACCCAGCTGCTGCGGGCCGCGGTGACCGCGCGCAGCGTCGCCGAGCTGGGGCTGAAGGTCGGCAGCACGGTCTGCTGCACCTTCAAAGCGCTAGCCACCTCGGTGCACCCCATGCCCCGCACCGAGCGTTCTCCGCGCCGGTGCGCCGAGTAAACTACTCCACCATGCCCACCCCGCATGCCGAGTCGTCCCGCCCTGCGAGCAGCCCGTCACCAGGTCCCGCGCCCACCCGCGCGCTTTTCGACGATTCGCTGCCCCTGAGCGCCAAACAACGCCTCGTGCTCGAGGCGGTGCGCGCCCACACCGATGGCGCGAGCATCTCTGCCTTGGCATCCGATACCGGCATGCACGTCAATACCGTACGCGGCCACATCGATGAACTGCTCGCCCGCGGCGCGGTGCGTAGTAGTACCACCCCGGCCACGGGTGGGCGGGGCCGCCCCAGCTTGGTGATCCACGCTCGTATCCCCGATTCGGCGGAGATCAGCACCGAGCAGATCGAGCTGGTCAATGAGCTCGCCCAGCTCTTAGCCTGCACCACAGATAGCTCTGCCGCCCATCGCAATGCGGTGCAACTAGGACACCGCTGGGCGCAGCGGGTCGGCTACGGCGGCGAGCACTGCACGGACTACGCAGAACAGGTAGCAGCGCTGGTGACCCTGATGCGTCGGACCGGCTACGACCCCGATGAACCGCAGGAGGATCCCGCCGCGCCCGAGAGACGGGTCATTTCTTTGAACCGCTGTCCCTTTGTTTCCGAGTCCACCCAACCCGATCCGCTGGTCTGCTCGATCCACCACGGCTTCGCCCAAGCCGCGCTGGGCACCGTGGCCGATCACCACACCACCTTGACCTTGGTTCCCTATGCGCGCCCAGGGCAATGCGATATTCGGCTGGACTGCGCTTCTACGCAGCAGAGTTAGCTCCTACTGACGCAGCGAGCCCCGTTGTTGCCGCGTCTGCCGCGCAGACACAGATAACAACGGGGCTTTATGGCGCTTCTAAAAAGCCAGCAGCTTCCGCGCCCATAAGGTTTTAGGAGCGCTCGACGCGCACCGGACCGGCTACCGGCAATTCCATCACTTTCAGCCCAGAGGCGCGGGCATCATCGAGGATCGCGGCCTCGACCGGCTTGGTGGAGAGTACCATCACGGTCGGGCCAGCACCGGAGAGATAGGCGGCATAGCCGCGGTTGCGCAGCCGGTTGACCCATTCAGCGGTCACAGGCAGCACATCGGCTCGGTAGGGCTGGTGCAGCCGGTCGCGAGTGCCCTCCCAGAGCAACTCTGGATGATGCTGCAGGGCCATCACCATCACGGCAGTACGCGAGACGTTAAAGCGAGCGTCGATGTGGGTGACATCCGAGGGCAGGACCTTGCGCACAGCATCGGTAGAGGCGTGGAAATCCGGCACCAAGGCGGTGGCCTGAATGGACTCGTGCACTGGCAGCGACACCGCATGGTATTGCGGCTGAGTGCGCCCGTCCACGGGAATATCGGTCCACGACACCACCGCGGCGCCCAGCACGGAGGCCGCGGCGTTATCGGGATGCCCTTCGAAAGCGGAGGCCAATTGCACAATTTCCGCGGCGCTGAGCGGCTCGCCGGCAAGCCCATTGGCGGCACACACCCCCGCCACGGCGGCAGCCGCAGAGGAGCCGAGCCCACGCGATTGCGGAATGTTGTTATGGCAGCTCACCTTCAACCCAGGCGCACTCATCCCCGCCGCGGCGAGACCGCTGCGTAGCGCCTTCACCACCAAGTGCGTTTCGCCCCGCGGCAGATCTTCTTGGCCTTCGCCGAAAATCTCCACCTCGAGGCCTGAGGAGGTGACCTCGACCTCAACGGTGTCGTACAACCCCAGCGCCACGCCGAGTGTGTCGAAACCTGGGCCGAGATTGGCCGAAGAGGCTGGAACGGTGACGCTGACCCGAGTGCCGGGAACCAAGTCCGTCGCCATGGCCTTTAGCGTCCTTCCAAACGGATTACGCTGCGGATGGTACGCACAGCGTCGAGTTGCTTAATGGCATCCACGGTGGCGGCCAGATCCGCCTCGGTGGCGGAGTGGGTGACCACGATCAGACGTGCATGGTCCTCGAACTCCTCTTGGCGCACGGTGCGGATCGAGATCTTGTTCTCGGCGAACTTAGTAGCGATCTCGGCGAGCACGCCCTCCCGATCCTGAACTTCCATATCCACGTGATAGCGGGTGCGCACATCGCCGAAGCTAGCAATGGGCAGATTGGCGTAGGTGGACTCGCCCGGGGCGCGACCGCCGTGCACCTTGTTTCGGGAGGCGCCCACAAGATCGCCCAGCACCGCGGAGGCGGTAGGCGCACCGCCGGCACCATTGCCGTAGAACATAAGACGACCAGCGGCCTCGGCTTCAACGAAAATGGCGTTGAAAGACTTGTTCACGCTGGCCAGCGGGTGCGAACGCGGGATCAGCGTGGGGTGCACGCGGGCGGCGATCTCCTCCACGCCCTTATCGTTGGTAAATCGCTCACACACGGCCAGCAGCTTGATGATGTAGCCGGCATCCTTGGCGGCCGCGATATCGTCAGCGGAGATATCGCTAATACCCTCGCAGTACACGTCATCCGCGGTGACGCGGGTGTGGAAAGCCAGGGAGGCCAAAATGGCGGCCTTGGAGGCGGCGTCGTGGCCCTCAACATCAGCCGTGGGATCGGCCTCGGCATAGCCTAAGCGGGTGGCTTCGGCGAGCATGTCGTCGTAGTTCGCCCCCGTGGAGTCCATGCCGTCGAGGATGAAGTTGGTGGTGCCATTGACGATGCCCATCACCAGCTCCACCTGGTCGCCGGCGAGCGAGCGACGCAGCGGGCCCACCACGGGGATAGCGGCGGCCACAGCGGCCTCGAAGTACAGATCCACGCCAGCGGCATCGGCGGCCTCGGCAAGCTCGGCCGAGTGGGCGGCGACGAGCGCCTTATTGGCGGTCACCACGGACTTGCCGGCACGCAGTGCGGCGAGGACCAGCTTGCGGGGGTAGTCGATACCACCGATAACCTCCACCACAATGTCCACATCGTCTCGGGTGATCAGAGACATAGCGTCGGTGGTGAGCAAATCTCGGGAGACGGCGTCGGCGTGCTTCTCAATATCAGAGACGGCCACGCCCTTCAGCTCCAGCGGGCCGCCAATGCGGTGCTCGAGAGCATCGGCGTCCTGCTGCATAATGCGCAGCACTTCGCTTCCGACGGTGCCGTGCCCCAGAATCGCGACGCCAACCGGTGAGCCAGCGCCCTTCCCGGGCTTGAAGGTTACGGGTGCGTTCTCAGACATGGATCGATATTCCCCTTAAGAATTATTTCTGTCTGTTGTCAGTGTTGGGCGGATAGCTACAGCATCCGCGCTGGGCGGGCGCAGCGTGAGGCAAGTATAAACCTCCGCCGCCGCGATCGCCGTGGGTGTGTCCCAGGCCTCAAGGACGCTGGATGGGACGCTGCGGGCTAGGAGCCGGTGGTATTTTCCAGCGCCAGGATGTCCTCCACGGTCTCACGGCGCACCATGAGCTTGGCTTCGCCGCCGCGCACGCTCACGATCGGCGGGCGCAAAAAGGCGTTATAGCGGCTGGACATCACATAGCAGTACGCGCCGGTGGCGGCGATGGCGAAAAGATCGCCACGACGCAGGTCATTCGGGTAGGAGGCCTCATTGATCAGGATGTCGCCCGACTCGCAGTGCGCGCCCACAATGCGGGTGCTGGTGTTCTCACCCTCGGCGAAGCGATCGACCAGGCGGCCATCATAGGCGGCACCATAGAGGGCGGGGCGAATATTATCGCTCATCCCGCCATCGACGGCCACATAGCGGCGGGTGGTGTCCGCGTCCACGTGCACGTCCTTCACCGAGCCCACCTCATAGAGGGTGACGGTCGACGGTCCCGCGATAGCGCGACCCGGCTCCACCTTCACCGAGGGCGCAGGGATTCCCAGCTCGTCGGCACACTCGGCCACTCGACCGATTAGGTCGGCGGCCACCTCGCGCACATTGAGCGGCTCTTCCTCTTCGGTGTAGGCGATGCCATAGCCGCCGCCGAGATCCAGCACACGCAGCTCTGCAGTGTCCGCAGCGGGCAGCTCATCATGTAGTTGCTTGAACAGCCCCAGCACACGCTCGGCCGCCACGGAGAAGCCATCGGCGTCGAAGACCTGGGAGCCGACATGGCAGTGCAGGCCGACTAGGCGCAGGTTTTCGGCGCGCACGGCTGCACGCGCCGCCTCCATAGCGGAGCCGGAGGCGAGGGAGAAGCCGAACTTCTGATCCTCGTGAGCGGTGGCGATAAACTCGTGGGTGTGGGCCTCCACGCCGGGCTTCACGCGCACCAACACATCCTGGACGTGGCCGGATGCGGCGCTGAGCTCATCGAGTAGTTCCAGCTCATCGGCATTATCCAGCACCACGGAGCCCACCTTCTCGCGAATGATGGCGCGCAGGAAGGCCACGGACTTGTTATTGCCGTGGGCGGTGATCCGCGCGGCGGGGAATCCGGCCGCAAGCGCAATCTGCAGCTCTCCGAGGGAGGCCACGTCCATGCATAGCCCCTCCTCATCGACCCAGCGCGCCACGGTGGCGGTGAGCAGCGCCTTCGATGCGTAGTGCACGTTATGGCCGCCGCCGAAAGCCTCGGCCATATCGCGGCAGCGGCTACGGAAATCGTCCTCATCGATGACATAACACGGGGTGCCATAGGTCTCCGCGATCTCGGGAAGCGGCACACCAGCAATGGTGACCACGCCGTCGTCTTGGCGCATGGCGTTGCGCGGCCACACGTGGGAGGGAATGCTGTTGAAGTCGTTCATCAAGGGGCTCTTTTACTTAAGTAGTTTGATCGGCGGCATACACGCCCACCCCACCACCACGCCGGCGCCTCACCGCGAGGTGGGAGGCAGCGAGGTGGCGTCGATAAGCGATCGCGGCCACCTGCGGTCGGGAGTTCGTGGTGAACGAGATTACCCTACGCTACATGCGCTCCGGCGCGGTGACCCCGCACAAACCGAGCGCATTGCTCAACACCTGGCGGCTAGCGGCGGCCAAGGCCAGACGCGCGATGTGCAGCTCGGTGGTCTCCTCGCCGGCCTTAGGCAGAATCTGGCAGGTGTCGTAGAAACGGTGGAAGGTGCCGGCCAGCTGCTCGGCATAGCGGGCAATTCGGTGTGGTTCGCGCAGGTCAGCGGCCGAAGCGATTGCGGCAGGGAACTCGCCCAAGGTGCGGATCAGATCACCCTCGCGCTCGCTATCGAGCACCGAGTAATCGATATCGGCGCCCTGCAGGCTCACGCCCAACTCGGCAGCCTTGCGCGCAATCGAGCACAAACGCGCGTGGCCATACTGCACATAGAACACCGGGTTATCCGAGGAGCGGGAGGCCCACAACGCGAGATCAATGTCGAGACTCTGATCCACCGAGGAGCGAATCATCGCATAGCGGGCAGCATCCACGCCCACGGCCTCCACCAGATCATCGAGGGTGATCACGGTGCCGGCGCGCTTGGACATGCGCACGGGCTTGCCATCGCGCACCAGGTTCACCAGCTGACCGATGAGCACTTCCACCTGCTCGGGGCGATAGCCCAAAGCGGCAGCGGCGGCTCGGAGCCGGGAAATATACCCGTGGTGATCAGCGCCGAGCATGTAGATGCACAGGTCGTGGCCGCGATCAATCTTGTCGGCCACATAGGCGATATCGCCGGCGATATAGGCGGCATCACCATCGGATTTGATGACCACCCGGTCCTTATCGTCGCCATAGTCGGTGGACTTCAGCCACCACGCGCCATCGGCCTGGTACAGGCTGCCATTATCCTTCAGCGTCTGCACCGCGGCATCGACTGCTCCGGATTCGAAGAGGGAGTTCTCGTGGAAGTAGACATCGAAGGTGGTGCCGAACTCCGCCAGCGAGGACTTGATGTGCGCGAACATCATCTCCACACCATGAGAGCGGAAGGTTTCCTTCATCTCCGCCTCGGGCAGCTCGAGGGCGTCGGGCACGCGGCGCAACACCTCGTTCGCGATTTCGGTGATGTAGTCGCCGGCATAGCCGTCCTCGGGGGCGGGCTCATTCTTAGCCGCGGCGATCAAGGAGTTGGTGAAACGATCGATCTGGCGACCGTGGTCATTGAAGTAATACTCGCGGGTCACCTGGGCGCCGCTGGCCTCGAGCACACGGCCCAAAGAATCGCCCACGGCGGCCCAGCGGGTTCCACCCAAGTGGATGGGGCCGGTGGGATTGGCCGAGACGAACTCGAGATTCACGCGCTCACCAGCGAGGGTATCGGCGTGGCCATAACGCTCACCTGCGGCGAGGATCTCGGCGATGATCGCGCCCTGGGCGGCGGCGTTGAGGCGGATATTAAGAAAGCCCGGCCCGGCGATCTCAGCCTCGGAAATGCCCTCGTGCTGTGCTAGAGCCTCGGCCAGCCACTGGGCGAGCTCGCGAGGATTGGCCCCCGCACGCTTGGCCACCTGGAGGGCGAGGTTCGTGGCGTAGTCACCGTGCTCCGGATTGCGCGGACGCTCGACGGTCACTGTCTCAGGAAGGACAGAGGAATCGAGGTCGTGCTCGGCAAATACGGATTCCGCGGTGCGTCGGATTAATGCAGCAAGATCGGCAGGTGTCATAGCGGATCAGTGTATCGCATACCCCCATTTGCTCCACCAATTTCTCCACGAACCCCCAGCGTAATCTTAAAAAATCCTGAAATGAGACACAGAGCACCTCAGCTTATTTTTGGATTCACGACATCCTACGTAAGAATGGTTGTGAACATCACATCCCACCTGTGGGTGTCTCATAGAACCAGTATCGGTGTGCAGAACTTCACACTGCGAGTGCACTACTGGCCCACACAGGAACACGCGCCGCACCACCCCTCAGCGGCACGGGCCAGCAGCAGATAGGCATTTTCTGAAGCGATACAGCAGACAGACACAGGTCCACCACACTTAAGGAGTTGCGGTGAACAATACATTTACCGTGGTCACTGATGCAGTGGGAGGCAGTCTTGGCCTCTCTGCGTTAGTCGCAACCATCCCCCTGGTCACCTTTTTCGTGTTGCTCCTCGGCTTCAAGGCCCGAGCACACGTCTCCGCAGCGGCCGCCACCCTCGCTGCGATCCTAGTCGCCATCTTCGGCTTCAGCATGCCCACCGAACTCGCCCTCATGTCCGCGCTTCGCGGTGGCATCTTCGGCCTCCTGCCCATCGTCTGGGTGATCGTGATGGCCATCTGGTTCTACCAGATCACGGTGGCCTCGGGCCGTTTTGAGGACCTACGCCGCACCTTTGACAAGCTCGGCGATGGCGACGTGCGCATCCAAGCTATCCTCATCGCCTTCTGCTTCGGCGGCCTGCTCGAGGCCCTCGCCGGCTTCGGTGCCCCCGTAGCCATCACCGCCACCATGATCCTCGCCCTCGGCGTGAAGCCGCTGCGTGCCGCCACCGCGGTCCTGCTGGCTAATACCGCGCCAGTGGCCTTCGGCGCCGTGGCCATTCCGATCACCACCGCCGGCGATGTGGCCGGCCGTACGGCGGAGCAAACCGCCAACATCGCCGCCATCGTCGGCCACCAGGCCCCGCTGATCGCCGTGTTCGTTCCCGTTATCCTGCTCTTCATCCTCGACGGCGTGCGCGGTGTCCGGGAAGCATGGATCCCCGCTTTCGTTATCGGCGGCGCCTTCGCTATCGCCCAGTGGGCCACCTCGAACTTCTTCGCCTACCAGCTCACCGACGTGGTCGCCTGCATCGTCTCCCTCGGCGTGGCCTTCGTCTTCCTGCAATTCTGGACCCCGCGCGGCATCGAGGCGCTGCGCGAGCGCATGGACCTTCCCCCGGCCGCCGTGGCCGAGGAGCTGCCGGCTCGCCGCGTCGGAATGGCACTCATGCCCTATGGCGTGGTCACCCTCGTCTTCGGTATCGCTAACTTGGGCTCCACCATCCCTGAGGCCCTGAAGTCCATCGCCATCAGCGTGGAGTGGCCGGTACTGGCCGATCGCCTAGTCAATGCCCAGGGCGATCCGATCAAGTCCACCTACACTTTCGCGATCATCGCCAATCCCGGCAGCCTGATGCTGATCTCCGGACTGATCGTGGCCGTGGTCTACGCCATCTTCGACGAGAATGGCACCTATCCGCTCAAGGCCGGCCAGGTGCTACAGGCCTTCACCGACACCGCCTACCGCATGCGGTGGTCTGCCCTGACCATCGTGCTCGTGCTGGGGCTGGCCTATGTGATGAACTACTCCGGCCAGACCATCGCCATCGGCGAGTTCGTTGCCTCGCTGGGCGGCGCCTACGCCTTCCTCGCCCCCACCTTGGGCTGGGTGGGCACGGCCGTGACCGGCTCCGATACCTCTGCCAACGCCCTCTTCGGCAAGATGCAGGTCACCGCCGCGCAGCACGCTGGACTGAACCCGGACCTCATGCTCGCGGCCAATACCTCCGGCGGCGTGGTGGGCAAGATGATCTCCCCGCAGTCGCTGGCGATTGCCGCCACGGCCGTGAAGATGGAAGGTCGCGAGTCCGATATTTTCAAGTCCGTGGTCCTGTGGTCCTTCGGCATGCTCATCGCCGTGTGCACCATTGTCTACCTGCAGACCAACGTGCTCTCCTTCATGGCACCCGTGGTCCCCTAGTACGACCGCGGCGCTTATCGACGCCGTCCCGCTGCCCCATATTCCCCATCGGCACCTGCGCCCGCCGTGCCGGTGGTGGGGCCAAGAGTGGGCGCCGATAAGGTCCAGCACCCATGGAAGTTAGGTAATGCTCAGCTTCTTACCCCCGTTGCCCCGTACTCGGCCACGGGGGTTTTCTCCACCCCCCCCTCCCCCACCTTGGGGTCGGCGCGCCCGTCACAGCCCTAATTAGGAAACAGGAGTGTTTCTTAAATATATGCAGGTGGACCGGCTTTTTTAGAAGCGCAACTGGTTCACATTCTGAGCAGATTTCGGGTAGATTAGACATATCCGAACGTAGGATGTGTCGGTGAAAGCTGGCACCGCCGCCGTTCGTTCGCGACGTGCAACTACCCCCTCACCGCGTCGGCCTCTTGACTTTGGCACGTCAGGCAGTCCAGAGCGGTAGCCCCGCCGCGAGTTAGACCTCATAGCCACTAGATGTAATCGCCATTTTGCGCCAACAATAGTTAGCCAACATTAGTTAAAGGAGCGCCCGTGCGAGTCGCGATCTTTACCACCTGTATCGGTGACATTCTCGGGCCGGACATCGCCAAGGCGACAGCCCTGATTCTGTCCCGCCTCGGCCACGATGTTGTGGTCCCCGACAAACAAACCTGCTGCGGCCAGATGCACATTAACACTGGTTACCAGCGCGAAGCCGTGCCACAGATTGAAAATTATGTGGACGCCTTCTCCGATCCCTCCATCGACTGCATCGTCAGCCCCTCCGGTTCCTGCGCGGCTGCGGTGCGTCACGAACACGAGCGGATCGCAGATCGCTACGGCTCTGCAGCGCTGCGCGATGGGGCCGCAGGCACCGCCAAGAAAACCTATGAGCTCTGCGAGTTCCTCACCGACGTGGAGCAGCTCGAAAACGTGGGCGCGTTCTTCCCGCACCGCGTGACCTATCACAGCTCCTGCCACTCGCGCCGCCTGCTCAAACTGGGCGATCGCCCTTATAGGCTCTTGCGCGCCGTGGAGGCCATCGACTTGGTGGAGCTGCCCTTCTCTGAGGAGTGCTGCGGCTTCGGCGGCACCTTCTGCGTGAAGAACGCCGAAACCTCGGCCGCGATGGTCAATGACAAGACCCGCAATATCAAGTCCACCCTCGCCGAATACGTCACCTCCGCGGACTACTCCTGCCTGATGAACATCTCCGGCACGCTCTCGCGCCAGCACAGCGGTATCCGCAGCGTGCATATCGCCGAGATTCTCGCCTCCACCAAAGAGCATCCGTGGACCCCGGATTCCGCCGCTTATACCAAGGAGTTCATGCTGTGACCACCTTCCTCGGAAACCCCACCGTTCCTCCGACAGCGCCCGAAGGTGTCGGCTATCTGCGCGGCTCGCGCAGCTTCCAAAAAGGCGCCCACGATGGTCTCTACAACGCCACCCAGCGCCGCAATCTCTACAACGCCACCCACACCATCCGCAATAAGCGCGCCCAGGTAGTGGATGAACTTCCCGACTGGCAGGATCTGCGCGAGGCCGGTTCCGGTATCAAACGCGATGTTGCCTCCCGCATGCCGGAGTTGCTCGAGCAGTTCGAGGCAGCCGTGACCGCCCACGGCGGACACGTGCACTGGGCCCGTGATGGAGTCGAGGCCGGCCAGATCGTGACCGATCTGATCAAGGAAACCGGCGAAACCCACGTGGTCAAGATCAAGTCCATGGCTACCCAGGAGATCGGGCTCAACGACCAGCTGCGCGATGCCGGCATCACCGCCCGCGAGACCGACCTCGCCGAGCTCATTGTGCAGCTGGGACACGACTTCCCCTCGCACATTCTGGTGCCTGCCATTCACCGCAACCGCGCCGAGATCCGCGATATCTTCGTCCGCGAGATGCCCCACACCGACGACTCCCTGCCGGCTAACCCGCCGGAGCTCGCCGAGGCCTCCCGCGTGTTCCTGCGCAAGCAGTTCATGGAAGCCAAGGTGGCCATCTCCGGCGCCAACTTCGGTGTGGCCGAGACCGGAACCGTGAGCATCGTCGAGTCTGAGGGCAATGGCCGCATGTGCCTCACCCTGCCCGAGACGCTCATCTCGGTGATGGGTATTGAAAAGCTGCTGCCCACCTTCCAGGACTTCGAAGTATTCCTGCAGCTGCTGCCGCGCTCCTCCACCGGTGAGCGCATGAACCCCTACACCTCGCTGTGGACGGGCGTGACCGAGAATGACGGCCCGAAGAACTACCACATCGTGCTGCTGGACAATGGCCGTACCCACGCGTTGTCGAATGAGATCGGCCGCGAGGCACTGAAGTGTATCCGCTGCTCGGCCTGCCTCAACGTCTGCCCAGTCTACGAACGCGCCGGCGGCCACGCCTATGGCTCCACCTACCCCGGCCCCATCGGCGCCATCCTCTCCCCGCAGCTGACCGGCATCATCGATCACAATGACCCGAATGCCTCGCTGCCCTACGCCTCCTCCCTGTGTGGCTATTGCTTCGAGGTATGCCCCGTCAAGATCGATATTCCGGCCGCACTGCTGGAGCTACGCCACCAGAAGATCGAAACCGATAAGCCGAAGATCGAGGGCGCCATCTTCGGCGCCATGGGGCTGGTGTTCGGCAACGCCAAGATTTGGAGCCTCGCCACCAAGTCGGCCTCTCTGGGACGAGTCCTCGGCGGCTTCAATAAGAAGATCACCCACATGCCGAGCTTCCTCGCCGGTTGGACCGATGTGCGCGACACTGCTGTGCCGGCAAAGACTTCCTTCCGCGACTGGTTCAAGTCCGAGGAGGCCCAACAGTTGCTCAAGGACGCCAAGCGCGAGGGGCTGCCCGCCGCCGCCCACGCCGGCACCGACGAAGAGGAGAAGTAGCCATGTCTACGCGTAACGACGAGGCCAAAAAGGAGATCCTCAACCGCATCCGCAACGCCCAGAAGCTCTCCAATGTGCAGACCGGCGGCTACGATGTGGTGCGCAACTACATCACCGAGCACGACTATCCGCGCGAGGAAATCAAAGAAGTGCTCATCGATCGCCTGCTGGACTACAAAGCCATCGTGGAGCAAAGCAGCGAGGAAGAACTCGGTGCCACCATCGTGCGCCTGCTCGAAGAGCGCGAGGCCGAGGACGTGCGCTATGCGCCCGGCCTCGACGCCGGCCTCTTTGAGGGTTTCTCCGGCAGTGCCACCCCCGACGATGTGACAAGCGATCCCCGCCTACTCGACTCTGTGGACGTGGTCGTCACCGACTCCCACACTTCCTCCGCCCAGACCGGGACGATCTGCCTGGAATCTAATGAGACCAACGGCCGGCGCGCCCTCACCCTGGTTCCGGACTGCCACATCTGCATCGTGCGCATGGACACCGTGGTCTACGGCGTTCCCGCCATGATCAGCCGCCTCGACCGCCACCGCCCGATCACGATGATCTCCGGCCCCTCGGCCACCTCCGACATCGAGCTCAGCCGTGTCGAAGGCGTGCACGGTCCCCGCACCCTGATCGTGGTGCTGGTGGACTAGACGCACCACCCTGGGGCTCAGCGGGGCCTCTGAGAGCGCCACCCGCTGGGCCCCACTCTGCTGCGTAGTAGCACCTCCAACCCGTGTTTTATCGCACGGCAGGGATAGTGCTAACATACGTACGGTGCATAGCAGCGGATAACTGCTACTACGCATATTTTTGCCCCCGTAGCTCAGGGGATAGAGCATTGGTTTCCGGTACCAAAGGTCGCACGTTCGAATCGTGTCGGGGGCACAGATAAAAGGGAGGGGCCGCAGCGATATGCTGCGGCCCCTCCCTTGTGGTCTTTTCCGCTGCCGCAGGGAAACGGCGCGCGGCGCTCCCGCGCCCGCGCCCATGGCGGGTTTAGGGAGTGGGCTGGGCCTGGAGTACGTGCTTGAAGAACACGTCGAGGTGGTGGGCTTGATCATTGCTCATGTGGTCGAAGATCAGCCGATTGACGGACTCCACGTGCATGGGCACTGCCTGCTTGAGGCGCCGCTTGCCCTCCTCGGTCATGATCACGACAACACCGCGGCCATCACCGACGCATTTGGTTTTTTCGATCAGCCCGCGGCGTTGCATGCGGGAGAGCTGGTGCGAGGCGCGGCTGCGATCCCAATTCAGGTGAGTGCAGATTTCGCGGATCCGAGCTTGTTCATCCTCCGACTCGGACAGCACGACCAGCACGGCGAATTCGGGCGAGGTCAGCTCGGCTTCAGCTTGCAGAGTGTCCTCTATATCGCGCTCGAGTTTGCGTATCGCATCGAGCATGAGGCGCCAGAGTGCTTGCTGATTGTCATTTAGCCAGCGTGGCTCGTGCTGAATCACTATCCCTTATCTTCCTTAACTTTTCCGCGCGCGAGATCTCTGCGCTACCGGTCTGGTGCGGACGGCCGCGTCTGTAGCCAGCCTTGATGCGACCGCAGTGCCCCGCTGCAGAGTGTGAGTGACGGCACCGCACTAGCGGCGCCTCACCCCGTAACGGGAGATGAGGGAATAGCTCGTGACGCACAGAACACCTGCGGTGCTCATGTCACTGAGTTCTTCTAAGACTAGCGTGTCACAGCAGTCACGTCATCTTTGCTTAGCTGGAACAAACTGGCTTAGCGCCGTGACATGCGCCAGCGAACACGCGAGAAGGAGATACTCCTCGCTCGCGTGCTCGGCTGCTGCCACAGGCCGCCTGCTGCCGCACTCAGCGTTTGCTCAGCGGCGTCTCATTGGCAGCGCGCTTCAACTCCTCGACGCGATACTCTTTGCGCTTGCCGATAGCGGCGAAACGCTGGGAATCACAAGTCATGAGGAAGATCTGCTTGGAGGCTGCCTCGCGCTCGATCAACCCGGACAAGCGCTTGAGCCGCAGCACATCGGAATTGCCGAGGGCGTCGTCCATGATCACCGGCATCACGGTATCGACGCCGTCCGAATCCGCGTTGTTCGCCGCTAGGTTGGCGATAGCGAGCCGCAGCATCAACCCCACTTGCTCAGAGGCGCCACCAGAGAGTTCATCCACACTCAGCTGCTCTTCGCGGATCACTCGCCCGACAAGACCGGTCTCGTCGAACTCATAGGACACATCGCCCTCATGCAGCTGGGCGGCCAAGCGCTCAAGCTCCTCGCGGATCGGCTTGGCATAGCGCTGCGTGACATCGCGGTAGTGCCGCTCGAGGGTATCCAGCAGCAGCTTGGCCACATCGGCCTTGTGCTGGGTACGGGCGAGAATGCTCTCTCTGCGCTCGAGCTCGGCCTTGGCGATCTTCTCCTTCTCGGCAGCGCCCTCAAAGGCGTTGATACTGCCCTTAATCTCCGACTGTCGCCGATATGCCTCCTCTAGGTGCCCCTCGGTGTTCTTCAGCAGGGTCTCGTCCTGTTCCGCGGCGCGACGCGCCTTCTCGAGGCTGAGGACACTGTCGTCTTCCTCCAAGGCCTGCAGCGCCGCACTAAGGGTGGCGAGGTGAGCATCGAGGCTGCGCAGTTCCTCTTCCTCGGCCTCATCGCTGTGCTCCTGCTCCGCGGCCTCGAGCGCCTGCGCGCGACGCTTCTGCTCATCGATGGCGTCCTTGAGTTTCTCTCGGGCCACCGCCGCGTCTTGGTCGATCCGCGAGGTCCGGGCCTCCTCTAGGTTCGTCCGCGCCTTCGCGGTGGCGGCATCGGCCTGTTCCACGGCCGTGCGCAGCTCGTGTAGGCGCTCCTCGAGGGCCTTCTCCCCTGCCTCGTCGGCGCTAATGCCCTCTGGGAGTTCCGCGGCCTGGAATTTCTCAACGACGTCTCGGATATCATCCACGTCCCGCTTCCCTGCGTGCCGTGTCCGCGCCTTCTTCAGACGCGCAATATCCGCGGTGATGGATTCGGCGGTCGTGGCGATCTGCTTGAGCTGCTGCACAGAGTCCACCTCGAACTCGGTGCACAGCTGATCGCGCTCGCGGATGAGCTGGTCCAGAGCATCCTTTTCGGCAGCCACATTGGCCGCCGGTTCGATCACCGCGTCGACCTCGCCGATGCGTAGTGTCGTGCGTTCGCTGACCTGCACCACCGTGGCCGTATCGCTGAGCGTCTGGGGCTCACCATTAACCGCAATCTCGGCGCCCGCGGCAGCGGATAGCGTCAGTGTCGAACTCGCCGCCGCCACCGTGGCCTGGGCGTAGACAATCTTCTCCGCGATCTCTTCCGCCCGGGCGATGTCTGCGCCGCTGGGCACATCCTCCGGCAGTTTCTTTTTCTGCTGGGAAATCTCGGCGGTGTACTCGTCGTACTGCGCCAAAAACTCCGTGTCCTTCTGGTGGCGGATTCGCTCGCGCACGGCATGCTGGTGCTGCTCCCACACCCGATAATCGGCGCGGGCGCTCTGCTCGGCTTCCACCGCGGCATCGAGTGCGCTGCGGAGCCCCTCGATCTTCTCCGCATGCTCCTTGGCCTGTAGTTCGAGCTCCTGCTGCGTCCGCTCGCACTCTGTCACGCGCTGCGCGCTCGCAGCCAATTCCTCGGCAGCCCGGGCCCGCTGCTTCTTTCTTTCCTCGATGCGCTGCTTCTTTTGCTCCTCGACATCCTTTTTCGTCTGCAGGCGTTCCCGCTCGGATTCCCGCTTTTCCGCCCGCACCACCTCGCGTTGCGACGCCTCCACCTGCTGTTTCAGCTCTGGGATCTGTGGCTTCAGCCGAGCCAGCTCAGCCTCAGCGGCCTCATAGTTTTCTAGCTGGGCGCTCAAGTCGGTGATCGCCGCGCGGGCTTCGGCGTGACGCTTCGTGGCGTCTTCTACCTCCTGCTCGGCCTGCTTGAGTTCCTTGGAAGGCTTGCCTGTTTTGGTGTAGTAGCGCGAGACCTCATCGCGCACCTTCGCCATCAATTCGGACTGTGACCCCTGCGCGATACCGGCACCATCCCCAGCGCCGGCGAGCTGCAGGGGCTTTTCCAGCTGGTTAAAGCCCACCTCCCCTAGAGTGTGGTCCAATGCGCCCTGTTTGACGAAGAGTAACTTATGCAGATTGCTATCGAGGTGCTCGTCGATGATCTGCAGCAACTCATCATTGGCCTGATCGCCGGTGTAGGTCCGCGGATTCGGGGAGTGAATGACAAGCCGAGCGGTCGGCTTATTGAGGAACTGCTTGCTGATGGTGAAGTGCTGATCACCGATCGTGGCTTCAAGGCTGACCTGCATAGGCTCGGCGCTGCCCACCCGGCGCATGCTTTTAATCCACTTCTTTTGCGCGGTGGACTTTTCAGAGAGCACGAGGTCAATAGCCTCCACAATGGTGGACTTACCCACCTCATTGGGGCCACTGATCATGCACACACCGCTGGCCGGAATGTCTCGCAGTTCGAGGTGCTCGATGGAGCGAATATTGTCGATAGTGATGGAATGAATCTGCATGGTACTGCCCTACTTCCGCTCAGAAACGATCAGCCGGTGCAGCAGCCCCACCGCGTCGCTCGCCGTGTCGTCTGTGTCTGCTTGTTCGATCAGGTCGGTCATCGCCGCCCCCACATATCCACCGAGCCCGAGATTCTCGAGCTCCTCCTCGGACGGGGCCAGCAGGAGGTTATAGGTGCGCTCGCGTCGATAAAGGGCGGCAAAGATACTCTCTAGGTCTGCCAGCTGCTCCTCGAGGTAGCGCATCGTATCGAGGGTTGCCGTGCCCACTAGGGCATATTTCACCACCGTGGTGGCCTTATCGGGATACTCCCGCAGGGCGCTAATGAAGGCCTCCGCATCCTCGTGGCTGGCTATGTCGTATTCGAGCGCATGCCACGTCCAGGTGCCGATGTGGTGCGGCTCGACCGTGACCTGCGAGGTGGAACCGGTGGCCTCGATGTCTACAACGAGAGCATTGCCGGAATCCTTCTCGCCGCCGCCGACGGTGGAGAAATCGCGATAATCGGTAACTTCTGGGCTGCCTGAGAACCACACGCGCCCCGTGGAGCCAAGCGAGGCGGTGGAGTGGGTATCGCCCAAGGCCAGATAATCAATCACCCGACGATCCACGGCACACTCAACGGTGGCAAGGTCAATCGGGACGCTATCGTCGTCATTGCTGCGCGACTCCACTTGGCCGTGCCCCACGGCAATGCGCACGCTTCCGTCTTCTGCGGGCTCGAGATCCTCCAGAGCCTCGGCCACGATATCGGTGGAGACGCGCTTGCTGAGATAGGGGGCGCCGACGAGCTCGACGCCTGGGCGAATCTCGATAGGCGCGTTATCGCGGATCACATGGACATTGTCGATCGCGTCCGTGAACCGGAAAATATTATTGGCCACTAAGGGATCATGATTGCCCGGCAAGAGATACACTGGCACAGCTAAGTTGCGCAGCACTTCCATGGTGCGGCCGGTTGTTGTGGCATTGAGACTATTGGCGTCGAATACATCGCCGGCGACGACAATGAACTCGCAGTCCTGCTCGGTGGCAAGATCACCGAGCTTTTTAATGGCCGCGAGACGATCGGCATCAAAGCGACTATGCGCCTCAGCGGGAAGAAAACCCCGCTTCATTCCGATCTGCCAGTCCGAGGTGTGAATAAATCGTGTTCGTGTCATGCATTCATTGTTAGCAAAACTACCGGACACTGCACGATGCGCTGTTCGCTCCGATGTTCTACTGCGGCTGACTTAAGGGGAATCTGGGCTCGAAGAATCCTCGTTGTGCGTGAGGAAATAGTACATATCCTCGATATCTGTAATAGCCCGCAGCTCATCAATCGAGGTATAGGACACCGAGCGCATGGCGATGTGCAAGAGACTGAGATCGGAGTCGTCAAGGGCAGGCTCCACCTTCGGATCCGGCAAGGGAGGAAGCTGACCTCCCTGCCAAAACGCCGTGGCATCCACCTGCTGCTGGTGTTTCTGCGCGGTTGCGGGGCCAGATTCCGCCGCGCCAGCAGACTCATCAGGACTGCCGCTGCGATCTGTATCCTTCCCCCGCTCCGCCGGAGCGTCCGCTGCGGTATCCGCCGGAGCGTTCGCCGCCGCGTCCTGCTCAACCCGCCGCAGTACCGCCGCCTCGATCTCCTGTGGATCCCAGCCGCGCAGATCGAAGATGCGGTAGCTGCGGCGGGATATTTCTGCGGCGGCGGCATGGGCCACGGCCACGATGTGTTTACACACCGGATGGGAATCTGGGCACTCACATGTGCCCGTGATGCTGCGCGGGTCGGAAAAGCCGAGCAGGCGCTGCGCGCGACGATCCAGCTCACCCCTTAAGAATGCCGGCAGATAATCCGGCAGGGAGACAAGATAGTCCCACAATTCGCGCTGGTCGCGGCGCGCAATGGGAGCGAAGCGCAGCTGTACCTCGAAGGGCTCGGGCCGGGAGCCACGCACCTGTGCGTTGATCAGATTCTCGCTATAGCTGAGCAACGTCACCCGATCCTCGCGGGCATAGTCGCGACCGCGCTGCTTACGGCCTGGGTCGGTGTCGCGCTCGACAGAATCCACGATGAAGCGGGAGACTATAGGCAGCCACTCGCGGTCGTCGTTGTTCTTCTCGGCGGTATCGGCGAGCTGCTGAGGGTCGTGCCGCTTCGCGCCAAAATTCGCATAAATGACGTTATCGCGTGAGGTATAGCGGGGCATATTAGTCCTCGTCCTCCTCGATGGTTCCGCGGTACGTCAACAGGGTCTCCAGATCCTCTTGGCTCAGCTCACTTACCCAGCCTTCGCCTTCCCCGACGATATCGCTGGCCAGCTGGATCTTGCCTTCGATAACATCCTGGATGGCTTCTTCCATGGTGCCTTCACACACCATCTTGTACACCGTCACATCCTTGCGCTGGCCGATCCGATAGGCGCGGTCCGTGGCCTGGTTTTCTACCGCCGGATTCCACCAGCGGTCCATGTGCACCACAATATTGGCCGCAGTCAGATTTAGCCCGGTCCCGCCGGCTTTGAGGCTCAGCACCATAATCGGTGGGCCCTCCTCCGATTGGAACTCGGTGACCATCCGGTCGCGCCCCTTCTGCGACACCCCACCGTGAAGGAAGGGCACCTCCCGCCCGACGTGCTCGCTCAAGTAGGGCACGAGAATATCGCCAAAAGCACGATACTGGGTGAACACCAGCATCTTTTCCCCATTGTCGAGGGCGGCGTCGATAAGCTCCACGAGCCTGCCCACCTTACCGGAGCGGTGTACGCCCTGGTAGGTGATCGAAGAGCCATCGCCGAGGAAGTGCGCGGGGTGATTGCAGATTTGTTTAATGCGGGTCATGGCGGCGAGGATCATGCCGCGCCGCTTCATCGACGCGGTATCCTCCACCTCCTTTTTAATGCGATCCACATAGGACTTGTATAAAGCCGCCTGCTCTTTACTCAGCAGCACGTGCAAGACGTTCTCGGTTTTATCGGGAAGATCGTCGATCACCGCTGGGTCGGTCTTTAGTCGCCGCAGGATGAAGGGGGCGGTGAGCCGGCGCAGCGCGTCTTTCATCTCCGGATCGTCATAGACCTCGATAGCGCGGGCAAAGTGATTCCGGAAGAAGGAGGCGCTGCCCAACATCCCGTAGTTGCAGAAATCCATCAGCGAATGGATCTCCGCCAAGCGGTTTTCGATCGGGGTACCCGTCAGCGCGATGCGATGCGCACTGGGAATCACTTTCGCCGCACGCGCCATGCGGGTAGAGGAGTTTTTGATCTGCTGTGCTTCATCCAGCACGAGATGCTGCCAGTGCAGCTCGCAGAATAATTCGACATCGCGAGAGAGCACCCCATAGCTGGTGATCACCAGATCGCACTGCTTCGCCTGGTGCACAAACTCTTCGCCTTTCGGCCGCTGTGAGCCGTGATAGACCATCACGGAGAGATCTGGGGTGAATTTCTGGGCCTCCCGCTGCCAATTCGACAGCACCGAGGTCGGCGCCACCACCATGGTGGGCGCCGTCGTGAGCCCCTCGTGCTTCTCTATCGCCAGCAGGGTGAGAAGCTGCAGAGTTTTACCCAAACCCATGTCATCGGCAAGCACCGCGCCCAGCTCATGGCGCGCCATCCAATACAGCCAATCCACGCCGCGGCGCTGATATTCCCGCAATGTGGCGTGCACGCTATCGGGAATTGTTAGGCGCACGGGGGTGGGAACGGGATCGGCGTCCGCGCTCATCAGCGAGCTAAACCAGTCGCTGCCACGGAATTCGATATAGCGTTGACCCGCGGTCTTCAGCGCCATCTCGCGCAGCGCCGCGGCCGAAAGATAATTCTCCTCCGCGAGATCGAGCTCATCGGCGCGGGGATCGTCTTTCTCCGCCGCGGGATCCTTCGCGCTCACGCTATGGTTTTTCACCATCTCCACATAGGCGCGCATCCCGTCGAGGCTGCGGCTATCAGCCATCACCCACGACCCGCGCAGCTCAATCAAGCCGGAGGTGGACTCGATCAGACGCTGCGCTTCCTCCGGCTCCAGCTCCACCCCGCCCAGCGAGAGCGTCCAGTCATAGCTGAGCAGCTGATCCATGCCATAGGTGGAGGCAATAGTGAGATTCTGCACCTTGGAGGTATGCAGTTTGGCCGTGAGCTCATGCTCTCCCCACGACCGCGGCAGCATCACCGTATAGCCCGCGCTGCGGAGCTTCGGCACATCCTTATCCAGAAACTCCCCCAGCTGCTCTAGGGTGAGGAAACGATCCCAATCCCCGCGGGCGCCGGGCTCCTCGCCCCACGGATCATCCTGTTGTTGCTGCTCCACCTCGGGGCTGCCGAGGGTGCTCGCCACCTCGAGGAGTCGATTGTGATCATCGCGCAGCCTATTCGCGAAGGCGGCGTCGATAAGCTCGGCCTGTACCGGCAGAGGTGTATCCACCCCGAAACGCACCTGAATCCGCACCGGAAAGAGCAACTCTTCGGCGTCGGCGTCGGAGTCTGCGAGATCGGAATGGGTGGGGGCGTCTTCCACAATCACCATGAGCTCCACCCGGGAGCTATTGATGGAATCCTTCCACTCATTGAGTTTGCTCGCGAGCGTCGGACCGCCGCGACGCAGCGACTCGGAGTTAAGCAGGGTGCGCGAGAAGGTATGCAGCTCGCGGGAGCGGGGCTCATCAATAAAGTCCTGCAAAATATAGGAGGCAATCCAGTGCGGCAGCTCCTCGGCCATGTCATCGGCCACGGCGGCGCTGCCATTGGCGGTGAGCACCTGCGGAATCGCTAAGTGCATGCGTCCCATCCACACTCGCTCCCGCCCGGAGGGCAAGAGCTGCCATTGCGGCCACCAATGATCATCTGCCCAGCGAACCCGCAGCACCACCCGCCCGGCGCGCACGAACTGCTTCAGCCCCCGATAGAACTGAATGATCCACAGTAGATCGGGCGCTAATTGCGTGACGACGCTATCTCCCTGCTCCCCATCGAGCAGGCCGATCAGTTCCTCAATGATCTCCACGGCCTTCTCGGGATAGCAGCGGGCGACGGGAATGGGCAGCCGCACGCGCCGCCCTTTGGGCGTGCTCAAGTGCGCAGTGAAACGATGGCCAAAGTTGAGAGGGTGAACGAGCGCGAGAAGCTGCGGGCTAAAAGCGCCGGTGGGAAGCTGTTCGGGGATGAGGATTTTGTGCCCCTCCACTTGCTCGATCCACAGAATCAATCCGCTTTCGCGGTGCCAGAAACCGTGCACGAGATGCGTCACGTCCGTCCACCCTCCTTTCCTTAGTCCTCGTCCTTTTCCTGTGCTCATCACGATGGCGGCGGTGGTACATCCGCGGCCGCAGATCGTGTCGTTGCCGGATCAGCTTCTCAGCCCTAAGCGATCGATTCTAGTCCTTCTCCGCGCCGCGTGCGGCTGCGCCCAGCTGACACGGCCCGACGCTGCTGCGCACGTATATGGCGCTACCCGCAGCTCCTCCGGCTGGACAGCTCTCGTCCCCCTCATAAGAGCCTAGCGAGCAACCTGAATAAGACATGAGAGCACAACCTCTGTACTATCGGCCAACGCACAACGGCCACGTGGTGTATGTGGCAGCTACCCCGATGTTCGACGACAACGGTCTAAGTGAGCGCGCTGGTCTCCGCCCTAGGGTGTGAGTGGCGCGCTGAGATTGGGCTGTGCGCAGGCGAGTAATGCCGTGAAGAAGCGTCGAGGACGACGCCCCAGCCCTGTGCTGGTGCCTGCGCACAGGCATGACAAGCTGCGTAGCATCGGAGAAAACAAGAATGGAGTGCACGACTTGAGCGAAAATACTTGGTTTATTCTCGCGATCATCATCTACATGTTGGCGATGCTCGCGATTGGTTATTGGAGTTATAAGCAAACAGACGAATATGACGATTATGTGCTCGCTGGTCGCGGCCTGAATCCTTTCGTTGCCGCCCTCTCGGCGGGAGCTTCGGATATGTCCGGCTGGCTGCTCATGGGTTTGCCGGGCGCACTATTCCTCACCGGCTTCTCGGAGCTGTGGATCGCCATCGGCCTGTTGATCGGCTGCTGGGCGAACTGGACATGGGTGGCGCCGCGCCTGCGCTCCTATTCGGAGATCGCGAATAACTCGATTACGGTTCCAAGCTTCTTGGAAAACCGTGTGCAGGATAAGTCCCGCATCCTCCGTATTGTGTCCGCCGTGGTGATCATCCTCTTCTTCACCTTTTATGTCTCCTCCGGCATGGTCGCCGGCGGCAAGTACTTCGAGTCCACCTTCGGTGGCAGCTACCTAGACGGCATGCTCATCGTGGCAGCCGTGACGGTGGCCTATACCTTCATTGGTGGCTTCCTTGCTGTGTCCTACACCGATGCCGTGCAGGGCACCATCATGTTCGCCGCACTGATCGTGGTGCCGATCATGGCGCTGCTGTCTCTGGACGAGCCCACCAGCATCTTTACCTGGGCCGTCGAGCAGCCCTATGGCCCCTATGAGGCGGGTAATTCCTCCTATTTCAACATGATCTCTGGCGTCTCGATTACCGCGATCATCGGTAACCTCGCCTGGGGCTTGGGCTACTTCGGCCAGCCGCACGTGATTGTCCGCTTCATGGCGCTGCGCGCGCCCTATGAAGCTAAGGCCGGTCGCTGGATTGGTGTGGGCTGGATGCTGCTGTGCATCATCGGCGCGACCTTCGCAGCCTTGGTGGGAACTGCCTTCTTCGGCCAGGATCCCTCCATTCGGGTCACCGACCGCGAGGCCTTCGAAACGATCTTCCTGGACATGGGCCGGATTCTCTTCCACCCGCTTCTCGCCGGTCTGCTGCTGACCGCCGTGCTGGCAGCCATTATGTCCACCCTGTCCTCCCAGCTGCTGGTCACCTCCTCTGCTCTGATCGAGGATCTGACCAAGATCGTCTACAAGCGAAAGCTGCCGGACAATGTCTTGGTGAACCTCTCGCGCACCGCCGTGGTGGCCGTGGCCGTGATCGCCGCGGTGCTGGCCATCAACCCCTCCGACTCGATTCTGGGTCTGGTGGGCTTCGCATGGGCGGGCTTCGGTTCTGCCTTCGGCCCGATCATTCTCGCCTCCCTCTACTGGCGTCGACTCACCGCCGGCGGAGCGATTGCCGGCATGATCACCGGCGCGGTCGTCTCCTTCGCCTGGGGCATGTCGCCGCTGAGCGACACCCTCTACGAGATGGTGCCCGGCTTCCTCGCCGCCACCGTCGTGATGGCCGTGGTCTCGATCATGTCCAAGGGCCCCAGCCAGCAAGTGCTGGATGAATTCGACAGCGCGTCGAAGCTCGCCACCATCGCCGAGGAGCAGCCCAAGATGGACATCGAGACTGCCGCCGAGCAGCTCGAGACCAAGGGCTAAATCCTCTCGACCACACGCAAAGGGAACCTCATCGAGGTTCCCTTTCGTCATTGAGAGGTATGGATCTCTCTTCCCGCCGCGGCTGGTATACCCTTTTATGCTTATCGACGCTTCTCTGGCTTCTTATCGGCCTTGTAGCACGGGTGCCTGCGCATCCGCCCACCGAGCCGCAGCTGCCTGGATTACACAGCACACTGCCCAAGGTGAGCGTCGTCAAGACGCGTGCCCGTCACCCTGGATACCGGCGAGAATTCTTCGGGCCGGGCTGGCGGGCCCAGCCCAGCTTGGGCGCAGGCTGTACCACTCGGGATCGCGCGCTGCGCGCGGCGGGGGTGCAGGCGCCATGCTCGCGCGGGCTCCGCGGGGTGATTCAGGATCTCTATACCGGCGAGCGGATTGACGCGGCCGTCGATGAGCTCCAGATCGATCACGTATTTCCGCTCGCGGCCGCGTGGGATATGGGGGCGGCCACCTGGCCGCGGGCCAAAGCGGAGGACTTTGCCAATGATCCACTCAACGTGGTGGCTGTGAGCGCCGCCGCCAATCAAGATAAAAGCGATGCGCTGCCCGCGGCATGGATGCCTCCCTACCACCGGCATCGCTGCTGGTATTCCCAACGTCTCGCCGCTGTGGCGGCACGGTATCAGCTGGCGCTATCCCAGCCGGATATTACGCGCATGAAGCGCAGTTGCTGGGTTAGCGAAGTTCTAGGAGTTTCACTAAACTCGCAGTTTGCGCTGAGTTATCCGGTTGGACACCCACAGCGTGGCCAGCGCGGGCGGCCTCGGCGTGATGTTTCTACCACCCAGTAATAGTTCACCCCTTAGTGAAAGAGGACTCACCATTTCTACTGTGATGCTGGCACTCCACGTGCTCTCCGCCGTGCTCTTCTTGGGCCCGGTCACCGTGGCTGTATCGACCTTCCATGTGCAAGCAGCCCATGCACATAACGGCAACGATAAGGCCAAGGGTTCCGCCGCGCTGCTCTACCGGATCAGCAACACCTACGGCTTGCTCTCGCTGCTGGTGCCGCTGCTGGGCTTTGGCGTGATGTTCTCCAACCTCGACGCATGGATCAAGGAAGGGCTGCTGCACACGTCTATTCTGCTGTCCGTTATCGCATGGGCTGTGTTGTACTTCCTGATTCTGCCCCGTCAGAAGGCTATGGCTGCCGAACTGGGTATTCTCGACGCCGACGATATGCCGGAGAATGCCACCGTGCAGGATTGGGACAAGGCAAAGTCCCAGCTGTCGATGTTCGGCGGCATCTTCTCGCTGCTGTGGATCATCACCTTCGCTTTGATGATGACGATGTAGCGGCACGCTTTATACTGCCTCCTCGCTGCCCCGTGGCAGCGAGGTTTTTTATGTCTCTGTACCGCCACTGTTGTAGCGGCGCGGCTCGGCGGGCGGGCGGTGTGGCGGCTCGGCGACGCAGCGGGCGGCATGTGCGAGAGCCCCATTCAGTCGCCACAAGAGAAAACACCACCTCGCCGGAAGATCCAGCGAGGTGGTGTGGTGTGTGAGCCCTGAAAGCTCAGAAAGGATTAGTAGCGATCGTCCCGGCGACGGAAGCTGCCACGGCGGTCGCCGCGGTCTCCCCTATCGCGACGGTCGAAGCCACGGCCACCACGGCCGCCATCACGGCCACCGCGATCGCCACGATCGAAGCGCCGACCGCCATCGCGACCACCACGGCCACCGAAACCACGGCCACCGCCGCGACTACCACGGTCGCCATAGCCGCGCTCCAAGGAGGCATCGGGGGCCGACTCGATATTGATCAGCTGGCCGGAAATGCGGGTATCTTCCAGCCGGTCGAACACATCGCGAGGCAGGTCCTTGGGCAGCTCGACTAGGGTGTGATCCACATTGATCACGATCCGGCCGAAGTCCTTGGAATTGAGCCCGCCTTCGTTTGCCAGCGCGCCCACGATGGAACCGGGACGCACATGCTGCCGCTTGCCCACGGCGAGGCGATAGATGCTCATGTTCTGGTTCGAACGCTCGAAACGACCACCGCGGTCGCCGCGGTCACGGCCACCACGATCGAAGTCACGGTCGCGACGATCGGAGCGATCCTTACGCTTATCGCGCGGCGGCTCCTTCATCAAGAACTCGTCGCTGGCCTGAGCCTGCGTTGCCAATGCCGCCGCGATATCCACCATCGGAATATCGTGCTCATCAGAGTATGTCTGCACCAAGGAACGGAAGATATTGACCTGAGAGTCTTCCAGCGCCTCAGTGATGGAATCGGCGAACTTCTCCTTGCGGGATTCATTCACCTCATCAACGGTCGGCAGATCCATTTCGTTCAGCGGCGCGTTAGTTGCGCGCTCGATGGATCGCAGCATGCGGCGCTCACGCGGGGTGACGAAGAGAATAGCCTCGCCGGAGCGACCGGCACGGCCGGTACGGCCAATGCGGTGCACATAGGACTCGGTATCGTGCGGGATGTCGTAGTTTAACACGTGGCTGATACGTTCCACATCCAAACCGCGGGCAGCCACGTCGGTGGCCACGAGAATATCGAGGCGACCATCCTTGAGCTGGTCCACGGTACGCTCGCGCTGGGCCTGCGGAATATCGCCGTTGATGGCCTGCGCAGAGAACCCGCGAGCACGCAGCTTTTCGGCGAGTTCCTCTGTCTCGAACTTGGTGCGCACAAACATGATCATCGCTTCAAACTCGGTGACCTCGAGGATACGGGTCAGAGCATCGAGCTTGTTCCGGTGCGCCACCATCAGATAGCGCTGGTTGATATTGGTGTTGGTGCGGCTGGCCGAACGGACGGTGATTTCCTGCGGCTCATTGAGATACTGCTGGGAAATCTTTCGAATGCCATTCGGCATCGTGGCCGAAAACAGTGCCACCTGCTTGTCTGCAGGGGTGTCGGCCAGGATGCGCTCGACATCCTCCTGGAAGCCCATTTGCAGCATCTCATCGGCCTCGTCGAGCACGAGGTAGCGCAGACCGGAAATATCCAGCGAGCCCTTCTGCAGGTGGTCGATCACACGACCCGGGGTACCCACAACGATGTGTGCACCGCGGCGCAGGCCCGACAACTGAATGCCATAGGATTGTCCACCATAGATCGGCAGCACGTTAATGCCGCCGAGGTGATCGGCGAAGGACTGGAAGGAGTCAGCAACCTGCAGCGCGAGCTCGCGCGTCGGTGCCAATACCAGTGCCTGCGGAGAGCGCTCGTCCTTGTTGATGCGCGCCAAAATAGGCAGCGCAAAGGCGGCGGTCTTGCCGGTACCCGTCTGGGCGAGGCCTACGACATCGTGGCCTCCCATGAGAACGGGAATGGTTTGTTCTTGAATAGGGGACGGCGTTTCAAAGCCAACCTTGGTGACTGCCTCCAACACATCTGAGGGTAAGTCCAAGCTTTCAAAGCCGGTGGGTGAGCCGGTATCCTCAGAAGTGTTCGCATCCCTGGTGCTGTGCTGATCGGCAGACTGTGCTGCCGCACCTTGCGAAGTATCCTGAGAGTCCGACGAAACGATATGATCCGGACTGTCCACGTCTCCGGTGACGTTATCGGTGTTACTCATTGCCCCACCACGTTACGCTGCGCGGCGGTGCATAGCCAATTGCAGAGGGCTTATCCCTTCCTACAAGGGCTTTCAGCGGCGGTGTCATCGCGGGGCTCAAGGGACTCACGCGCTCCCAGCCACACCACTGCGGCGGCTAATCCAATTAGCCCGCAGGAGGCGAAGGCCCAGCCATAGCCGGCCCAGCCCGCGAGCGCACCCACCACAATCGGGCCGGTGATCGTCCCGAAATCTTGGGCCATTTGGAAGTTGGCGAGGACGCGGCCACCGGAACGCTCCCGCCCCACCACATCGGCCAGCGCCGCCTGCTGAGCGGGGTTGAGGCAGCCCGCCCCGAAACCGGCGAAGACGGAGACGGTCAGCAGCGTGATCGGCTCATGAGTCAGACCAATGCTGGCCGTAAACACCGCATTAATCACCAACCCCGTAATCACCAGGGGCTTGCGTCCCCATTGATCGGACAATCGCCCAGAAAATTGCAGGGCGAGCGCGTTGCCGGCGGCGAAAAAGGCGAGCGCAATACCGGCTACGGCACCTGCTTGGTGGAACATCGCGGCGGAAAAGAGAGGGATGATGGCCACGCGCACGCCGAAGTTGGACCAGCCATTGGCGAAGGCGGAGACCAACGCTGCCCGATAGGCGGAATCACGCCACGCCTCGGAGAAGGTCATCGGGGCCAAGCTATTCGTCTTCTCATAGGAGCCCATCGCCTCGGCAGAGAGCATCACATACACCACTGCCGCGGCCAGCAGCACGGTGGCGCCATAGATGAAAAATGGTGCGCGCATGCCCATAAAGGACAAGGCGGCGCCCACCACCGGGCCGACGATATTGCCCACGAGGAAACCGGTGGCATAGATAGACGACGCCTTGCCGCGCACCTCGGGCGGCGCCATGCGCACAATCAGCCCCATGGCCGAAACCGTGAACATGGTCGAGCCAATACCGCCGATACCGCGCAGCACCAGGATCTGCCAATAGTCACTCACCGCTCCGACGAGACCCGTGGTAATTGCCACGGTGATCAGACCGGTGAGATAGACCTTGCGGGAGCCCAGGCGATCAATTGCCCGCCCTGAAACTGGGGCGAAGAGAAGCCGCGATCCCGCAAACACGGAGACGACGGCACTCGCCGCAGCGAGGGAGACATCAAAGCTGCGGGCGAATTGCGGGATGATCGGCGCCACGATGCCGAAACCGACGGCAATAATAAACGCCGCCGCGACGAGCGCCCAGATCTCCTTGGGCAGCGGCGGGACAGGACGCTTCTGCCTATCCCGCGTGTGTGCTAGTCGACGCATCACGCGCCTCACTCCTCCTTCGATACCCCACCCCAACCTTTCGAACATGTGTTCACCTCTGGCGTGGGAGTGTCTCAGCCGCTGTTTAGAATGCGGGCCATGCGAAACATTAACAGCAACACTAAGCCCCATTTCTTTAATCCCGCACAGCGTTATAGCAGCTCCAGCCGCACTGGGCAGCGGCCAGTATCCACTGCTACAGCATTAGCCTTAATCAGGCGTGACCATCCCGACATCGTGGAGCGGGTGACATCCACGATCCATCACCCTCGCTCTTTAGCGCGCACCCCCAGTACGTGGCGGCCACCAACACTCACCCTTCCCGCGGTGGACATCGCCGGCGTTCCCGAATTGAAGCTGAATATCACCCGCTATCGGGCGAACCCAGCCATGGCGGCAGCGCTCGCCCAGGGAGCGCACTCCTCCACTCCGGCGTATGCCGTGATCGCGCGCTTTACGAATCCTCGCGGCGATAGCGTTCCTGCCAGCGTGAGCGAGGCGTGGATGCGCTCATTCATCCCCGAGGAGGCGTCATCGATGGTGCACGAGATCCTCACACCCACTGCCCCCACATACTGCTGGGTCGTCGACAGCACCTATACACCACTGCCCTCGCCGGTGTCCTTTTTTGTCCAACACACCAGCGCCGCCTAAAGCGAGCGGCGCTGCCGCCGGCATGACTACCTAGCTGTCGTCCTCGTCGAGGTCGAAATACTCTTCGTCCTCGGTGTCATAGAGTCCGCCGAGTGCGGCGCGCCGCTGGGCGGCATCGTGATCGTCCTCATCGATGGGTGCGAGCTGATCCTCCCAGTCCTCGGCTTGATCCGCGGCGAGGCTGATGACATCGAAAAGACGGTCATAGTCAGTGAAGGAGCCGAGGCTGAGGATTTCGTCATCCCACGCCTCATCATCGTCTCCGAGGGCGATGAACTCCACCGTTGCCGTGGGCACGCCCTCGTCGAGGTCCACGCGGACGAGGATCTCGGAGTTGGCTGCCACCTCGGCGCGCACGGTGTGGGCGTCGTCCTCGTCTTGGAAGAAATCCAGATCCGCAATGCGATCATCGGTGCCGCTGAGCACATCCCGCAGTATGGTGACCACCTGGTCGGTGGCAATATGCTCGCTCACGGTGGCAACGGCATCCTCTACCGAAAACACCACCGCCACCAAGACGGCCTCGAAATCCTCATCTTCCTCATCCACATCGGCGGCAGCAATGTAGACATTGGCGGCAGGAAAGTCAGGGTCGATGTCCACAAAGTGGATCTCCACCTCGGAGGTGATCGGCACAAAGAGAGTGCAGTCGTGAGCACGCGACTCTATGCCCGCATCGTCTAGTGCCGCTGCAATATCCTCTAAGAAACTCATGGAGGCAGGCTTTCCTTCCACATAGATGGTTACGTGACAGCCCGCCACGAGCGGCGGGGCTGCCGCTCTACAGCCTAGTTGGTCCGCCGCAGAATCGCCGCAGGGTGCTTCATGGATACTGGGGCGGCATGCGAGAGGTGTCTTAGAAGCTGGCGAGCGCCGCACACTGCTGTGCCATGCGTTCGCGCTTGATATCGGGTTTTTGTTTAGGGCACGACACGCACACACTGCAGCCAGGAGAGTGAAAAATCATGCAGCACGTCAGCCGTTTAGTGCTCAGCACCACATCATCATCGGGCTCATCCTCGCGAAGGGCCATCTGTAAATCGCTGGGGCGAAACTCCCCATCGACATAGTCGAAGAAGCGCGGTTCCACCACGCGGGCGCGATCCTGCAGCTTTGCGCGCATCCCCTCCAGCACCGCCAGACAAGCGGCGATGCCCTCATAGGGGGCGAAAGCCTCATTGCCCGCTGTGGCTGCCGCCATGGATACCGCATCGCTGACCACCGCCCATAACGCGGCGACAGAGACATCCGTGATCTCCGCGAGACCGCCCACAATCGGCTCGAAAAGCTCCGCCCATCCCGCCCCGAGCTGCCGGTAGCTATCTGCGGAGGGGTCGAGCACATGGTTCGGGTGGTAGCCGTACCAAAAACCCGCGCCATGGCCGGTGGGGGTATGCACGAACATGGTGGCTGGATGCTCCGCATCGCAGATCGCCACGAGGTCGTGATCGAGGGCGAGCATCATTGTCGGCTCAATGAGAGTGGTGACGAAACTGTGAAACCACAGCTGTGCACAGTGTTTATCCTCGTCCATGGGAAAAAGCTCATGAGTGGCGGCGATGGCCTGACGCAGACGGTCCACGAGGGCGGCGTCGATAATCTGCGTGGAAAGTAACTGCTCCGAGTCCTCATTCAATGGCACTAGGGCCTGGCTGAAGCGGGGATGCTCGTGGATCAGCAGCGACCAGTGCGACGCAGGGCTAAAACTCATCTTCCTCATTCCTCCTGAGACGCCGGGCGTTGGGCAGTGCGGGGCAGAATCGACTCGAGTAGCGCGAGCGTCTTTGCCACCCGGGTGGGACTGGTGAGATCGGGCTCATCACTTCCCCACTGCCGCAGATCATAATTATCCCACGCTTGACGACGCTGCGAGCGTGGATCATAGACAACCGTCGATGCGGTGTCGAAGATTCTGGTGGCCCGGCGCGGCATGCGGTCCGCCACTGCGGCGCGGTAGCGCGGCCATCCCGAACCGACTTGGGAGTGGTGAATGAAGTTGCCCCAATAGGCCTGCAACTCGGTAGTGAGTGCCGCAAACTCGGCGGCGCCTCCGAGCTTATTGAGCCCAGAGACGCGCGATGCCTCCATATCGCCGAAGACGGCGGTGAGTTCGAGTGAATGCATGGCCCCGATGCCGAGGCGGCGCAGCGCCGCGGGGGCGAAGTCGAATCGATACATCCAGGTGTCCGCGATACGCGCATGGGCCTCGGCGAGCCGCACCGAAGGCACCCAAAACACAGCATCGGTAAGCAGGTCCGCAAAATCCTCGCGGCTAAACGCGGCCGAGTACTCGCGCAGCACCTCGTGGGCGCGTTCGGTGTCGAAGGCGGTGAGTATGCGGTGCGCCGAACGCGAGCGCGCGGACTCGCGAACGTAGAGGGCCTTGGCTACAGAGGCTTCGTCATTATTCGTACCGATCAAAAGCGGCACCGGAGCCTGGCGCCCCTGCTCGAAGGCATCCAGCGGGTGCTGCGGCAGCACGTGGCCGTCCACCACCGGACCATAGGGCGAGTTGAGATTGAGCATGTCGCGCAAGCGCAATTGGGACAGGCTGCCGGCGCGCACCAGATCGGCGGGCGGCAGCGCCCGGAGCACGGACATATCGGCGAGGTCGTGCAGTTTCAGATTGTCGACCAGCGCCCGCGCCCAGCGCCGCGACTGCTCTTGGGAGTGAAACGAGGCCGCCGGCGCGGACTGGGCAATAGCCTTGTGAAATAACCCTCGCGCTGCCGGAGAGGCCAGCAGCGAAATCACGCTCGCCGCCCCCGCGGATTCGCCCATGATGGCAATGTTGCTGCTATCGCCACCGAAGGCAGCGATATTCTTTTTCACCCAGCGTAACGCCGCCAGTTGATCGTGCATCGCCGGGGTGGGCACGCATTGGCCGCCGATCTCCGATAAGTCGAGATAGCCGAACACCCCCAGCCGGAAGTTCAAAGACACGTAGACCACATTCAGGGCGCGCACAAAGTTATGCCCGCGCAGCATGGTTTCATGCGAGGAGCCCACCAAGTAAGAACCGCCGTGAAAATACACCACCACCGGCAGCTGCTCATCGGTATCTGGGCGCACAATATCGAGGTTGAGGCAGTCTGGCCCGCCCGCCAATTTCGTTCCCCACAAACTGGCCGGCTGCCACGCCTTGGCACCATATTCGGTGCAGTCTTTCACTCGGGACCACGGTTCGACGGGATGGGGCACCCGCCAGCGGCGTTCGCCGTCGACAAGCCCCGCATAGGGCACTCCTCGCCACGTCAGCAGTCCGGAGCGCGCCACTCCTTTGACATAACCAGCGGTGGTTCGGACCAGCGTTTCCATATCCTCCACGGTAGTTGCTCCGCGTAGTCAGTGCGGGCTACTACGCAGCAGAGTTCTTGCGGCCCCGCCGGCGCGCAGCTATTCGATACTAGGCGCGTGTGGAGAAGAGATCACAGCGGGTGCGGCAGGCCCGTGCGGACTATTAATAATGCGCAGGTGTCGTTTAGTGTTATCTATATCCGGCGGTGCAGTACAACCACTACACTGGACAACAATGCCCACCAGCCCTAATACACAGCGCCCTCGCCAGAATGAGGCCGCACGGGGCAGGCATTCCTAGCACTCAGATAATTCCGTATCGCCGATTATTTTCCCCATTATGAATTTCTACTAAGGAGATCTCTTACTATGTCTCAATCGAGCTCGCACGAACCGACTTATGACATCACTGATGCATTGGGATCTGATCCCGAAACCTTGCACGAGCGCACCGGAGCATCCGGCAAGCTGCTCATTAAGGCCCTGAACCATGTGGTGAAGATGCAGGCGTCTTCTATCACCAGCTATGTGAACTGGCTGCGCAAGCGCAACCCAGAGGCCAGCCCGGCTGATATTCAGAAGATGCTGGACCAGCACATCACCTATCTGGCCACCGGCTCCGGGGCCTCTGCCGGCATGGCCGCTGCCGTCCCGGGCATCGGTTTTATCACCGGCGCCGCCGCCGTAGGCGCGGAATCGCTGGTATTTCTCGACGCCGCCGCCTTCTACACCATGGCCTCGGCCTACCTGCGCGGCGCGGATATCTCCGATCCCCAGCGTCGAGAAGCGCTCATTCTCGTGGTGATCATGGGGTCCTCCGGCACCGCCCTCGTCGATGCAGCCGTGGGCGATCTGGGCGTTGAGGGAGGCAGCTCGACGATCTCTACCCTCTCCCGCTTCTCCGGTCCGTCGATGAGCAAGATTAATAACCGCCTGCTCAAGCAGGCGTTGAAGCAGACCAATAAGCGACTGCGCGCCGCGTGGATCGGCAAGGTTATGCCCTTGGGTATTGGCGCTGTGATCGGCACCGTCGCCAACCGCAAGCTGGCCAAGAAGCTCATCGGCAACACCTATGACTCCTTGGGCTCGGCACCGACGGAGTTCCCCTCCCTCCTGCCTGCCCTCGAGGAGATCAAGGATGAGGACGTCAGCGCCATGGACAAGGAAGTCACCGACGCCGTCACCAAGACCCACCAGAACGAGAGCCTGGCTGCCCGCAGCTGGGAGTTTGTCAGCTCCACCGCCAGCAACGTCGGCAGCAGCGTCGCTGGTGCCGCCCACGGGGTTGCTGGAGGCGTGTCCGGTACAGTGCGTAAACTTCCTTTCGTACCGAAGAAGAAGGACGCCACCGACGGCGAGGCCTAACCTCGTGCGCTAAAAAGCACCCAACGGTGCACCGCTGCCCCTCGGGGCAGCACTCGGCCCCGCCACCTGTGCTCGCCCACCGCTTCATGCGGTCGACGCAGGTGGCGGGGTTTTCCTGCATCGACAGCTCGAGCCCGCCAAGGGTGATACACAACTAGATCGGCATATAGAGCTAAGGAGGAGTAGAACTGTGACCGCTTCGCAGTCCGCGCACTCTGAGACGGAGCGCGCCGGTATCACCGAGCGCGGCAGCTCCCGCACCTCCTCAGCTCAGCACCCGTCCACTAAGTCCCAGCGTGGCTTTCCGGCCCTACAACGGCTGCTCAGCACCGCCTGGGAGCTGAAGTCGGTCAGCCTCTTTGCCATCGTCTGCACCCTCGCCGAGGTTGTGGCCGAACTCAGCGTGCCCCTGCTGACCGGTAGCGCGGTGGATATCGCCACGGGCTCACGCGAGGCCACCTCGTGGACGGAGTTCGTCCACCGCTCCGGCATCTTCTCCCCCTTCGGCGTATCCGGAAGCGCCGATGCGCTGCGGATCGTGGTGATCTCACTCATCCTTGCCGCCCTCATTCGGTTCGTCTTTCAAGCGGGGCGCCGCTACTCCGCGGGCAGGCTATCCATCTCCGTTCAGCACCTGCTGCGCATACGTATTCTCTCCACACTCTCTCGCCTCGACGGCCCTGGCCATGACCGCATCCGCACCGGCGAGGTGGTCTCGCGCTCTATCTCGGATCTCAACCAGATCCAGGGTATTTTAGCCATGACCCCCTTGGCGCTGGGTTCGCTACTCAAAATCCTTGCCGAGCTCGCCGTCATGCTCTGGCTTTCTCCCCTGCTGGCGCTGGTGGCGGTGATATCGCTGCCGGTGGTGATCGTGGCTGCGGCGGTGTCGCGGCGCCCGCTCTACGCCGCCACCTGGACCGCACAACAGCAAGCCGCCGAGGTGGCGAGCCACGTGGAGGAAACCGTTAGCGGTATTCGCGTGGTCAAAGCCTTCACCCAGGAAGACCGCGAAAGCACTACTCTCGCCGACGCCAGCCGCCGGCTTTTCGCCCTGCGCATGCGCGTCGCCCGCCTCACTGCCCGCAGCATCCCTTTTATCGAACGCCTCCCGCAGATCGCGCTAGTGGCCAATGTCGCCCTCGGCGGTCTCTTAGTGCTGAACGGCACGATCACTCTCGGCGTCTTTGTCACCTTCTCCTCCTACCTAGTCTCCCTCACCGGCCTCGCCCGCGTCTCCTCCGGCATGCTCATGCGCATCTACATGGGCTTTTCCTCGGTGGAACGCGTGTTTGATGTTCTCGACCAGCGCCCCGCACTGCCCGATCCCGCCCATCCCGCGTCCCTGCCCGCCAGCCGTCTCGGCCTCGACGTGCACAATGTGCACTTCAGCCAGCCGGAGAGTGGCCGCGCCGTGCTCAACGGCATGTCGCTGCGCATTCCCCCTGGCACCCGCATGGCCATGGTGGGCCCCGGCGGCTCTGGGAAAACGATGCTCACCCAGTTCGTGGGCCGTTTCTACGATCCCGACGAGGGCAGTATTGCGCTTATCGACGCCACCTCCCAGCGTTATGACCTGCGCGATATTCGCCGCGCCGAGCTGCGTGAGCGGGTAGCCATCGTCTTCGACGACCCCTTCTTGTTCTCGGATTCCATCCGCAACAACATCACCGTCGGGGCGGATATCTCGGAGGAGGAACTCCGCACCGCCCTCGAGGCCTCCTGCGCCGCTGAGTTCGTTGCTGAGCTCGACAACGGCCTCGACACCGTCTTAGGAGAGCGCGGCCTCGATCTCTCTGGAGGGCAGCGCCAGCGCATCGCCCTCGCCCGGGCTTTGGCGCGGGGCGCGGATGTGGTGGTGCTCGACGACGCCACCTCTGCCATTGACGCCATCACAGAGGCAGCGATCTACGCGGGCATTCGCCGCCACTACCCCGACCTGACGATCCTCGCTATCGCCCACCGCGCCTCCACCCTAGAGCTCACCGACACGGTGACTCTTGTGGATGAAGGCCGCGTCACTGCCTGCGGCAGCCTGGAGGAGATCTCAGCGAATCACGACTTCGCGCACCTGATGGATCTCAGCTTCCAACAGCGCCCCAGCGAAGAGGAGCCCGTGCCCTTCGACTCGGAGGTCCGGCCCAGCGATGAGCAGCTCTGGCCTGCAGAGCCGGTGGGGCGGCGGCCACACGAGCGCGGCACGATTGCTAAGTCTCAGGCCACCGCTATTAGCGGCCGCGGGGCGCTGATGTCGCAGCCACTCAATGACCGCCTCGCCGCCGATATCGCACGGCTACCCGAGGCTACCGAGCAGCCTCAGCTCACCGTGTCGAATACCGAGGAGGGTTTTAGCCTGAAGCGGCTGTTTCACCCCGTGCGCGGTCTCATCCTCACCAGCATTGTGCTGCTGGTGATGGGGGTGCTCGCCGATATCGCCCTGCCCACCCTCATCCGCTATGCCATCGACCGCGGCATCAGCGAGAACAACCTGCGCATGCTGGTACTCATGGCGCTTGCCGGACTGGCGATCATCCTGCTCAGCTGGGCGGCGGCGGTGGCCCAAACCATCATCACCGCCCGCACGGGCGAGCGCCTGCTCTACGGGTTACGCGTGCGTTCCTTCCGCCACATCCTGCGGCTGTCCATGGACTTTTTCGAACGCACCCTCTCGGGCAAGATCATGACCCGCATGACCACCGATATCGATGCACTGAGCTCTTTTCTCCAAACTGGACTGGCACAGACCGTGGTGGCGTTGAGCACGCTGGTGGGCATCTCCGTGATGCTTCTGGCCACCGATGTCCAGCTATCGCTGCTGGCCTTCTGCGCGCTGCCGATCGTCGCAGTGGCCACCGTGGTTTTTCGCCGCATCTCCTCCCGACTTTATCGCCGCAGCCGGGAACAGATATCGGCAGTCAACGCCGAGTTTCAGGAATCGGTGGGAGCATTACGCACCAGCCAGATGCACGGCGCCGTGGATCGCAGCCTCGCGGAGTTCACGGCCGCAGCAGCGAAATACAAGCGGCTGCGCATCGCCTCCCACACCGCCGTTTCTCTCTATTTCCCCGGCATTAATGCCATCTCGCAGCTCGCCCAAGCGGCCGTGGTGGGTTGGGGCGCCACGATGGTGCTCGAGGGGGAGATTTCTGCGGGCGTGCTCGTTGCCTTCGTCATGTATCTCAGCGCTCTCTTCGGCCCGATCCAACAGCTCTCCCAAGTCTTCGACAGCTATCAACAGGCCTCGGTGGGCTTCAACCGCATCCGCGATTTGCTCACCACCCAGCCCAGCGTGGTGTCCACGGGCACGCGGGACGACGCCGCCCACGCCGCCAGCGGCGCCTTGGCCCTCGATAATGTCAGCTTCAGCTATGGGCCAGATACCCCTGCGGTCACCGAGCATCTATCCTTCGAGCTCGCCCCCGGGAGCACGGTGGCGGTGGTGGGCCAGACTGGGGCGGGCAAGTCCACCATCATCAAACTCGCTGCCCGCTTCTACGACCCTGCCTCCGGCGCGGTGCGCGCCCGCGGGATAGACATCCGCGACTTTCCGCTCGCCGCATGGCGGGGCCAAATCGGCATGGTCCCCCAAGAGGCGCACCTTTTTAGCGGCACCATCGCTGAGAACATCGCCTATGGCCGCCCCGAGGCCACCCGCGCTGAGATCACCGATGCTGCCGCTCGTGTCGGTGCGCTAAGCGCAATCGCCAGCATCCCCGGCGGATTCCGCGCCCCTCTCGGGGAAAAAGGCCGCGGCTTGTCCTCGGGCCAACGCCAGCTCGTTGCGCTCGCCCGCGCCGAGCTGACCCGACCGTCCCTGCTGCTTCTCGACGAGGCCACCGCCACCGTGGATCCCGCCACGGAAAACACCATTCTGCAGGCCTCAGACCGCGTCACGGACGCCCGCACCAGCGTGGTCGTGGCCCATCGCTTGAACACCGCCGCGCGGGCGGATCGGATCATTGTGATGGATCATGGCCGCATCATCGAGGACGGCACCCACGAGAACTTACTCAACCAAAAGGGAACCTATTGGCGCATGTGGACTTCCTCTTAGGAGGGTGTACTCGGCGCCAGGAGTGGTTAACCCGCTCACACCCGCGACCATGGTGGTCAGATCTCGCACGAGAGGTGCGTAATTTCTGCCCAGATTTAGGCGACAAAAGGGGTGGACCACCGTTAGTCTGGTCCAATACCACTAAACTGTGTATGAATCACCCAATAACCCAAGGAAATGAGGCGAGCACCTGCCGTGAGCAGCGCTAGTACTTTCGGCCAAAATCAGTGGCTGGTAGACCAGATGTTCCAGCAGTTCAAGGAGGATCCCTCCTCCGTAGACAAGGAATGGCGCGAGCTGTTCGAAAAGGAGGGCAGCCCCGCAGAGCCCACCCC
>NZ_PQMR01000013.1:0-77858 GCF_008930935.1 Corynebacterium sp. 11A
GCCCAGCCCCAGCAACAGCAGCTGCCGCAGCAGGGTCAGCAGCCGGTCAATGGTGCCTATATGCAGCAGCCCCAGGGCGTCCAACAGCCCCAGCCGGTGCAGCAGCCGCAGCCCGACCCTGCCGCTCAGCAATACCCGAACCAGCAGGGCTAGTTAACCGCCGCCGCGCGCGACCGCCACCAGTAGCTGTGGTGGTGGTGCGCGCGGTTGTTCATTATCTGGGTTGAAGAGGAATTCTATCCATATGAGCAGCTCCACTCCCGGCTCTCCGCGGCGCGCGGTGAGTACTGCCGGCCGCACCAAGACGAAGCGCCGGAAACCACCGAAATCCCCCGACGGCACGATGTCGCTGTCGGATCACATCCGCGAGCTCCGCACGCGCGTGATCATCTCGCTGATCGCATTCAGCATCGGCACGGTGGTGGGCTTCGCCTGGTTCCAAGTGAGTGTGGGGCCGATCCAGTCTCTTGGTGAGATCCTGCGCGGCCCCTACTGCAGCGTGGATCCAGACTTGCGGGCGGACTTTACCATGAGAGATGAATGTCGCTTGTTGGTAACCTCGCCCTTCGAGATGTTCCTGCTGCGCATGAAGGTCGGTGCGTTGGCTGGGGCCGTGTTGGCCTCCCCGGTCTGGCTCTACCAGCTATGGGCTTTTGTCACCCCTGGACTGAAAAAGAATGAGCGCAAATGGACGGTCACCTTTGTGGTGCTGGCCGTGACCCTATTCATCGTGGGTGCCTGCTTGGCGTATTTCATCGTGGACATCGGGCTTGAATTCCTCATCACCATGGCCTCCGATGTTGCTGTGGCGGGCTTGAACGCCCACTCGTATTTCCGCTTCCTGCTGGCTCTGGTGCTGATCTTCGGAATCAGCTTCGAGGTGCCTCTCATCCTGGGCCTGCTCAACATCATGGGCGTGGTCTCCTATGATCAGCTCAAAGATAAGCGCCGTATCATCATCGTGCTGCTCTTCATTTTTGCGGCTGTGATGACCCCTGGCCAGGATCCCTTCTCCATGGTGGTTCTCGCCCTGAGTCTCATCCTGCTCGTTGAGGGAGCGCTGCAGTTCACCCGCTTCAATGACAAGCGCCGGAAAAAGCAACGCCCCGACTGGATGGATGTGGACGATGAACACGCCTCGACGCTGTCCACCCAGCCTGGTGGGGTAGACGCCCCGCAGCCGATCGCGGATCCCTCCGCCACCGCGCAGGTGCGCCCCACAGCGCCGACAGCGCCGGTGCACAATGCTGGTCCTATCTCGCAGCTAGGTGGCGTCGCCCAGCCGCATCCCATCGCCCAACCGGGACAGGTCACTCCCAGCCAGCTGGGAAACCAAGAACCCTCCTCCAGTTATGGCAGTGCGCCCTCCTCGCACTTCGATGACGTCCTCTAGCCCCGCGAGGCACTGGGTGCCCGCGGCTGGTGTCGCGGGCATGCCTTAAAGTGGGGTGCATGGCGCTAAAGATTGATCCTTTATCTCATCTGGACGTGTTCACCGCAGAACTCGGATTCGAGCTCGATGATTTCCAGATCGAGGGCTGCCAAGCAGTCGAGGCCGGGCGTGGCGTGCTGGTCTGTGCACCCACCGGCGCGGGCAAAACGATCGTGGGGGAGTTCGCCGTCTCTCTCGCCTTGGCTCGCGGCACCAAATGCTTTTACACCACTCCCATCAAGGCCCTGAGTAATCAAAAGTTCCACGATCTCGTCGCCATTCATGGCGAAGAAGAGGTGGGGCTGCTCACCGGCGATGTGTCTATCAACGGCTCCGCAGACATCCTCGTGATGACGACCGAGGTGCTGCGCAATATGCTCTACGCCGACTCCCCAGCACTGGATCGGCTGGGCTATGTGGTGATGGATGAGATCCACTTCCTCGCCGATCGCTCCCGCGGCGCCGTGTGGGAGGAAGTGATCCTCAACCTCGCCGAGTGGGTGAGCGTGATCGGGCTATCTGCCACCGTGTCCAACTCGGAAGAGTTTGGCGAATGGATGCGCGCCGTACGCGGCGATACCGATGTGATCGTCACTGATTCCCGCCCCGTGCCTCTGGATCAGTGGATGCTCGTGGGCCGGCGGCTGTTTCCGCTCTTCGAAAAAGGCGATGGCGCGGAGGACCCCGAGGTCAATCGCGGCCTCGTAGAAAAAATCACCAAGCTCGAGTCCCGCGCCGACACCCCAGCTGCTCCGCGCTCTGGCTCCTTTCGGAATCGGGCGAGCTCCCGCGGTGCGCCCGCCCGTTCGGCCCGCCGCTCGGGCCAGACGCGCTCCCAGGACGCCTATCGTCCCCTCGGTCGTCCCGAGGTGCTGCGGGTGCTGCAGGATCACGATATGCTGCCCGCGATCACCTTTATCTTCTCGCGTGCCGGCTGCGATGGCGCCCTTTACCAGTGCCTGCGCTCCAAGCTGGTGCTCACCGATGAGGAGGAGGCACAGGCCATCGCCACGGCCGTGGATGCAGGCGTGGCGGATATTCCCGCCGACGATCTCGAAGTCCTGCAGTTTCGCCGTTGGAAGCAGGCGCTTGTTCGGGGCTTTGCCGCACACCATGCCGGCATGCTGCCCGCGTTCCGGCACATCGTGGAAGATCTCTTCTCGCGGGGGCTGCTCAAAGCCATCTTCGCCACAGAGACCCTGGCGCTTGGTATCAATATGCCGGCACGAACTGTCGTGCTGGAAAAGCTGGTGAAATTCGACGGCGAAGGGCATGTGGATCTCACCCCTGGCCAATACACTCAGCTCACCGGCCGCGCCGGTCGCCGCGGTATCGACACGGTGGGTAATGCGGTGGTGCTGTGGCAGCCCGCGATGGATCCGCACCGCGTGGCAGGGCTGGCCTCCACCCGCACCTATCCGCTCAACTCCACCTTCGAACCCGGCTACAACATGAGCGTGAACCTCTTGGCCACCCAAGGCTATGAGGCAGCGCTCACCCTCATCGAACAGTCCTTTGCCCAGTTCCAAGCCGATGGCACCGTGGTGGAGGAAGTTCGCTCGCTACAGCGAGCAGAAAAGCGCCTCGAGGAGGCGCGCACCACCCTCGAACGCAGCCTCGAGGATGTCGAGCTCGACATTCCCGCGGCAGAGGCCGCCCAGCAGCTCAGCGACTATGCCGCATTGCGGCAGCGACTGAGTGAAGAGGAAAAACAGGCCAAACGTGCCTCCCTGCTGGATCGTTTTCAGGAGGCAGACGCCACTCTGCGGCGGCTCGAGGTGGGCGAAGTCATCGCCGTACCGGGGCAAAAGAAGCCCTTGCTCGCCGTCGTGATCGAAAAGGCCCGCTTCGCTAATAACCCGGCCCCGCTGGTGCTGCTGGAAAGTGGCTGGATGGGTCGGATCGACTCGGAGGCAGTGGGCATGGCGCCGGAGCGGCTGGGCACTATGCGGCTGCCGCGGGCGATCGTGCACGGCAAAGCCTCGAAGAAGCAGCGCAGCCAGCTGACTGGGCAGCTGCGACACGGCGGTTTTGCCCGGCCCAAGCGCATGCGGGTGCGCACCCGCCCGAATAAGAAGGTTAATGCTCTCCGCGTGGCGCTGACTGAGCATCCCGCACATCGCTATCCGGAGCGCGAGCACCTAGTGGCGATCGCCATGGAGTCGGCGAAGGCGCAGCGTCGCGTCGATAAGCTGCGCACGCGCATCGATACCGCCACCGACAGCCTCGGCAAAAAGTTCGACCGGATTCTCGGGCTGCTCACCGAGCTGGACTATGTCGAACTCGATCCCGAGACCCGGGAGCCAGTGGTGGCCGAGGAAGGCGAGAAGCTCGCGCATATCCACAGCGAATCCGATCTGCTCGTGGCCCAGTGTCTGCGGCGCGGAATCTGGGATGGCCTCGACCCCGCTGAGCTGGCGGGAGCAGCGAGCTGTGCCAGCTTCGAAAACCGCAAGCCGGGCCAGGGCAGCCCGCAAGCACCGACCGATGCGCTCGCGGCCGCTATCGACGGCACGATGCGGGTGTGGGATGAGCTGGTTGTGGATGAAAAGCGCCACCAGCTCGATCAAACGGCGGTACCGGATGCGGCCTTTGCCTTGGCGATCCATCAGTGGAGCGCCGGCGCGCCCCTAGATTATTGCCTCGCCGCGGCCAATGAGTGCGGCGCCGAGCTGACCCCCGGCGATTTCGTGCGCCAGGTGCGCCAGGTCGCGGATCTGCTCGAGCAGGTGCGCAAGACCGGCTATAACGAGGAAACCAAGCGGGCTGCACGGCAGGCCATCGACGCCATGCGTCGCGGCGTGGTGGCGGTGGGCACCTAGCACGCTTGTCGACGCCGCCCGCCTAAGGTAGTGGGCAGGCAGCACCGCACACTATCCCCGTGCCCATGAAGAAGAAGGTGAAGGCTGTAGTGAGTATCGATTATTCAGCACGTATTGCACGCGCCCAGGCGCTCATCGCGGAGAAAGGTTATGCCGCGCTGGTGGCCAGTCCGGGGCGAGAGTTTCGTTTCTTCACCGGTCTCGGGCTCGATACCCACGAGCGACTCACCGCGCTGGTGATTCCCGCCCACGGCGAGCCCGTGGTGGTGATCCCCGAAGTAGACGCCCACGTGGCGCCCGCTTCCGTCACCGCCCGCGGGTGGCGGGATGGGCAGGACCCTTACGGCATGGTTCGCGCAGTATTCGACGATGCCGCCAGCGACGCTCCGCTGGCGCTGAGTGAGCAGATGCCCCTCGCGCATGCAGCGCACTTTATGGACCGGCCGATCCGTGGGGTCGATAGCGCCTTTCCGGAGCTGAGTGTGGTCAAAGAAGACATCGAGATCGAGTGGCTCGCCGAGGCCGCAGCCGCCATCGACGCGGTGCACGCCCAGGTTCCCGCGCTGCTTCAAGAGGGTGTGAGTGAGCGCGCTATCGCCGAGCAGCTGCACACGCTCATCCTCCGCGCAGGGCATAGCACCGTAGACTTCGTCATCGTCGGCTCTGGGCCCAATGGCGCGAATCCCCACCACAGCTTCTCCGATCGCCGGCTGCAGGACGGCGACATCGTGGTCGTGGATATCGGCGGCACTATGCCCAGCGGCTATCACTCCGACTGCACCCGCACCTACGCAGTTGGCGAAATCGACACCGACGTCGCGGAGATGTACTCCGTGCTGGATCGGGCGCAACGCACCGCCATCGCCGCCATTGCGCCTGGGGTGCGCGCGGCAGACATCGACGCCGCCGCGCGGGACATCATCGAGGCCGCGGGTTATGGCGAAGCCTTTTTCCACCGCACCGGCCACGGCATCGGGCTCGAGGTACACGAGCAGCCCTTCATCATCGCGGGCAATGATCTCGTGCTGCAGCCGGGTATGTGCTTCTCTGTGGAACCGGGCATCTACCTGCACGGGCGTTTCGGCGCCCGCATCGAAGACATCGTGGCGGTAGACGATGACGGGGTCCGCGTGCTCAACACACGCCCCCGGAATCTCTACCCCGATAGCTCCGGCGCGCACCCCGAGGATCACTGATGTCAGAGACCCTTCTGCTGCTTGGCGGCACCTCTGATATTGGCGGCGAGATGGCGTCCCGGCTCTGCCGCGGACGACCCGTTGTGCTGGCCGGGAGATCCCCAGAAAGAATGGAGCCGGTAGCCGAGCGGCTCCGCCGGCTGGGAGCCGCCAGCGTGCAGATCATCGAGTGGGATGCTACGGAGCTGGACTCGCACCGCCGCCTCGTTGAACAGGCAGGGGGAGCGGCGATCACCGATGCCATCGTCGCCTTCGGCATTCTCGGCGAACAAGAACGCGCAGAGCACGAAGAACAGCACGCCGCCGAGATCGCCCACATCGACTACGTGGCGCAGGTATCGATGCTCACCGTGCTGGCCGATGTGATGCGCTCGGGCACCATCTACGCTTTTTCCTCTATCGCCGGCTGGCGGGCCCGACGCGCCAACTACGTCTACGGTTCCACCAAGGCCGGCCTGGACGCCTTCTGCCAAGGACTCACTGATCGGCTGCATGGCACGAAGGTGCATCTGCTCACTGCCCGCCCTGGGTTTGTGATCGGGTCCATGACCACCGGCATGAAGCCGGCGCCGCTGTCATCCACCCCCGATCATGTTGCCGAGGCGGTGCTGGCTGCCCGCGGCCGCAGCACCACGGTGTGGGTGCCGCGTCGGCTGCGGCTGCTGGCGTGGATCATGTCTCTGGTTCCGCGCCCGGTGTGGCGGCGGATGCCGCGTTAAGAAAGGTCATCCTCTGTGATCATTGATGTCATCGGAATCGGCGCCGAGGGGATGTCCTCGCTCAGCCCCGCCGCCCGTGCCGCCCTCGACTCCGCCGAGATTGTGCTGGGCTCGACGCGCCAGCTTGCGCTGGTCGATACACCCGCCACCCGCGCCTGGCCCTCACCGCTCGTTCCTGCGCTACCGGGGATGATCGCCGAGCTGCAGCAGCAGCGCGTCGCCGTGCTCGCCAGCGGTGATCCGCTCTTCCACGGCATTGCCAGCACGCTGCAGCGGGAAGTCCCTGGGGTGCAGCTGCGTATCTATCCGGCGGTGTCCTCCTTCGCTATGGCTTGTGCCCGTCTTGGCTGGGCGCAGCAGAACACCCCGCACACTTCGCTGGTGACCGGCGATGTCGCGAGCATCGGAGTGCTGGTGGATCAGGCCCGGCCCTTCCTCGTGCTCGGGCGCGATCGCTCCTCCGCGGCCACGATATGCGACTATCTTCGCGAACGCGGCCTCGAGGACGCGGCCGTGACGGTGCTCGCTGATCTCGGGGCGGCACACGAGTGCATCACCACCGGTACTGCCGCCGCGCCACCGGCACAAGACAGCGGCCTTGCCGTTATCGCGGTCGAACCGCCGGCACGGGCAGCGCGCACGCTCGCCCCCGGGCTGCCCGATGACAGCTACGACCATGACGGGCAGCTCACCAAACAAGATATTCGTGCCTTCACCGTGTGCGCGCTCGCGCCCCGAGCAGGGGAGCTGCTGTGGGACATTGGCGGCGGATCGGGATCAATCAGTATCGAATGGCTGCGACTCGATCCCCGTAACCGCGCCCGCATCTTCGAAAGCCATCCGCAGCGCGCCGAGCGCATCGCGGCCAACGCCCGCGCCCTCGGCGTGCCCCAGCTAGAAATCAGCGGCGCCGCCCCCGATGCTCTACTGCGTAATGACTCTCCCGACTGCATCTTCATCGGCGGCGGGCTCACCGCCGAGGGGGTCTGGGAGGCGGCGTGGACGGCCCTGCGCCCAGGCGGGCGACTGGTGGCTAATGCGGTGACGGCAGAAAGCGTCGACAAGCTGTGGCAGCTGAAACGAGAGTACGGCGGCACGCTGAGGCGCATCGCGATTGAAAACGAAACCTCGATCGGTTCCTTCACCGCCTATAAGCCGGCCTATCCTGTATGGCAGTGGCGTGTAAGCAAATAGAAAGACAACCCCTATGACTGTGTACTTCATTGGCGCTGGCCCCGGTGCCGCCGATCTTTTAACGCTGCGGGCCGATGCCCTCATTCGGCGTTGCCCCGTGTGCCTCTACGCCGGCAGTATCGTGCCGCAGGAGGTACTGGAGCACACCCCAGACGGCGCGGAGGTGATTAATACCGCCCGCATGCCGCTCGACGCGATCATGGAGGTCATCGAGCGCGCCCACAAGGAGGGCAAGGACGTGGCCCGGCTGCAGTCGGGGGATCCCAGCGTGTATTCGGCGCTAGCGGAGCAGGCGCGGCGTGTGAGCGCGCTCGGGATCGACTACGAGATCGTGCCCGGGGTGCCCTCCTTCGCCGCTGCGGCCGCCAGCCTCGGCCATGAGCTGACGGTGCCCACCGTGGGCCAGTCCGTGGTGCTCACCCGCATCAATGGTCGCGCCAGCCAGATGCCCGAAGGGGAGGAGCTGGAGAACTTCGCCCGCACCGGCACCACCCTGTGCATTCACCTCGCCGCCCACGTAATCGACGAGGTTGTGGCCACCCTCGAGCCTTATTATGGCGACTGCCCGGTGGCCGTGGTGGCCTATGCCTCCCGCCCCGACGAGCAGATCGTGCGCGGGCGCTTATCGACGATCGCTGCCGCCATCCGCGAAGCAGGAATTACCCGCACTGCCATGATTATCGTCGGCAAAGTTCTCGCCGCCGAGCAGTTCCCGGATTCCTTCCTCTACTCGGATGACCGGCCCCGCGATGAACACGGAAGGACGATTCCATGCGTGCACTAATTTTGGGCGGCACCTCGGAGGGACGTGACCTTGCTAAGCGCATGCTCGCCGAGAACTGGGAGGTCACAACCTCGCTGGCGGGCCGCGTAGCGAATCCACGCCTGCCTGTGGGCATGGTGCGTATCGGCGGTTTCGGCGGGCCGGCGGGGCTGGCGCAGTGGATCGTGAGCAACGATATCGACGTGCTCATCGATGCCACCCACCCCTTCGCCGAGGTCATCAGCGAATCCGCTGCCGAGGCAAGCCGCGCCACTGGCCGCCCGCTCATCGCTCTTCACCGTCCCGCTTGGACCCCGCAGCCGCGGGATCGCTGGCACTCCGTGCACAGCGTGGAAGAGGCAGCGCGGGTGGTTGCCCGCGACTACTCGCATATTTTCCTCACTATCGGGCGACAGAAACTCGCGCACTTCGCCGCCGATACCCACAACCTCTACGTCATCCGCTGCGTCGACCCGCCAGAAGTAGCGCTACCGCCGCGCAATCGCGTTCTCCTTGACCGCGGACCCTTCGACGTCGCTGGGGAGAAAAAACTCATGATCGGCAACCAGATCGACGTTGTCGTCACCAAAAACTCCGGCGGCAACTACACCCGTGCCAAGCTCGACGCTGCCCGGGAGCTCGGAATCGACGTGGTCATGGTCGAACGACCCCCGCTACCGGGCGGCTCCAACGTGATCGTGGTGGACAACGCCTCCGACGCGATGCGCGAAGCTCGGCTGGTCTAGCCGGCCGGCTCGTATCCCTACCTCGGCCGATGCCCGAGGCTCCTTTAAAGGATACCTCTCCGACCCCTCTCCATCCCTCCTGCATCACAGCAGCAGGGGAGAGGGGTCTTTATTCTGCCTTCTATCGGCTATTACCCCCTAAAGGGGCCAAGGGAACCTCGCCGCCCCGTGGATACGTCTACTCCCTGTGAGCGCATGAGTGCGCGCGGTGTCCCACGCATGGCACTAGGGCGTCAACCATGCGCTCGCAACCACACTGTATTGCAGCGCTGTGGCCGAGTGAACGTACCAATATCTGAGACCAAGGGGGAAGCAGCACACATGGTTTGTGGTGCTACTACGCAGCAGAGTGACGCGGCGGCGCTCCGCCGTTCGCTTCGCTTTGGTGCGGCTCTGATGTGGGAACGGAACTCGAAAGAAACTGCCTCTCACCGCAGCGTGCGCCTAAGGAGAAAGCCTCACGCCGGCGATCCCGGCGAGGGCCATCTCTCCGAAAAGGCGCGTGCTCGCCACCGCACACCCAGCGGCGGAATCCGCTTTCAGCGGCGACCGTATCGTGGCGACGCACACCTCGGCAGCATCGGCTGCGTGCTCAAACTTAGGGGTTGTTTGAGCAGCGCGCCCCGTCGCCGTCACATCCCTAGGCAATGGCGGCGATATCGGCGGAGTGGTGCAGAGATGACCTCGGGGGATGTCGTCTCCGCAACCACTTCGCCACCCCTTAAAAGGGCACCCGCAGTGAGTTGTACTGCACAACTGTCCATCCTCATTCACTCTTAGTTTCACACACCTAATGAAAGGACACCCATGAGGAGCAACCGATACTCCGCAGTACAACGCCGCCGCGCCCTCGGCACCGCCCTAGCCCTAACGCTGATCACAACCAGCGGCTGCACAGCAGCGACTGGACAACCGGAAACTGAGGAGGCAACACGCAGTACCACCGAGGAGAACCCAACAACAACTAAGGAAGCGGGAACTGAATTATCCGACTGGTTCGAAGCCACATCAGAAAACTTCGACTACCAGGCACCAGGATTCGCCTACTTCAATACCTGTGAAGTAATTTCGCCGGCAGACATGAAAAAGCTCGGACTAAAGAAACGTAAATTTGTTTCCCATATTTTCAATGACGGCATTGATTCATGCATATACCATACCGAACTGTCGGAATCGACGTCTTATTTAACAATGACGGACCCAAACACCCTCGAGAGCCTAGAAGGCAGGGTACGAATCCACCCGAAAGGGAAGTTTATTACAGATAAGAAGGTTCACACTTTTGAGCTTCCAGATTCGGTATCAACGCATTGTGGAGCGGGAAGTTTCACCCCAGAAGGACGGGTGTCGGTTATTTCCACAACACATTTTTTTAAGTACACACAAAACGATGCATGCAACCTCGCATATAACGTACTAAAACATATATCTCAAAAGACGAAGGGGTAATCACCATGGACGTCTGCACTGGAAATCTTGGCTTCAACGGGGATCGAATAAGTTCATGCCTAGAACGGATGGAATTTATGCATCTTCATATAGCCAATGGATCCATAATAAAAACTTTCACCGAAGTCTCCGGGCTAGACCAGCTGGGCATACAGCATGCGAATGTTCTTCTGTCCACTCCAGGCAGCTTGACACAGGTCGCTTCGCTTTTTGCGAAGCACGTTCACTGGCTCAGCGACGCCACGCATGCAACAAATGGCGGATTCCAGTTTCAGGATGAGGCTATGCGTGAAAGCCTCTACGGAACATCCTCTGAGGAAGTCCTAGGAACTTTTCCACCGAAACCGAGCATCTTCTACAGTGATTTCCCCTTCGCGCCAGCGGTGGTTAATCCAGCTACCTCCTTGCAAGCCCTGCAGGCGGCCTTCGCCGCAACACGGATCAACCTTGTTGATACTACAGCGGACCTCTGGCGATGGATCTCTACTGAATCGGCCGCCATCTCCGCTGATCTGCATCACATAGCTGCAGATATTGCCGGCACCAATGAGGGCGAAGCGATCGAAGCCTCTGCAGCCACCATCCGAGAAGCTGCGCAACAAGCCCAGAATTTCTCCGTCAACGCCGAGGCAATGGGCATGACGGTGCAGAACCTGCACACCATCCATAGCTACGGCCACTCCCTCGTCAACGAGGCGGCAGCGCGGACCGCCCACATCACTGATCCGGCTCTCAAGGCTCAGGCCGAGGACGCCTTCGTCAAAACTTTCACCACCACGCTCTTTCCGCCCACACTCCACATGGGTGTGCCGGTTCTCCGCAATCTCATGGCCACTCCGCCACAAGGCGGCTACGCCCACCTCATTCCCACGGGAATGGATCACGCCGTTGACGCGGCGGGAGCCAACGTTCCTAAAACACTCCGGACCCTCGACGCCATCACCCACAACAGCACCAGCAATCACCCGGGTTCTATGGCGCGTGCCCACGCCGCTCTCAACGAACTCTCCAGTATCGCCGCGCCCTCTACGGAGACCGCCGGCACCACTACGACACCCGGCACCTCAGCGGCCGCACCACAGCTGTCCCAGAACCTGCTCCATCCTTCTTCACCGCAGACATCCCCGATCGCCGGCACGGTAGGCGGCGCGAGAAGTCCACAGACGTTCACCAATGCGCTCACCACGCCCACCACGTTGGGCTCGCCATCCCCAGCATCTGCCGGCCGCCACACCGCAACCAGCCCAGTGCAGCCACTCGGAGCGGTGCCACACGCCACCGGCTCGGCCCGCAGGGTGACATCCACTACGCCCCGGCACGCTGGGCTTTCCGCATCAGGTGCGCCCCTGCGTAGTAGCAGTGGGGCAGGAGCGGCCCCCTTGGCACGCTCTGCTCAGCCGCTGATCCCTCCCGCGGCTACTTCTACTCCGAATCACTCCCCGAACACGACGGCGTCGCCACGCGGTGCCGCCACGCCACCGCCGGCGGTTCTGGGGCAGAATACAAGCAACAGCAAGCCCAGCCCTGGCCGCGGCCCCATGGCGGCGTTCGGTCCCACTGGGGGCCGCAACCCTAAGGCACAGGGGAAGGGGCCCGTCATCTCCGTACTTGCGCCGGAGGAAAAGGACGCGAATAAACGCGCCTTGCTGGGCAAACAAACTCCGCGTGTGGCCGGTCCCATCGGCACGTGGGCTCGCCAAACCCCGGACAAGCGCCAGGAATCGAAGAAAAACTAGGCCCTTATTGCTTCGCCACACAGCACAGCCGGCTGCAGCACCCTGAGAGGTGCGCAGCTGGCTTCATTATTGCGGAATCAGGCTCTAAAACAGATTCAACGGGTCCTGGGTGGCGTAGCGGCGAGAGGTAAACACCCTCGTGGCCTTCTCCGTCCCGCCGCGATACACGGTGGTGGTGGAGGCGCCGATAATCACCATGGTGCGCATGTCCACGATCTCTGGGTCGAAGTCGCGGAGCGTAGTCACCTGCACCCGTTCCTGCTCGGAGCCCACGGCGCGGGCGACGATCACCGGCAGCTCGGGCGACTGGTACTCACCGACGATCTCGGCGAGTTTCGCCACCTGTTCGCGTCGGGTCTTCGATGCCGGGTTGTAGACCGCGAAGGCCATGTCGGCGGAGGCGAGTGCACGGATCCGCTTCTCGATAACCTCCCACGGTTTTAGTCGGTCGGACAAGGAGATCATGCCGAAGTCATGCCCCAAAGGGGCGCCGACGCGCGATGCCACAGCCTGCGCTGCGGTCATTCCCGGCACGACCCGCACCGACACATCGGCCCATTGCGGGTCTTGGGCTACATCGAGCACCGCTGAGGCCATGGCGAATACTCCCGGATCACCGGAGCTGACCACGGCCACGCGCTTGCCTTCCTTCGCCAAGTCGAGGGCCATAGCGGCGCGCTCGGCTTCCACCTTGTTATCGGAGAGATGCTGGCGCTGTCCGGCCCGCTGCGGCACCCGCCGCACATAGGTGGAGTAGCCCACCACATCGGTGGCTCTGGCAAGCTCCCATGACGTCTCGGGAGTGGTCCACGCAGAGTCGCCTGGGCCGAGTCCCAGCACTACCACCTCACCATGGGAGGGCTGTTGATCCTCAAGCACAAAGCCTTGACGCTGGCTGGGCACCACAACGCAGGAGAAGTAGGGAATATTCTCCGGATCAGCCTCGAGCACGGGCAGGATGCGCTGGCCTTCCATGCTGGCGCGGGAGACGATATAGGAGTCCTCCAGCCGGCCGGTGGCCTCCAAGGCGTCTCGGACGGCGGTGAAGGTGCGGCCCAACTTCATGATCACGGCTGTATCGGCGGTGCTCAGTGCACGCTTGAGGTTTTCCACGCCCACGGTGGCGGGCAGCACAGCGAGTATGTCCTCGGCCTCGGCGAGGGGAAGCCCCAAGGCATCAGCGGAGGCGGTAATAGACGGGATACCGGGAATGATTTTTGCCTCAAAGTCGCTCGCCAACAGGCGGTGCAGGTGCTGATACGAGGAGTAGAGCATGGGATCGCCCAGGCTGAGCACCACCACGGTCTTGCCGGCGGCGAGATGCGCGCTGAGCCTTTCGGCGGCCTCGCTATAGAACTCGGCCATGGCCCCGGCGTAGCCGCCGGGGTGGTTGGTAATCCCAGTGGTCACTGGGTAGGCGAGCAGTTCCTCTTCACAGTCCTCGGGCAGGTAGTCGGCGGCGATGGCTCGCGCGGTCGAACTGCGCTTCGGACCGGCGTGATAGACCACCACATCGGCCTGCTTCAACGTGGCGACGGCCTTGAGGGTCAGTAGTTCGGGATCACCGGGGCCGACCCCGATGCCGATGAGTGTTCCGGAAGCCACGGTTAGATGATCTCCTTCTCGGTGGCTAGGGCGTTTAGGGCGGCGCAGGTGATGGCAGAGCCGCCGCGGCGGCCATGAACGGTGAGGAACTCGATTCCGAGATCGGCAGCGGACTCCGCTAGGGCCACCTTGGATTCGGCGGCGCCGACGAAACCGACGGGAATGCCGAGCACGGCTGCTGGGCGAGGTCGCTGAGGATCCTCGGCGAGCCAGTTGAGCAGGTGGAATAGTGCGGTAGGGGCGTTACCAATGGCCACCACGGCGCCTCCGAGGATCGGCTCCCAGCGTTCCACGGCCGCGGCAGAGCGCGTAGTTCCTCTGCTGCGGGCAAGCTCTACGGTCTCCTCATCGCGCAACATGCAGACAACATCGTTGTCCGCGGGCAGCCGGGTGCGCGTCACGCCTGAGCGCACCATGTTCACATCGCTAATGATGGGAGCTCCGCTGCGTAGTGCCTCTCGCGCGGCGGGGACAAGTCCCGCAGAGAACTCGATATCTGTTGCAAGATCGGTGGCACCGGCGGCGTGGATCATGCGCACCGCCACCTGGGACTGCTCTTTATCGAAGGGGGAGAGATCGGATTCCTCGCGGATCATGGCGAAGGACTGCCGGTAAATCTCGTTGCCGTCTGTTTCGTAGGTGTACACCTGACAGGGTTTCCTCTCGGGGTTAGAAGGTGCGCGCGGTAGCGGGAGTGCCGCTGGCGACGGTGACGTCATAGTCACCATCGCTTTCGGCCACATAGTCCCAGTAATTGTGCAAGGGGTGCCCACAACGGCGTTCGCAGCCGGAGAAGTGCACCGCGTCGGCGGTGGAGGGATCGGGCAGGGCCTGGGTGCGGATCGCGCTCAGGGCATCGCCGCGCACATCGCTGCGGGATTTGCTGCACCCGGGAAGCCCGGTGCAGGCGCTGACCCGCAGCCATGGGGAGTGGCGGTCAAATACCAGCCCTTGAGGAGCAAGCACCTTAGCCGCGGCCTCGGCTTCGTCTTCGTCGAGATCGCACACCACCACGCCGGCCCACGGAGTAATACGAACGGGTTTGTCGCTAGCCGCCAGCATCAGCGCCACTCGGGCGCTGAGGACGCCAAAAGGCAAGGAGGCGCCGAGATCCACCCGGCCATCGCTGCGCTCCAGCCAGCCGATGGGGGCGTCCTCGGCTTTGGCCCGCTTAGTCAGCTGCACGGTCTCTCGCGTGGGGCTGCACTCGGGCAGCTCCGCCAGATAGTCGAGCAGCTGGGCACGCAACTCTGGGCTTTCCTGCACGCGCCAGCACTCACTGCGGATTCGTTGCCATTGTTCAGCGGCGTGGATGAGGACCTGCGGGGCGGCGTCGATAAGCACCGAAAGAGCAGTGGGGAGACCACCGAGGATCACGATGGCCTCGCGCGGCGAGATCAATTGGATGCCGAAGTCGGGGTGCTGGGCGGTGATGCCCCCGTCGCCGCCATCGAGGCCAAAGAGAGTACGGCCGGAGAGGCCGGTGACTTCCTTGCTGGCCAGGAGCCCGCGATCGAGGTCGGCGACGAGCGCGTCGAGGTCGCGAGAGAGGGGAGAGGCGATGATATTGCGGATCTTGTCGTGGGCGATGCTCGGTAACAGGCCGAGCTCGCACACCGCCGAGGAAAACGCCTCGCGTTGGCGGATGCCGCGGATTTGGACGTTGCCGCGGGTGGTGACGTGAATATCGCCATCGCCATGCTCCTCGGCAAGGTGGGCGAGCGCTGCAAGATGCTCCGAGCTGGCGCGACCACCGGCGATGCGGATGCGACCGATGAAACCATCGGCGGCCTCATGCATCTTCAACGCGCCAGGGCAGCCATCACCGCGTTGGCGATTGCCAAGACCGAGCGTGTCGGCGACAGAGGGGACGTGATCGAACTTCTCCATAGCTTTAAAGATAGTCCCGTGCCGAGCCCAGAGCCCATGCCAGCCCCGGCGCGGCGTCGAGCGGCTCCTCGGGGGCGGTGCCGAATACGGCCATTTTTACCCAGGATCCGGGAAAGAGCAGCTGCTCGTGGTCGGCGCGAGCGAGACAGTAGGTGAAGGTGATCTCGCCCGGGATCTTCGGCGGGGCCCACACGAGCGCCCATTCCCACTGCCCAGTGGCTACGAGGGCCTGTCCGAGCAGCATAGTCACATACTCCGCCTCCTCGGGAACGGGCAGCCCCAACGCGCCGAGAACCTTATCTGCGTAGTCGCTCTCGAGACCATAAGCGCGCAGCAGAATCTGGTCGAGCTCCTTGAGCGCGGCATCGCTGAAGTCTTGGTCCCAGGACTCCAACAGGGACTCCGCGCTGCGTTCATAGCTATCGAGGGTGTCGCCGAAAAGCTCCCTCCCGAGAGCAATGTTCTGGTCAAATTCAGTCATGGGTTTATCCTATCTGGCATGGATGATCCTCAGTCTCCTCCTAGCGAGCAGCGGCGGCGCAGCATGCCTGCGGGTCGGGGAGTGGCCGCGCAGCTGCGGGTGGTGGCCGGTCTGGTTGGCCATGCGCTCCGGCGGCCGCCTGCCGCCCCTGCGGTCGAGGTGCGCACCCAGCCTCACCCGGATGTGCGAGGAGTCCTCATTGATGCCCAACCCACCTCCACTGTCGGGGTGGGTGGGCGTGCTATCCCGGCGCGCAGCTGGCGTTTTAGCTATACCACCGACGATTCGACCGGCCGTGTCATTCCCGCCACGGGTTTGTATATCCGCCCGTTGCGCCCGTGGACGGGGCTTGGGCCGCGCCCAGTGGTGGCGTTTGCTCCCTCCACCCAGGGCATGGGGGCCTCCTCTGACCCCTCGCAGTCGGCGCCGGTCGGCTGGGCGGTGCGGCGCCGCGGCCGCCGTATCGAGGATGTGATCTTTGCCTATGAGCTGCCGGTGATCAATCATTTTGTCTCCCGCGGCATGGGGGTAGTGGTCATCGATTATCCCCGCGATCCACGCACCGGCATTCAGCTCTACGCTAACAACATCGCCTGCGGTTATGCGCTTATCGACGCCGTCCGCGCCTGCAGTAGCCATTTCTTTCCCGCAGCCGCCCCGGTGGGATGGTGGGGATTTTCTCAGGGCGGGGGAGCCGTAGGCAAGGCCTGCGAACTGGCCGCTACAGCTGAGCCGCGGCCACGCGCGGCGGTGGTGGGGGCACCGCCCTCGGACCTCGTGAAGGTCTTGCGCTTTGTGGATCACCACACTCTCACCGGCATTGTTTCCTTTGCCGTGCTCGGTTTTTATACCTCTCATCCGGAGACGGTGCGTGCGGCGTTGGCGAATGTCAGTGACTACGGACTGGAACAGATCCGGGCCACAGCGCTGCTCTCTGCCTTCGGCGCGGCACTGCGCGGCGGCTGGCGTGGTAGTAGGCACTGGACTACGAATGACCAACGCCTCAGCGCCAGTCTTGATGAGTCTGCGGCGCTCACCGCCGAGCTGGAGCGGCATCGTTTAGGCACCCAGCCGCTGCATCACCCCACGCTATTGTGGGGCAACCGCTATGACGATGTGATCCCTTTCCCACAGGTAGAGGAAGTGGCGCGCGGCTGGGCCAGGCTCAGCCCGGAGTTTCTGGATTATCGAGTGTATGCCTTTTTGCCCACCATCTTTCACTTCACTGTGGGCCACTTTGGCACCTATGCCTTAACGATGCGTCGTCATGCCCAGTGGCTGTGCAGTCATCTCTATGGCGCAGAGAAAAAAACTTGCGGTAGATCGACCGGCTAGTGCCCTTGAGACACATCACATATGTGTAGGGTTAGGTCACAGTCAGTGTCTTGGGAAACCGGTGCAACTCCGGTCGCGGTCGCGCCACTGTGATAGCCAGACCTCAAGGCCGCTGCCGCTGTTGTACCCCCATTGTTCGCGTGGGCGCGCACACCCACACACGATGAAAGCGAGTCATCTTCTCCATGATTCTGTTGCTCTCCACGTCTGATACGGATTTGCTCTCCGCAAAGGCGGCCAATTCCGAGGATCATGTTCATTTCCGCTACGCCAATCCCACTGGGTTGAGCTCTGAACGCATCGATGAGCTGGTGGGCGACGCCGAGATCATCGTCGCCCGGCTGCTGGGTGGCTATCGCTGGTGGGAAGACCTCATCACCACCGTGCTCGCGCATAACAAGCCCACCGTGTTTGTCTCGGGCGAGTTGGCCGTGGACGCCGAGCTCACCCGCACCTCCACCACACCGGCGGGTGTGACCACCGAGGCCCACACCTATCTCGCCGAGGGCGGGGCGAAGAACTTGGTGCAGCTGCACCACTTCCTCTCCGATACCGTGCTGCTCACCGGCTTTGGCTTCCAGCCGCCGGCGCGTATGCCCATGTGGGGCCACCTCGACGAGGCAGAGCAGGACGCTAAGGCGCCAGACTCGGCACCACGGGTGGGCATCATCTACTACCGTGCCCAGCACCTTGCCGGCAATACCGACTACATTGCGGAACTCGCGCGCGCCATCCAGGCCGCGGGTGCCGTGCCCGTGCCGCTCTTTGCCGCGTCTTTGCGCCAGGCCTCCGAGGAATTGCTCGATGAGCTCTCCACCATGGATGCCATCATCACCACCGTGCTGGCCGCCGGTGGAAAGGCTCCCGCGAGCGCGCAGGCCGGCGGCGACGATGACTCCTGGGATGTGAAGGCACTCGCCGCCTTGGATGTGCCGATTATTCAGGGCATCGCCACCACCTCGCCGCGCAGCCAGTGGGTGGACAATGACGATGGCCTCACTCCGCTCGATGTCACCAACTCGGTGGCCGTGCCCGAGTTTGATGGCCGCATCATCACCGTTCCCTTCTCCTTCAAGGAATACGACGATGATGGCCTGATCTCCTATGTGGCCGATAAGGAGCGCTGCGCGCGGCTGGCGTCGATCAGCGTCAACCATGCCAAGTTGCGCTCGATTCCCAATGAGCAGAAAAAGATCGTGCTCATGCTCTCCGCCTATCCCACCAAGCACGCCCGCATCGGCAATGCGGTAGGCCTCGATACCCCCGCCTCCACGCTGCGGGTACTGCACGCCCTGGACGAGGCCGGCTACGATCTCGGCGATACCACCCAGATCCCCGGTTTCACCGATGGCAACTCCGATGCGCTCATGCACGCCGTGATCGACGCCGGTGGCCACGACCCTGAGTGGCTCACCGAGGAGGTGCTGCGCACAAACCCGCTCAAGCTCTCTAAGGAGGACTACTGCTCGTTCTTCTCCACGCTGCCGCAGGCAATGCAGGAAGAAATGATCGAGCACTGGGGCCAGGCGCCCGGCGAGCACTACGTGCATCCCGACACCGGCGAGCTCTATATCGCCGGCCTGAAGTTCGGCAATGTCATGCTGATGGTGCAGCCGCCGCGCGGCTTCGGGGAAAACCCCGTGGGCATCTATCACGACCCCGATCTGCCCGCGAACCACCACTATCTGGGCGTGTACTACTGGCTGCGAGAGATCTTCGGCGCCCACGCCATTGTGCACATGGGCAAGCACGGCAACATGGAATGGCTCCCCGGTAAAACCGTGGGCCTGTCCAATGAGTGCTATCCGGATCAAGCCATCGCCGATGTGCCCTTGATCTACCCCTTCTTGGTCAATGACCCCGGTGAGGGCACCCAGGCCAAGCGCCGCGCCCACGCCCTCTTGGTCGATCACATGATCCCGCCCATGGCGCGCGCCGAATCCTATGGCGATATCACCCGCCTCGAGCAGCTTCTCGACGAGCACCAGAACATCTCCGCGATGGACCCGGCCAAACTTCCGGCCATTCGCCAAGAGATCTGGACGCTGTTGCAAGCCGCCAAGATGGACCAAGACCTCGGCTGGGACTCTCGCCCCGACGAGGAGGTCTTCGATGACATGCTCATGCACGTCGACGGCTGGCTCTGCGAGATCAAAGACGTTGCTATCCGCGGCGGCCTGCACGTGCTCGGCCAGCGCAGCAAGGACGAGGAGCTCGTAGAGCTGGTGGCCGCGATGCTGCGTTCCCGCCAGCTGTGGGGCGGCTCCAGCGCGGTGGAGGGCCTGCGCGAAAGCCTCGGGCTCTCCGAATCGGGCGATGAGAGCCGCACCCGCGTCGATAACATCGAGGAGTTGGCCGTCTCGCTGATCCGCTCCCTCTCCGATCACAACTGGGACCCAGACGCAGTAGACGAGGTGCTGCGCAGCGTGGAGCTGCCGGAGACCGCCAAGCCGGAGCAGCTGGCGCACCTGCTGCGCTTCGCTGCTGAGGAAGTGGTGCCGCGACTGGCGGCCACGCCGCGCGAGATCACCCAGATCCTGCGCGCTCTCGATGGCCGCTTCATCGAGGCTGGGCCCTCCGGCTCGCCGATGCGCGGTCTGATCAATGTGCTGCCCACCGGCCGCAACTTCTACGCCGTGGACCCCAAAGCCATCCCCTCGCGCCTCGCGTGGGAAACCGGCCAGCTCCTGGCCGATTCGCTCATCGAGCGCTACCAGTCCGATCACGACGGCGCCTATCCCGAGTCGGTGGGGCTTTCTGTATGGGGTACCTCCGCCATGCGTACCTCCGGCGATGACATCGCCGAGGTATTCGCCCTGCTGGGTGTGCGCCCGGTGTGGGACGAAGCCTCGCGACGCGTCGTGGATCTGCACGTGATCCCGCTGGAGGAACTCGGCCGCCCTCGCATCGATGTCACCGTGCGTATCTCCGGCTTCTTCCGCGATGCATTCCCGCACGTCATCACGCTTATCGACGATGCCGTCCAGCTCGTCGCCGGCCTGGACGAGCCCCACGAGCAGAACTATGTGGCCGCTCACGCCCAGGCCGATGTGGACTCCGGTCTCACTCCACGCCGTATCTTCGGCTCCAAGCCCGGCACCTATGGCGCCGGTATGCTTGAGCTCATCGAATCCGGCAACTGGCGCGATGATCAAGACCTCGCGGCCGTCTACACCTCCTGGGGCGGCTATGCCTATGGCCGTGATCTGCCCGGTGTGAAGGCCGATGAGGAGATGAAGGCCGCCTACCGTCGCATCAAGGTAGCGGCGAAGAACATTGACTCCGCCGAGCACGATATCGCCGATTCGGATGACTACTTCCAGTATCACGGCGGCATGGTGGCCACGATTCGCGCTCTGACAGGGGAGAACCCCGACGCCGTCATCGGCGATTCCACCCGCCAGGAAACGGTGAAGACCCGCAGCCTGCACGAGGAATCGCGGCGCGTCTTCCGTGCCCGCGTCGTCAATCCGCGCTGGATCGAGGCGATGCGCCGCCACGGCTACAAGGGCGCGTTCGAAATGACCGCCACCGTGGACTATCTCTTCGGCTATGACGCCACCACCGGTCTCATGGACGATTGGATGTATGAGACTCTCACAGACACCTATGTAAAAGACGAGACCAACCGCGAGTTCTTCCAAGAGTCCAATCCTTGGGCGCTGAAGGATATCGCGGAGCGTCTGCTCGAAGCTGCCGACCGCAACCTTTGGGAGGAGCCGGACCAAGAGCGTCTTAATCTGCTCCGCGATACCTTCCTAGAGATGGAAGGCGATATCGAGGCTCGCGGCGACTCCCAGAGCTAGCCGCACCAGCCACCCTCCCGAGCATCTGCCCACGCAGTGCCGCGGGAGGGTGTTCTCGTCTCAGCCGCCCGGAGGCACCACGAGGGTAGCGGCGTGTACGCTTGGCTCCACCCGAGTGCCCGTAGGCTCAGGTAGACTCGACCACCGTGCGTTTAGGACTACTTTTCCCCCTGTACATCGTCGGCGAGATCCTCGCGTTCTACCTCGTCGGTAGGTGGATTGGCTTCGGCTGGGCGATTCTGCTCCTTGGCCTGCTGTTCATCCTCGGCTTTGTGTTCGCCAACTATGAGATGCGCGCGATCGTGCGCCGCGCCGCCAGCAACCCCACGGCGGCCCGCCCCGGTCAGGTGGTAGGGGACTATGGCCTGCTCTTCGCCGGTTTGGTGGGCGTCGCTCTGCCCGGATACATCACCTCCATCACCGGTTTGCTCTGCATTCTGCCGCCCACCCGCGCGGTGATCCGACGGGTCATGGCGCGCACCACCATGGCGCGCCTGGATAAGCTGAGCGTTAAGACCTTCACGATGACCCAAAAGCGCGGCACCTATGGCTCTTTCGCGCCGGTGATCGACGAAGAAGAAATCAAGAAGTGGACAGAAAACGTCAATCCCGACGATTTCGACATCCCGAATAGCGGCCAGAACAAGGGCCGCAGCAACGGCCCGAGCAACGATAGCGATAGCCCTGAATCTCAGTAATGCCGCTGCTTCTCCACCTCGCCTGCGCAGCCCTCTCAGGGCTGCTCTTGTATTTTTCCTTCGAGCCCCACGGCTATTGGTTCGCCGGGGTGCTGAGCTTCGCGCTGCTGTATATCGCGCTGCACCCCTGGCGCCGCTGGATGGCCCGCCCGATCACCTGGCGCAGCGGCCTCCTCATCGGCGCCACCCACGCCTTATGCGCCTATCTGCCGCTGTTGCCCTGGGTGGGCGAGTTCGTCGGCACCCCACCCTATATTGCGCTCGCTATCGTCAATACCCTCTATATCCTGCTGTTTTCCACTATCGCACCGCGCCTCGGGCCGCTGGCCTTCACGCTGTTCTATGTGGCCGTGGAGTGGCTGCACTCCACATGGCCCTTCGGCGGCTTCGCATGGGTGCGGGTGGCCTGGGGACAAATCAATGGGCCCCTCAGTGCTCTGGCCCCGGTGGGTGGGCCGGCGCTCGTGAGTGCCGCCACCGTAGGCATCGGCGCCGGACTCGCCGGACTACTTCTGCGTGCACGACTGTCGTCGATGCTCACACTCTCCTCCGTTGCCGTGATACTCCTCAGCGGCACACTGTATAGCTCCTCGCTGGACCAGCGCCCCTCCTTCGGGGAGGCGACGGTTGCCGCCGTGCAGGGCAATGTGCCGCGCATGGGCTTGGATTTCAACGCCCAGCGCGAGGCGGTGTTGAACAACCATAGTGCCGAAACCGAACGCATTGAGCGCCCCGTCGATCTCGTGATCTGGCCGGAAAACGCCTCCGATGTCAATCCTTTCGCCCACGCATCTGCCCGAGCCCGCATCGCAGAGGCGGTCGAGCACGTCAACGCACCACTACTGGTGGGCACGATCACCCGCGATAAGGCCGGCGCGCGCAACACGATGGTGGTGTTCAACGCCGATGGCACAGTGGGCGAGCACCATCACAAAAAGTACTTACAGCCCTTCGGCGAGTACATGCCCTACCGAGATTTCTTTCGGCACTTCTCCGACTACGTTGATCTCGCCGGAGATTTCAAGCCCGGCGAGGGATCGGGCGTGGTGCATATGAACGACATCGCGGTGGGTGTATCCACCTGCTACGAGGTGGCCTTCGACCGCGCTGGCCGCGATGCTGTACTGGCCGGCGCACAGATCCTGACCACGCCCACCAACAATGCCACCTTCGGTTTCACAGACATGACCTATCAACAGTTGGCGATGAGCAGATTCCGTGCCAAGGAGCTGGATAGGGCAGTTGTGGTGGCCGCCACCTCTGGGGTCTCCGCCCTGGTGAGCCCGAGTGGAAAGGTGCTGGAACAGACCGATATCTTCACCGCAGATCACCTGGTGGACACGCTACCGCTACGGGCCACGCGCACGATCGCAGCCGTCCATGGTGGTCAGATCGAGGCCGGACTCACTATTATTGGAGTGTTAGCCGCTGCGGCCGGTATAGTGCGTGGTCGCAGCGCCTGAAGTCAGCCCCTAGTGGCGCTTTCTCACCGTGGTGGTGCGGATGCGTCCCGTAGCAATGGAAAGTAGCGACATCTGTGACGAAGCCGAGTGAGAAGACACTGGTCATTATCCCGACCTACAATGAGCGCGAAAATACCCCGCTGATCACCGCTCGTATCCGCCAGGCCGCACCGAGTGTGGACATCCTCATTGTGGACGACAACAGCCCCGACGGCACCGGCAAGGTCGCCGATGAGCTCGCTGCACAGGACGATCAGATCTTTGTGTGCCACCGCCAGGTCAAGGAAGGCCTGCTCGGCGCCTATATTGAGGGCTTTAACTGGGGCTTGGAGCGCGACTACAGCGTGCTCTGCGAAATGGATGCGGATGGCTCCCATGCCCCCGAGCAGCTGCATCTGCTGCTGAACGCGGTGGATGAGGGGGCCGACCTGGTCATCGGCTCGCGCTATATTCCGGGCGCCCGCGTGGTCAACTGGCCCAAGAAGCGCTATGTGCTGTCCAAGGGCGGCAATATCTACATCTCGCTCGCCCTCGGCGCAGGTCTGAGTGATATGACCGCAGGCTATCGCGCTTATCGACGCGAGGTCCTCGAAGCGATCGACTTCTCGGAACTGTCCAACGCCGGCTATATTTTCCAGGTGGATCTCGCCTTCCGCGCCGTCCAGGCGGGCTTCGATGTCCAGGAAGTCCCGATCACCTTCACCGAACGCGAGATCGGCGAATCCAAGCTGGACGGCAGCTTCGTCACCAGCTCGCTGTCCCAGGTCACGCTGTGGGGTCTCAAGCACCGCGCCGAGCAGCTCCGCGATCTCTACAACGAGACCAGCAAACAGGTGCAGTATGAAATCAAGCGCCACAAGACGCGCCCCAAGTTCAACCACTAAGTGCCTTATAGCGTCCCGCCACGAGCACCGCAGCTCGCGGTGGGGGCGGGCACTAGGGGACTAGCTTATAAGGAAAAAGACCACGACCCGGGAACCGCTGCGTAATGGTTCTCGGGTCGTGGTCTATCTGTGCACGGCGCTGGGCTTATTTGCCAGCCTCCTGCTTAGCGCGCTCTTCTTCTTCCTTCTGCTGCTTGAGCAGCTTGGCGGCGTTGCGGCGGCGCTTGCGCAGATACTCGATGCGCTCATCGAGCAGCTCATCGAGCTCTTCCATGCTGCGGCGCTCGCAGAGCATGTCCCAGTGGGTGCGCGGCGGCTTCACCGGCTTACCCTCAACACCCTCGCCTTCCATGAGGGTGCCCATCTGGCCGTTCTTGCACAGCCACTCCTCGGGGAGTTCGGCATCGTCGGCGAAGGGAACCTCGAAAATCTCTCCCGAGTCCGTCTTGTACTTGACCATGCGCCGAGGTGCGAGATCATGATCTCGATCGGTTTCGTAACTCACAGCACCCATGCGGCTGCCGCGCAGTACGCGATCTGCCATGTTTTAATCCGTCCTTTTCTTTGCGGCTGTATTGCTTTAGGTACAACGCACATGCCGTGCATTTAGTTCCACCACGGAGCACTGCGGTTGTAGTTCGTCAGACACATTTTAGCCACGCGGATGCTCCCGCCCTCACACAGGGCGGGGTGCGCTAATATATACAGCCGTGACTAGACGCGATTCTGTGACCCACACCTGCCAGTGGTGCGGAAAGGAATTCGCCACTAGCGGCAGGGGGCGACCAAAGAAGTACTGCAGCGCCTCGTGTCGGCAACGTGCTTATGAGCACCGACAACTAGCGGAGAGTCGACAGCTTCCTAGCGATGCAGTGGTGATCACCCCCGAGCAACGGGCCCAGTTCACGGACTCGCTCTATGAGCTGCGTTGCGCCGCCGAGGATATCGCCACCGCGGTGGCCGAGGATGCCGAGCCCGAGGACATCGACGAACTGTGCGAGGAGCTGCAGCGCATGGCTCGGGCCATTGAACATTTCCGTTTCTAAAATTGGGTTAGGATGCAAGACATGAATACTGGGGCTTCCAAAGGGGCTAATAAAGCCGTCGTCGTCGGTGCCGTTGTAGTCATCGTCGTTCTCACGCTGCTTGCCGTGGCGCCCGTGGTGTACAAGGCCGTGATGAACTCCGGAGTACAGACTGGGGGTATCTCTACCGAGCAGGCCAACGCGGCCAGCACGGACGTCAATGGCGAGTGGACTGTCGTTCCCAGCGCCGAGGGAAACACCACCTCGGTAGGCTATACCTTCGAGGAGATCCTGCCGGGGGAGCGCCGTAGTACCTCTGGCTCCACACGAGCTGTCACCGGCTCCGCGGCGGTCAGTGATAATTCCGTCCAGGCCGGCGCCGAAATGGTGGCCGACCTCACACAGGTCGAGACCGATCAGAAGCGTCGCGATGTGAACGTGCGCCGCAAGCTCTTGGAAACGGAGCTCTATCCCGATGCCCGCTTCGTACTCACCAAGCCTGCGGATCTCTCACAGGTTCCTGATGATGGCACTCCGGCCACCGTGCAGCTCGATGGCGAGTTCACCATCAAGGGCGTGACCAACCCGGTGAGTGCCGAGTTCGATGTGCTGCGCAGCGGCGAATCCATCATTCTGGCGGGCACCATTCCTTTTAATCGCGAGGACTTTGGAGTCAAGACCCCAGACTTCATTGCTGCGAAGATCTCCGAGGACGGCGAGCTTAATATCCGCATCAGCATGCAGAAAGACAGCTAGGAGCGCGCCATGGTGAATAAGCTGATTCCCGCCATGTGGGTGCGCCTCGTCGTACTCATCATCTTCGGCATCTTCATGTACACCGAAGGCTTGGCTTGGCTGGCCGGCTTCTCAGTGCTACTGATTGCACTGACCATCTGGCAGTTGGTCACAGCCTATAAACAGCGATAGCCGCTTCATCCCACAGCCCTAGGAATGCCACTTATTTCGTCACTGTGACGTAATAGGTGGCATATCTGTGTAAGGGCAGAGGGGCGCGCCGATGGCCACCTGGGCGCGCGCTACTACGCAGTGGCGCATTCTTTCGCGTCCATAGCGGGAGCGATGGTGGAATGAGCGCGGCACGCTCAGTGGCGCGTGAGCGTGTGGGTGGCGAGGCCGCACAGCGCAGATGAGCACGTGGGCAACCGAGCCGTCCAGAACTGCTGAGCACGGAGCACACACCACGGACACCGCAGGCGATGCGGCTAAACCTCACACAGTGAGCGAAGAGTCGAAAAGCGACGCCGCGGTAGGTCGCACAGAACCGCAGATAGCGACGCGTGAGGACAATAGTCTCAGCCACAGACCTGACGGCGGAAGCCATAACAACAGCGTGCACCCACCAGCATCGATATTTGTCCGATAATATACATTATGTCACTTTAGCGATGCTCCCCATTCCCCGCTCAGCGTTGGCGGCGCATCGCGCTCCACACTCCAGCGAGACCTAGCGGTCTCGGCCACCCTCCGCACCCGGCCCCCCAGCCCCTAGATTCCCCATTCCGCTATCGCTGGGGCCACGTCCTCGTCTCGCACCCTGCTCTCAGTGGCGACCGCACGCCTCACGCCACACTCAGACCCAGACACAGCGCCCCATGCGAGTCACAGCACGCACTTAGTGGACTGTGTACAAGTACTCAGAATGGCGGCACATAACCCCCCCGACCGACATCGGACATCACCCCCAGATTAGCCTACCCTGAATCGGCCGCTATGACCCCTTGTTAAGCGACAGACGTCGACATTTACGCGTCCCCACATACACTGGCGAGCGAATCTGTGCAGTGCACCCTTTGCTGAGGTGGCCACAAGTCTGTACGCATCCTACCACCCCCGCGCCCCACACACGGCCGGTTAACGCCTCATGTCGCCATAGGGTGAATCAATAACTCCGGCCATGGACAAGGTGCACCTCACTCCCCTAACCTACGGACAAGTAGGGATTATCACTGCTCAGCACCCAGCATCCTTGCTGCGTCCACCACCTCGCCGATGTCCGTCATCAGACCACATACACCCGTTATTCCATAGGTTTTAATAGAAAAGCTCTTCCAGTAGCACATCATTTTGTTGCACTATTCAACAAGTCTTAAGCATTCCGAATAATGATGTGAATTGAGCCGCTCAATCATTCTCAGAATCGCTATATTCAGCTTTTTCTTAGCTTCTTGTCAGGAGCGTAAGTTGGCGCATTTTTCGAGGTGCTAGCGGTTTTCTGCTGCGTCCGTTAGTGTTCATCGTAACGAGCTGGTGGGACGTTACAGAGAGTTACTTCACACCTAGCGAGTTACGTGTACAAGGCGCGTTATGTGCCACATTCTGAAGATTCTCGTGAAATCGAGATCCAACTCATAAGGAGTTTGTTTCATGGACAATGCAGTAGTTGAGAACGACGTGATTGACGAGACCACCACCGTGACCGAAACCCCCGTGGCTGACGCTCCTGAGACCGAGGCTCCCGTCGTGGACGCCCCGGAGACCGAGGTTCCCGAGGTGGACACCCCTGCCGTTGACGCCCCCGCTGGCGATCTTCCGGTAGACGAGGTTCCGGGCGCCGGCGAGACCACCGGTGTTGCTGACACTTCTAGCCTGGATGCCTTCTCCTCCGAGATCAGCGTGGACAACGTCGACAGCTTCTTCTCCAACGCTGTCGACCTGACCGTCGCCATCCTGGGCCTCGTGGGCAAGCTGGCCTAAGACTCCGCAGTGCTGGGTTATGCCCAGCACCTCCGATGCACTTTCAGCCGAAAGGATTACATCATGGGTGCAGATCACGACCCCAATGCAGGCATTCCGCTCGACCCGCCCAGCGACCCCATGCCGGTGGTCCACTGGTTCCAAGAGGTTGGACCTGCACTAGTTGATGCCACCAAGGCGATGCTCGGCTTCGCAGCTGGCGTCGTGTAGTACACAGGCACCGTTCTCAGTGCTTAGCGGCGGGCCGAACCTTCCCGGCTCGCCGCTTTTTCTTCCCACTTATAACCTCTACCGAGAGAATATTATGCGTTCATTGACCAAAGGTATTAGCGCCTGCGTCATCGCCGTGAGCACTCTCTGTGCCGGCGTTGGTACGGCCAACGCTGTTCAGGATCGCCCATGGTGGGATCCCACGCAGGTGATCGAGTCCCCCGTCAACCCGAACCGTGCTGAAGGTGCGGTGGAGGGCGTCTCCTTTACCGCTTCTGATTCCGCTGCGAAGGAAGTCAGCCCGAGCGACTGGGCTCGCGTAACCTTCACCGGCACCGGTTTCACCCCCGGCTTGTACTACACGGTGCGCGTCACCCTCCGTGAGCCGGGCACCGGCCGCGACTGGGGCGTCTACACCTGGCTGACCTATCGCGCCACCGCAGAGGGCAAGATCCATTCCAACCTGCGCGTGTTCATCCCGAGCCGTGCGGTACCTGGGGAAAAGGTCATCGCCGTTCCCACCGTGTACAACGCCGAGGATGTTCGCCGCGATGGTCGCCCGGAAAAGGCCGATCCGAGCTGCGTTCTGCAATGTGAGCGCGTGGCCCCGCTGGCCGCGTACACCAACCTCACTGATCCCGGCGCCACCATCACCATCCGCTAGTACCCCTTCCCATTACGTTTTTTACACAGTAAGGACATAGCTATGCCTACCGGACCCGCACCCCACCCTGGCTACTTTGACCAGGATGCACTCGACTTCTCTGTCGCCATCGTCGAGACGATCCTTGGCGGCGCCGGACAGATCTTCGGCGCTATCTAAATAGCGAGCATCAACTCACACACACGCCCCGGCCAGATACTGGTCAGGGGCGTGTGATTCGTCGTGCTCTGATGCGTTCTCGGGGCACTAGACAGTACTAGCTGCGCCGGCTGGCCCGACTACGCGAGGTCAGCCGTAGCTGAAGCGCATCGAGATGATTCTCCTCCAGCAGTGCTTGTTGCAGCGCGAGGTGGAAACGCCACAACCGCCGGAAGGTGATATCGAAGCCGGCGGCGGCAGCGTCACGCGAGTTGGCGTCGAAAAGCTCGCCCTGTATCGCCGCAACCTGTGCGTAGTGGGAGGCGAAGTGGGTTTCGCCGATGATGCGCAAGGAGGTATCGCGATCGACCGTCTTGTGCAGCTCCTCGATGCTCGGATAGTCCATGGCCGGCCAGATATAGGCGCGCTCCACGGCGAGCGCTTGGCGCGTGACTGCAGAAAAGTTGCTGCCTTCGCTGAGGGTTTGGATCGCGGCGACACCGCCGACGGACAACATCCGGTCGATAGCGCGGAAGAACTCCCGCTGCCCATCGGCGCCCATGGGCACAAGCTTGTCCAGACTCACGATGGATTCATAGCGCGAACGCCAGTCCTCGCGGGTGGCGATGGGATGCTCGATAGTGTGAATAAACACGGAATCGGCCACACCGGCGAGCTGCACGCTCTCATCCACGGCCGCCACAAACTCCGCGTCGGGGCTGAGCGCATCCACACTGGCCCCGCGCTGGGCGGCACGAATCGCTAGGGCGCCACGGGAGAGGGGATATTCCAAAACATCGCGGCCGCCGCCGACCTGCGCGGCGTCGAGTAGGCGGTCGATAGCGCGGTTTTGCGCATCGGCGAGATCCGCGCGCCCCACCTCGGCCGGCGGGGAGATGCGCGTGTCATCCACAAAGTGGTGCGAGGATTCGGCTTTCGGCCGCGAACTGTGGGTATAGCTTTTGCGGGTGATCCTTTCGGTCGTGGCCACCCCGGAGGCAAACATGCCGCCGCCATCATGAATGCTGTCGGTGGAGGTGAACTCGCTGAGCGCCGGCGGAAGTTCACCGCCCTCATAACGGCCGCGCTGCGGCAACCGGCGGGCAGTACCGAAGGTGGTGCCCAGCAGGGCCTTCAGCACGGCACCGAGATCGCGGGCGTGCCACTCCCCTGCCATGTAGCTTTCGGCCAAGCCGAGCCAGCCACCATCGGAGAGTCGGTAGAACAGCTCCTCGTGCTCCACCACCACATCGGAATCTTCGAGAGAAATGCCCACGCTGAGTCCAGCGTCGGCGAGAGCGCGAGCGAAGTGAGCCTCCACGCGCCGCAGCCGCCACGAAGCAATCCGATCGCCCCAGGCGACCGGCACCGTGGCCACTCCCGGCCACCGCTGCGCATCCACATGCGCTAGGTGGCTGGCCTTATAACGGGGCATAGATTCTTTCGGCTCCCTTTCCACATTCGATGTGACGCACGATCTTAAGGTGACGCGCGTGTGCGCTCCCCTCCCCAGCGCCTGAGCACGGCCGACGCCGCGGCGGCGAGGAGCGGGAGGATGGCTGCAACGACGCCTCATTGCTCCATCAGCATTGATGAATTCATGGTAGAACTCTCGCTACCTTCGCTCGGGGAGGCGGGGCCGCAGTTAAGACCCACCGCGGCAAATACCATAAGGGATAATGGCGCACCTCAACATGGCTGTGTTTTCTATCACCACGGCGGAGGTATAAACTGAGCATCTATGCGCGCCCTGCTCTGCGCTCGCGCCGCTTCCTGCGGCCGCCCAGCACAGGGCCCTTATATATGTCATGCTGGGCGCGCGAAAATCTATTCTTTGTTTCAAGGAGTTTATCTTTATGTCTGACCAGCCCTTCCGCCCAGAGAGCGGCCGCCACCACGTGGTGATTATTGGCTCCGGCTTCGGCGGCATCTTCGCTGCTCAGCGCCTTAAGGAGGCCGATGTTGATATCACCATCATCGACCGCACCAACCACCACCTTTTCCAGCCGCTGCTGTACCAGGTGGCTACCGGCCTGCTCTCCTCGGGGGAGATCGCTCCAGCAAACCGCCAGGTGCTGAAGAACCAGGACAATATCAATATTGTCAAGGGCGAGGTCACCGATATTAACGCCGAGGAGCAGACGGTTACCGCCGAGCTCGGCGAAATCAAGCGCGTGTATAGCTATGACTCCCTCATCGCCGCCGCCGGCGCCGGCCAGTCCTATTTCGGCAACGAGCATTTCGCCGAGTTTGCGCCGGGAATGAAGTCCATTGACGATGCCCTCGAAATTCGCGCCCGCATCATCGGCGCCTTCGAGCGCGCCGAGCTGGCCACCGACCCGGCCGAGCGCGAGCGCTACCTCACCTTCGTCGTCGTCGGCGCCGGCCCCACCGGTGTGGAGCTGGCCGGACAGCTGGCCGAGATGGCCCACCGCACCCTTGCCGGCCGCTACACCAATATCAATCCGGCCAACGCCCGCATTTTGCTTCTCGACGGCGCCCCGCAGGTGCTGCCGCCCTTCGGCAAGCGTTTGGGCCGCAAGGCACAGCGGCAGCTGGAGAAGCTCGGTGTGTCGGTTCGCCTCAACTCGATGGTCACCAATGTGGACGCCGAGTCTGTCACCTACAAGAACATGCAGGATGACACCGAGACCACCATCCCCTCCTATTGCAAGATTTGGTCCGCAGGCGTGCAAGCTTCGCCGCTGGGCAAGCTTATCGCCGCGCAGACCGGCGCCGAGGTCGATCGCGCCGGCCGCCTACTGGTGAACGAGGATCTCACCGCGGGCGATAGCAACAACATCTTCGTTGTTGGCGACATGATGAACTGCAATAACCTGCCGGGCGTGGCCCAGGTAGCGATCCAAGCCGGCGAGTACGCCGCCGATGTCATTGCCGCCGAGCAGGGCACCGTCGCCGCCCGCGAGCCCTTCGAGTACTTCGATAAGGGCTCCATGGCCACCGTCTCCCGCTTCTCCGCCGTGGTGAAGATGGGGCGCATCGAGGTCACCGGCTTTATTGGCTGGGTGCTGTGGCTGGCCGTGCACGTGATGTTCCTAGTCGGCTTCCGCAACCGTTTTGTGGCTGCCATGTCTTGGGGCCTCAACGTGCTCTCGCGGGCCCGCTGGCAAATCACCACCACCCGCCAGCAGCTGCATGGCCGCAATGGCCTGAACAAGCTCGCCCAGCTCAGCGCCGAGCAGGGCCAGCCCGTAGAGGCGGCGGAAACCCGCCAATACTCGCTGGATGAGCAGGCCCAGAAGCAGCTGAACAAGGACAACTAAGCGCCTCGTTTATAGCGACGGATAGCACCCGCGGCCACACCCCTAATTGGGGGATTGTGGCCGCGTTGCTTATGTCACACTCAGCGACATCCACTCACCCCTACCCCCGTTTCCCACACAAGTAAATTGTCTGGAATCTGAGAAAATCCCCTGTGCCAGCGCCTTTGTTGGGGTAGCCCCATTCGTGTCTACTTGACATCCCACCACTAGGCGGAACCATTACTGGCGTGCATCTATATGTTCTCACTGGCTATCTACACCGGCGTAGTATTCGACATGGACATATACCCACTAACGAAGGTCGGGATCCCACTAAGGTGTGCAGTGGCCTCCCGGCACGTTGAACACAACATAGTGAAGGGCTAGGTGAACGCGTGTCTCAGGACACCCTGAACCCCGACAATATTGGCTGGGACGGTTTCGCCGCCGGTGCGTGGCAGAGCGAGATCAACCTGCGTGACTTCATCCAAAACAACTACACCCCCTATGACGGGGACGATAGCTTCCTCGCAGGCCCCACCGATAAAACCATGCGCGTGTGGAATCACTTGGAGAAGAACTACCTTTCCGAGGAGCGCAAGCGTCGCGTCTACGATGTAGACACCGAAACTCCGGCAGATGTAGATGCCTTCCCTGCCGGCTATATCAGCGAGGACGACGATGTGATCGTCGGCCTGCAGACGGATGTGCCGCTCAAGCGCGCCATGATGCCCAATGGTGGCTGGCGCATGGTGGAAACCGCCATCAAAGAAGCCGGCAAAGAGGTTAATGAGGACGTGAAGAAGATCTTCACCTCCTACCGTAAGACCCACAACGATGCTGTCTTCGATATCTACACTCCCCGCATCCGCGCAGCCCGTAGCTCCCATATCGTCACCGGCTTGCCCGATGCCTATGGCCGCGGCCGCATTATCGGCGACTATCGCCGCGTGGCGCTCTACGGCGTCGATGCTCTCATCGCCGAGAAGCAGCGGGCGAAGGATGCTCACGCCAATGAGCCTTTCTCCGAGCACTGGGCCCGCTACCGCGAAGAGCATTCCGAGCAGATCAAGGCACTGAAGAAGCTGAAGAATATGGCTGCCGCCTATGGCTTCGATATCTCTCAGCCGGCCACCACCGCCCAAGAGGCCGTGCAGTGGACCTACTTCGCCTACTTGGGATCAGTGAAGTCCCAGGACGGCGCCGCTATGTCTATCGGCCGCCTCTCTGCCTTCCTCGATATCTACTTCGAGCGCGATCTCGCCGCCGGCCGCATCACCGAAGAGGATGCCCAAGAAATCATGGATGCGCTCGTGATCAAGCTGCGCATCGTGCGTTTCTTGCGCACTATCGACTATGACCAGATCTTCTCCGGTGACCCCTACTGGGCCACCTGGTCCGATGCCGGCTTCGCCACCGACGGCCGCTCGCTGGTGACCAAGACCTCCTTCCGCCTGCTGCAGACCCTGCGTAACCTTGGTCCCGCACCGGAGCCGAATATCACCATCTTCTGGGATCCGGCACTGCCGAAGGGCTATAAGGACTTCTGCGCCGCTATCTCAATCGAGACCTCCTCCATTCAGTACGAGTCCGATGAGCAGATCCGCGATCAGTGGGGCGACGACGCCGCCATCGCCTGCTGCGTCTCCCCCATGGCCGTGGGCAAGCAGATGCAGTTCTTCGGCGCCCGCGTCAACGCCGCCAAGTCCTTGCTCTACGCCATGAACGGTGGCCGCGACGAGGTCAGCGGCAAGCAGGTCACCGAAGAGGGCCTGTTCACTCCGATCGAGGGCGATGGCCCGCTGGACTTCGATGAGGTCTGGCAGAAGTACGAGGAGATGCTCGACTGGGTGGTGGGCACCTACGTGGAGGCCCTCAACATCATCCACTACTGCCACGATCGTTATGCCTATGAAGCTGTCGAGATGGCGCTGCACGACTCCGACATCATCCGCACCATGGGCTGTGGCATCGCCGGACTCTCGATCGTCGCCGATTCGCTCTCTGCGATTAAGTACGCCACCGTCACCCCAGTGCGCGATGAGACTGGGCTGATCGTGGACTACGTCACCGAGGGCGAGTTCCCGCGCTATGGCAATGATGATGACCGTGCCGACGATATCGCCGCCACGATCGTCCACACCGTCATGGACAAGATCAAGTCCATCCCGATGTACCGCGACGCCATCCCCACGCAGTCGGTGCTCACCATCACCTCGAACGTGGTCTACGGCAAGGCCACCGGCTCCTTCCCCTCCGGGCACCAGGCCGGTACGCCGTTTAGCCCCGGCGCCAACCCAGAAAACGGCGCCGACACCCACGGCATGGTCGCCTCCATGCTCTCGGTGGGCAAGCTGGACTACCAGGACGCACTCGATGGCATCTCGTTGACGAACACCATCACCCCCTCCGGTTTGGGCCGCGATAAGTCCGAACAGGTGGGCAACTTGGTGGGCATTCTCGACGCCGGCTTCATCATCGACGACACCACCTGCCCCGCCTAATACCACCCCACCTCGCCTCGGATCCCCTGGGGCGGGGCCCAAGAATGTACCTTTCACCACCCACTATCCAAGGAGTAACACCATGTCCACCAAGACTTTCGACGAGCGCATGGCTGCGATGAAGGCTGCCCGTTCCCAGCACAATGCCGGCTCTGGGCTCTACCACGCAAACATTAACGTGCTCGACCACAAGACCCTGCAGGATGCCATGGACAACCCGGAGAACTACCCCAACCTCACCGTGCGTGTGTCCGGCTACGCCGTGAACTTCGTCAAGCTCACCCGTGAGCAGCAGCTCGACGTGATGGCTCGTACCTTCCACCACAACGCCTAAGCGCGCCTGACACCACGATCCAGCACCCAAGGAGCTTCCACCCCATGGCCGACGGCCTCAACTCGGCAGTAACCCTCTCCCCTCAGCAGGGCCCCCGCCACCGCGGAAGCGCCCATGGCTTGGGCATGCCCGAGCTCGATAGCGAGGAGCGCAGCGAGTTGCTCGAGGCGCGCCGCACCGGCAATGCCGGACTGGTGCACTCCTGGGAGCTGGTCACCGCCGTGGACGGCCCCGGCACTCGGATGACGATGTTTCTTTCCGGGTGCCCGCTGCGCTGCGTGTACTGCCACAACCCCGACACTATGGGGATGAAAGAAGGCACCATGCACACGGTGGAGCAGATCGTCTCCAAGGTGCGCCGCTACAAGGCAGTGTTTCGCGCCTCCGGCGGCGGACTGACGATCTCCGGCGGGGAGCCGCTCTTCCAGATCGAGTTCACCCGCAAGGTGCTGCGTGCCGTGCACGACTCCGGTATCCACACCGCCATCGACACCTCCGGGTATCTGGGGGCTCGGCTCAGCGATGAAGACCTCGACAACATCGACCTAGTGCTGCTCGATGTGAAATCCGGTGACCCAGATACCTATCGGGCTGTGACTGGTGGTCGCGAACTCCAACCCACCATTGACTTCGGTGATCGTCTCACCGCGAAGGGCGTGGCCATCTGGGTCCGCTTCGTGCTCGTACCTGGCTGGAGCGACGATCCCGACAATGTCGCGAAAGTAGCCGATATCGTCTCCCGCTGGTCCTCCAGCGTCGAGCGCGTCGAGGTCCTGCCCTTTCACAACATGGGCCAAGACAAGTGGGAAAAACTGGGCCTGCCCTATGAGCTCTCCGGGGTCAAGCCGCCTTCGGCGGCTGCCGTGGAGGAGGTTCGCGAAGTCTTTCGTTCCCGCGGTCTGACGGTGTACTAGCACCGCTACTCCCCGCGGGTGTAGACATTATTACCGCCACCGCAACCGGCATCGTCTCGGTTGCGGTGGCGGTTATTTTTATGAGCTATGAGCTGCGTCGATACACCCAATCCGCGATTCTATTGCTCACTATCAATCAAGTCTTAAGACCAAGACACAACGACCCCATTTTCATGGTCTACGCAACAGTAGGGTTGCTAGCGTGAAAGTTATAACAATTGGGCTGAACCCAGCTGTGTGAGTGTTCGGCCCACGATCCTATCGCCAAGGCCTCGCGAGGCCTTTTCCAGAAGGGATATGTGAGTATGACCGCTCCCACTACTGTGTCGGCGCCGCAGAGCGCCACGGAGGCCCGCAGCATCAACAACAGCTGGGCGCTGAGCCTCTTTGGTACCGCTGTCGGCGCCGGCATCCTGTTTCTTCCTATCAATGCCGGCGCGGCCGGCATCTGGCCGCTGCTCATCGTCACTGTGCTCATCGGCCCGATGACCTATTTCTCCCACCGAGCGCTCGCCCGCTTCGTCTGTAAATCCCCCCGTCAGGGCGAGGACATCACTGTCGTCGCCACCGACTACTTCGGCTCGGCGTGGGGCTGGGCGATCACCATCCTCTATTTCTTCGCCATCTACCCCATCGTGCTCATCTACGGGGTATCGATCACCAACTCCGTCGATAGCCTTATCCAGAATCAGCTCGGCGGCCCCGCCATCGATCGCTGGATCCTCGCTGGGGTGCTGGTGGCCGCGATGATGGTGCCCATGGTCGTCGGCCAAAAGCTCATGCTGGCTGTCACGCAATTCTTGGTCTACCCGCTGATCATCGCTTTGCTGGGCATTTCGCTCTATCTGATTCCCACCTGGAAGTTGGACGGACTCACCGCGATGCCTGGTGCTGGGGACTTCCTCGTTTCCGTGTGGCTGATCATTCCCGTGCTGGTCTTTGCCTTCAACCACTCCCCTGCGATCTCGCAGTTCTCGCTCGCCATGCAACGTACCCACGGCCCCCGCAGCGCCGAGAACGCCTCCATCGTCTTGCGTCGCACCGCCATGCTGCTCACGGTGTTCACCATGCTCTTTGTGTGGTCCTGTGTGCTGTCTTTGGGCACGGACGGCCTCGCCGCCGCCCGCGAGGAAAACCTGCCGGTGCTCTCCTATCTCGGCAATGTGCACGACGCCCCGATCATCTCCTACCTGGCTCCGGCGATCGCCATCGTGGCTATCGTCTCCTCCTTCTTCGGCCATACCCTCGGCGCCGCCGAGGGGGCCGCCGGCATTGTGCGCCATGCCCGCCCCGAGATGGTCGATCGCCTCGGCGAGCGCACACTGATGATCGCCGTGAACGTCTTTATCGCCATAACCGCCTGGATCGCAGGGGTGCTCAACCCTTCCATTTTGGAGGTCATTGAGACGCTTTCCGGCCCAGTGATCGCTTCGATCCTGTACCTCATGCCGATGGTGGCCATCTATAAGGTCGATGCCCTCGCACCCTTTAGAAAGTACGCCTCGAACTGGTTCGTGATTGTCACCGGCATCGTCGCGATCTCGGCCGTGATCTACAAAATTATCGGCCTGTTTTAGCTACTACGCACAAGGCTTATCGACGCCCACTGCGCGCCACACCGCGTGAGTGGGCGTCGCCTGTCTGCACCCCCAGCGAAAAATAGACTATGCTGTCTACATGTCTACTTTTCCTGAACTATGGACCCTAGCCCGCTCGCTGCGCGAGGACTATCGCTGGGTGGATCTCACCCACAGTTTCCATGCCGGCCAGCCTCACTTCGGGGCGCTGCCCGATGAGACTCGCGAGCGCCTCTACACCGTGGAGGAGCATGGCTTCGAAATCGATCGCTATAGCGTTGTGGGCCAATGGGGCACGCACGTAGATCCGCCGGTGCATTTTGTTACTGGAGCTCGACCCTTGGATGAGATCCCCGTCGAACAGATGGTGCTGCCGCTGGTGGTGATCGACGCCCATGAGCAGGCTGCCGCGGATGCCGATTACAGCCCCACGGTCGAGGACATCCTGGCGTGGGAGAAGCGCCACCAGCCCATCCCAGAGGGCAGCTTTGTGGCACTACGCACTGACTGGTCGCAGCGCTGGCCCGATGCGAAGGCAATGAATAACGCCGATGCGGAGGGCATCAACCACTATCCCGCGTGGAACCCAGCCGTCGTGGAGTGGCTTATTACCGCGCGGAATATCACCGCGCTCGGGCACGAAACCACCGATACCGACCTCGGGGCGCGGGTCAGCCGCGGCGAGCTGCCCAGCGAATTACTTCTGCTACAGCATGACCGTTGGCAGATTGAGATGCTGTGCAACCTAGATCAGGTCCCTGAGGTGGGCGCGCTCATCGTGGCCTCGTGGCCGAAGCCGCTGCACGGCACGGGTTTTCCTGCTCGCGCCTTCGCTATCGTTCCGCAGCCAGCAACCCGCTAGCCGCTGAATCCCGGCAGCTGCATGCGCGGGCTGAGCACAGCCACGACAAAAGACGAGGTGGAGCGCAAGGGCTTGAGGTCCCAGCTTTCGAGCCGCAGCGAGTCGACGAACCCTGCGGCGTGGGCATCGGCGAAAAAGTCGTCGAATTCATAGCCTCGGCCCGCCCCAAAACCAATCACGGCGCGGCCGTGCGGGCCCAGAACACCATGCATGGCCTCAAGCGCCGGGAGACGACCCTCGGGCGGTAGGAAGCCCATCACATTGCCGGCACAGACGATGAGATCGAAGGGGCCAGCGGGTACCTCGCCGGCGGTAAGATCCCCGACATGCCACTCGGCGTCGGGATAGTCCTTGCGGGCGTAATCGATGAGCACCGGATCGAGGTCCACGCCCACGACGGTGTGGCCGCGCTCCGCGAGGTAGCCGCCGATACGGCCGGTGCCGCAGCCGGCGTCGAGAATGCGCGAGCCGCGCTCGGCCATCGCATCGATGGTGCGTGCCTCGCCCACGATATCGCGCCCCTCTGCGGCGAAGGCGCGCCAGCGGGCGGCGTAGTTCTCGGAATGGTCAGGGTTGGAGGCGAGCATCTCGTGCCAGGTGGGCATAGCGTCCTTTACTCAATGGGCGGCGGCCGCGAGAGGTTTATCCCTCGAGGCGGATTGTGCGCAGGGTGGTACGGGCAACAAGCCGATCGCGCTGGAAGCATTCCACGCCGATCAGCTGGGTGGTCGCGCCGTTATGCAGCGGGGCGGCAATCACCGTCACTACTCCAGCCTTGACGGAGGAGATCATATCGGTGGTGTTATTCACCCCAGCTACGGGCTGGCCATCGGCAAGAATCATAGCGAGAAGAGAGCCGGTGGACTCGGCGAGGGAGCAGAACACGCCCCCGTTGACCAGACCGAAAGGCTGCAGATGCCCCTCGGCGACAGAAATCTGGGCGCGCACCTGCTTGCGGGAGACCACGGTGTAGTTCACCCCGAGGGTGGTATCAAGCCCCGTGTTGATCTCATTGAGTTCGCTGAGTTCGGCATCGGTGAGCGGACGGGTGATAGCGGTATTCAACAACTCTGCGACAGACATACGACCAGTCTATACGCCACACGTCCTACCCCGTGAAGTCAATGGTGCTGCAACCGAATCCGCGCGGAGATGCCCGTCCTTGCTCTCTCCGCGTTAGCGTCGATGCGCTCGATATGACTCTCCTGTCACGTGACGTCTACGATTGAGCACATGTCGAATGCAGAAAAACTCGCTCCCATTGGTGTCGTTGGCCTTGCAGTAATGGGGTCCAACCTCGCCCGCAACTTCGCTCACAAGGGTCACACCGTTGCGGTGTATAACCGCAGCTACAACAAGACCGAGGCCCTCATCGCCGACCACGGCGATGAAGGAGACTTTCTGCCCGCCGCCACCATCGAGGAGTTCGTAGCCTCGCTGGAGCGCCCCCGTCGCGCCATCATCATGGTGCAGGCCGGTAAGGCCACCGATGCCGTGATCGAGCAGCTTGCCGACGCCATGGATGAAGGCGACATCATCATCGATGGTGGCAATGCGCTGTACACCGATACCATCCGTCGTGAAGCAGAGCTCAGCTCCCGCAACCTGCACTTCGTTGGCGCCGGCATCTCCGGCGGCGAGGAAGGCGCTCTCAATGGGCCGGCCATCATGCCCGGCGGCTCCGCCGAATCCTATGAATCGCTCGGCCCGCTGCTGGAGTCCATTTCGGCCCACGTGGACGGGGTGCCCTGCTGCACCCATATCGGCCCCAATGGTGCCGGCCACTTCGTGAAGATGGTGCACAACGGCATCGAGTACGCGGATATGCAGGTCATCGGCGAGGCCTATCACCTGCTGCGCTACGCGGCTGGAATGACTCCCCAGGAGATCTCCGAGGTGTTTTCTGAGTGGAACAACGGCGATCTGGACTCCTACCTCGTGGAGATCACCGCCGAGGTGCTCAAGCAGGTGGATGCCGAGACCGGCACCCCCTTGGTCGACATCGTGGTGGATGCCGCCGGGCAAAAGGGCACGGGCCGCTGGACCGTCAAGGCCGCCCTCGATCTCGGAATCCCCGTGACTGGTATTGGCGAGGCCGTGTTCGCCCGCGCCCTCTCCGGCGATCGCGCGATGCGTGCCGCGACCTCCGGTGAGCTCGCCTCCGGTTCCCTGCGCACCCTCGAGGATCTCGGCGTGACGCGCGAGGACTTCATTAACGATGTCCGCTCCGCTCTCTACGCCTCCAAGCTGGTGGCCTACTCGCAGGGATTCGACGAGATTAAGGCCGGCTCCGCCGAGCACGGCTGGGACGTCGACCCCCGCGATCTCGCCACCATTTGGCGCGATGGCTGCATCATTCGCGCGAAGTTCCTGGATCGTATCCGCGAGGCCTATGACTCCACCCCGGAGCTGACCTCGCTGCTGCTCGATCCCTACTTCCGGGCAGAGATGGAGCAGAGCATGGATGCCTGGCGTCGCGTGGTGGTTATCGCCACCCAGCTGGGTCTGCCCATTCCGGTCTTCGGTTCCTCGCTGTCCTACTACGATTCTTTGCGCTCCTCGCGCCTACCCGCCGCGCTCATTCAGGCGCAGCGTGACTACTTTGGCGCCCACACCTATGAGCGCATCGACCGTCCGGGCAGCTTCCACACCCTCTGGAGCGGTGACCGCACCGAGGTCGAAGCCTAGGAGTACTGTGCGCACCTTCAGGGATCTCGCTTTACCCGATCAGCTCGTTCACGAGCTCACCCGCCGTGAGCTCACCCACCCGACGGCGATCCAGGAGGCGACGATCCCTGATGCGCTGGCGGGGGCCTCGGTTATCGGCCGCAGCCATACCGGATCGGGGAAAACCTATGCCTTTGCCCTGCCGCTGATCACGCGGCTCGCCACCGATGAGCGGCTCTCTCGCACCTCCGTGCCTGGCCAGCCACGCTCACTCATTCTCGCCCCCACCCGCGAATTAGCACAGCAGATCACCGATCGTATCGAGGATCTTGCTGCCGCGGTGGGGCTACGCACCCTCGTGCTCAGCGGCGGAGTGCCCATCGCCACCCACCGTACCCAGCTGGCCGCCCCAGTGGATATCGCCGTGGCCACCCCCGCGCGGCTGCTCGATCTGCGCCGACGGAAGTTACTGAGCCTAGATGCGGTGGAGATCTTCGTCGTCGATGAGGCCGATCACCTCACCGAGGTGGGCTTTGCCCCGCAGCTTGATGCCATCGCGGCCCGGATACCCGAGAGCGCCCAAAGGCTGGTGTTTTCCGCCACGGTGGATCAGAGCACCCGGCGGCTGGCTCCGCATGCCCGCGTCCACGAGCTCTCTGATGGCGCGGCCACCGCCGCGGTCGAGGGTTTGAGCCAGTGGTTGGTGATGGTGCGCACGAAGGAGCAACGCGACGCGCTCATTCATCGCCTCGCTCGCCGGAGCGCGAGCACGATCATCTTCTGCTCCACGAAGGAAGACGTCGATCGCTACGCCCGCGATACCGGCGCCTGCTCGGTACACTCCGATCGCACCCAAGCCCAGCGCACCGCGGCCGTGGAGCGCTTCTCCTCCGGCGAGGCGCCCGTGTTGATCTGCACCGATATTGCCGCCCGCGGCATCGATATCGCCAATATTGACCTGGTGGTGCACCTCGGTCTGGCCTTCGACCCGAAGTCCTTTGTGCATCGCTCCGGCCGTACCGCTCGCTCCGGCGCGACAGGCAATAGCCTGAGCATTATCGACGCTAACCGCCAGCGCCGCGCCGAGGAGCAATTCCGCAGCGCCGGGGTTACTCCCCGCCAGCTGGAACTCGATTCCGCCGAGCTCGCCTCGCTGATCGGTCCACTTCGCCAGACCCGCCCCTCCCAGAGCGAATCTGCACGTACGCAGTCAGGAGGGCGCGCGGGCAAGAAGTCGAGCTCTGGCTCCCGCCGCTCTGCTGCGGATTCGCGCGGCGGCGCGCAGCAGCCCGCGCAGGGTGGGCGCCGCGGGTTTCGGCCGAAGAAGAAAAAGGGCGGCGCCTGGGGCAAAGGCTCTGTGACGACACGCCGACATATTCCCACGTAGGATAGACAGTTCGGTATTGTTTTAGCCGATCAACAATTATGGATATACTTTTCAGCATTCTGGCTCTCCTCGGCTTTGTGGCATTGACCGCCGGCACGGGACTGTTCGTGGCAATCGAGTTCGCTCTCACCGGGCTCGAGCGCTCCACCATCGATAACCACGTCGCGCACAAAAAAGACGCTGTCTCTCAGCGCGTTCGCGATGCCCACGAGAATCTCTCTTTCGAACTCTCCGGTGCCCAATTGGGCATCACCATCACCACCCTGGCAACGGGCTATTTGGCGGAGCCGGTCTTAGCCCGCTTCTTCACCCCGCTGCTGGAATTAGTCGGCCTATCGGAGCGGGCGGCCTCGCCCATAGCTTTGATCCTCGCCCTGATCGTGGCCACCTTCTTGTCCATGATTTATGGCGAGCTCGTGCCCAAGAACATGGCGATCACGGACCCGTGGGCCACCGCCCGCGTGGTGGTCACCCCTGTGCAGTGGTTTAACAAGGCACTCAAGTGGTTTATCACCGCATTGAACTCCTCGGCCAACTTTATTGTGCGCAAGCTCGGTATCGAGCCCGCCGATGAGCTGGCCAGCGCCCGCTCCGCCCAAGAGCTGGGCGCTTTGGTGCGTAACTCCGCCCAAGTTGGCACCTTCGATGTGTCCAAGGCGCGCATGATTGATCGGGCGCTGAAGTTCGGTGAAGCCACCGCCGAGGAGTTTATGACTCCCCGCTCTACTATTTTGTTCCTGCACAGCACGGACTCGGTGGAGGATTTGGTCCAGCTGGCGCTGGAGTCCGGTCATTCCCGCTTTCCCGTGGTGGACGACGATCTCGACGACACCATCGGCGTCGTGCACATCAAAAACGCGTTCTCCATCCCCACGCACCGGCGCCCCGAGGTGCCGGTGGCGCAGCTGGCCCGCGAAGTCAATACCGTGCCCGATTCCCTCGATGGGGATGCCGTGCTCAATGCGGTACGCTCCGCCGGCTCCCAAATGGTGTTGGTCGCCGATGAGTATGGCGGCACCGCCGGCATCGTCACGATTGAGGATGTGGTCGAGGAGCTGCTCGGCGAGGTCTACGACGAACACGACGATGCCGAGGCAGAAAAGGACTTCCGCCGCGTTGGCGATTCTTGGGAGGTTGCCGGGCTGGTTCGCGTCGACGAGCTCGCCGAAGCCATTGGTTATGCCGCCCCCGATGATCACCGCTATGAAACTGTCGGCGGGCTCATCATGACGTGTTTGGGTCGCATCCCCCAGCCGGGCGACGTCGTTCTGCTCCCGCTCACGGAGCACGATATGCGCGATGAATTTGAAACCGGCATGACCGGACGCTGGATCGCCTCGGTCGCGGCCATGGACGATCGCCGCGTCGAACGCGCATTCTTTACCTCTATCAGCAACGAAGAAGCAGCGGAGTACGCCTCATGAGTGGAATCCAAGCAATCATCTTCGCCATTTTCCTTTTAGCTCTCAACGGCTTCTTTGTCGCCGCCGAATTCTCGCTCATCTCCTCGCGCAAGGACCGCATCGACGCGCTCATTGCCCAAGGAAAAACGCGGGCAAAGAAGGTGGAATACGCCACGGAGCATCTCTCCATCATGCTTGCCGGCGCGCAGCTGGGCATCACTATCGCCTCGCTGCTGCTCGGTAAAGTTGGCGAGCCAGCAATCGCGCACCTTTTGGAACGCCCCTTCGGTGCCCTCGGTGTACCCGAATCCTTTTTGCACGCGATTTCCTTCGCGATCGCCTTGGCGGTCATCACTTTCTTGCACATTCTCGTTGGCGAGATGGTGCCGAAGAATATCGCCCTCGCCGGCCCCGAAACTCTGGCCATGATCCTGGTTCCGGCCCACATTCTCTTTGTGAAGATCATGCTGCCCATCCTGAACTTCATGAATTGGGTGGCACGGCACACCCTGCGACTCTTCGGCATCGAGCAAAAAGACGAGCTGGATTCCGCAGTGGACACCGAGCAGCTGGCCATTATGGTCTCTGAGTCCCGCTCCGAAGGGCTTCTCGACGCCGAGGAGCATGCCCGCCTCGCCAAGGCTCTACGCACCGATAAGCGCTCGGTGCGCGAGGTGCTCATCCGGAAGGAAGATGTCCACGCTATTCCCTTCGGCGAGCGCGGCCCCACCGTGCAGCAGCTGGAGGAAGCCGTCAATGAGACCGGCTATTCCCGCTTCCCCATCACCGGGGCCACGGGCAACTATCTCGGCTATGTCCACATCAAGGACGTGCTTGATCGCCTCGCCTCCTCGCGTTCCTCGCAGCAGGACGTGATCCCACGCTCCCAGATCCGACAGCTGATCAATATCGACGCCTCCGGCGTGCTGGATCAGACCCTTCGGCGGATGCGTAGTAGCTCCGCCCACATGGCACAAGTACGCGATCGCGGCCAGCTCATCGGCGTGATCACCCTCGAGGATCTCATCGAGGAGTACGTGGGCAACGTGCGTGACTGGACCCACGAGGACACCGCAGATGCCTGATCTGCTCGCCACTGCCGAGTGGCAGCGGCGACGCAGGGAGCATGAGCGTCGCGTCGACGCGCTCACCGAGCAGCACCTGCGCCGTCGCTCACGGCAGGAAAAGCACCCAGTGTGGGACTTCATGTTCGACTACTATCCCTTCTCCCCCGGCAAGATGCGCCGGTGGCATCCGGGGATGGACTGCGCGCTGATAGGCGATGCCCCGCACGCCCAGTGGTCCTTCTATCGCTCCACCGGCGCTGGGGATGAGGCCCGCACCAGCGTGAATCTGTCTGCCCTTGCCCCTAAGCGGGTCCGCCTCTGGCGCTTCCTCGCCGAGCTGCTGCAGCGCGAGGAGACGAACCCCGCCCGTTTCGATTGCTTTGGCATGCACGAGTGGGCCATGGTCTATCGTACCGATGAGGCCCGCCACGAGCTGCCGCTCCGCTTGGGCGCTGCCGGCACAGATGCGGTGGTCGAGGCCCATGGCCCGCTGAAGTGCACCCACTACGATGCCTTCCGCTTCTACACCCCGCCGGCGCGCCCACTGAATATCCGGCCCTTGCAGCGCGAGGATCAACTCAGCTGCGAACAGCGCGGCTGTCTGCACGCCACCATGGACCTGTATAAGTGGTCCTTCAAGATGCTGCCGGTGGTACCCAGCGAGCTTGTTATCGACGCCTTCGAGCTGGCCTGCGAGGCACGCACCCTCGACATGGAGGCCTCCCCCTATGATTGCCGCGGCCTCGGCTTCGGCAGTGTTGCCGTGGAAACCGCCGCGGGCAAAGCCGAGTATGTGGCCCGCCAGCGCGCGCTGTCTCGCGCCGCCGAGCCGATCCGACACCGTCTGCGTTACTACGTCGAGCGTGCTCTTGCCACTACACTTAATGAGTGAGTCTTGAACCACAGCTAAAGGTTCACACTAATCACAATGTGAGGAAGAGGTGCACCCGTGGCCCGTCACGCATCCGGAGAATCTAATTACCGGCTATCGAAGGAGCTCATCACCGCAGCCGCGGTGATGATTGCACTGGTCATAGCTCTCGTCGTGTGGCTTGCGGTGCGCTCATCCGCCGATAGCGCTGATAGTAGCTTCGCCAAAGAGTGCATCGAGGGCGATCTGCCGGTGCCCGTAGCGGTCAGCTCCTCCACCCCCGATGCGGTGGTCTCCTCGCTTGTCGACGACTACGCGCAGAGCAGCCCCGTGGTCAAAGATCATTGCGTGAGCCTGAACACCGTCGACGATCCCGCCAGCGCCGCCGTGTTCATCTCCACCGGAACCCGCGGCGAGGTGCAACGTCAGCTGGATGCTGCACGGCTTTCTCCCGCCAGCGATACCTGGGCCATCGCTGCAAGCACCCCGGTTGGTTTGGCCTTTAAGCCCGATTCCCCGGCCCCGACTCAGGGCTGGGATGCCCAGCCCGCCGAGCGTGTGTTCTACCCCGAGCCGACCCAGAATCCGGCCGCCGCGTTAGTCGCCGCCGCTGTCTCCAAAGCAAACCCCGATACCGGTGCACAGCTGCTCAAGGACAATACCCTGCCCTCTTTCGAGCCCGCAGCCGAGAGCCAACTCCTCGCGGTGACCGAGTCTGAGACCCCCGAGGGCATGGACTTCTTCGCCCCCGATGACACCCAGGTTCCTACCTTCGTGGTGCCGCTGGTGACCCATGACGTCATCTCGGAGGAACAGTCCCGCGCCGGGGCGCATTTCGCCAAGTTCGTCACCGCCCACAATGAGGGCGCCGAGGACAAGTCCGTCACCTGGGCCACCACCGCCGATATTCTCAGCGAGCGTTATGCCCAGGTTCCGGAAGAATCCACCGGCTCGACCACGCAGCCGATCAACCACACCCTGCTACTGCTCGATACCTCCGAGGCGATGAATGCCTCGCCCTCTGGGCACTCCCTCTATGCCGAAACCGCCCGCATCGCCGATCCCCTGGTGGTCTCCGCGATCCGCGGCGGCGGCACGGTGGCCTTGTGGAACTACTCGTCCCCGCTCAACCCCGGTGTGACCAAGGGGTGGCGCAATAACATCGCCTTCAGCAGCGATAGCACCGCCATCATCGACGCCATGAAGCGCTTCGGCACCGGTGGGAAGCCCCAGACCCGCGAGGCCCTGGCCGCCGCCCTGCCCGCCGCCGCCGACTATGCCGCGAGCACCGGCGAGGCCGTGCAGATCGTGCTCGTGACCTCCGGCACCGTCGATCCGATGAACGATGAGCAGCTGCGCACGATCCTGCAGCGCTACGCGGACGCCAATGTGCAGCTCGACGTGCTCACCGTCGGTGGCGGAGCAGAGGACACAGTGGTCACCGACTTCGCGCGCAGCACCGGCGGTCATGTCGGCACAGCCACCGACACCCCCGAGATCGCCGAGGGGCTGCAGCAGTCCTTCGGTATCGAGCGCCCCTAAGCCACAGACACATCAGGGCTACTACGCAGCAGAGTGACTCTACTGCGTATGCTTTTGGGATAAGCGGACATGCCACAGCCCAGGGATAGAATCCACCAACTATCCCTGGGCTGTGTGCCGTTAAACGAGTGTTTAGGAGCTGCGACGGCGACGTCGAATAGCGAGCTCGTCTTCCACCTCGAGCTCGGCATCGCCATCGATGCGCTCGGACGGGAATGCAGAGATGGTGCCGGTGAGCTCCTTCATGATGCCCGGCACGGCGATACCGAAGACGCCTTGGCCGTCGGCGAGAAGGTCGATAACCTCCTCCGAGGAGCGGCACTCGTAGACGGTGGTGCCGTCGGAGACGAGAGTAATGGTGGCGAGATCGTCCACGCCAAGATCGCGGAGTTTATCCACCGCGAGGCGGATGTTCTGCAGGGAGATACCCGTGTCCAACAGTCCCTTGACGATCTTCAGCACGAGAATGTCTTTGAAGGAGTACAGACGCTGTGAGCCCGAGCCGCGGGCGCTGCGGATCGACGGGGTCACGAGCTTGGTGCGCGCCCAGTAATCCAGCTGCCGGTAGGTGATATTCGCTACCTGGCAGGCGATAGGAACGCGGTAGCCAACCTCTTCGTCGGGCCCCATGGTGAAGAGGGATTCTTGCACGCCGTGGGTGGTGGATTCAGACATGTGTAATTTCTCCCTTGTTATTTTTCTCTCAGGATACGTGTCCCATAGTGTTCAGGTACAGCCCGCGTTCATTATGAGACACACGTTTCGCTCTTATGCCTCCGGATCAGGAGTGCTTACTCAGAATACTGAGAACACCGTGAGCCACAGTGGAGACACGCCGAAACTCTAAACCTTTAGTTTAAGCTTAGGCCGCCTGAATCACTTTGTCACCTTTTGTCACACTAGCGGTCAGTTTTATCGTCCCCATTGCTATCGCCGCGCAGGTCGGATTCTTCGACTCCCATCGAGCGCAACAGGGACTCAAAGTCTGCATCTGCTTGGGCATCACCGGAGGCCGAGGAGAATTCATCCGCGGTATCACTGACATCATCGCAGTCGATGCCGAAGCCGCGAGAGAGATCATCGGCGGAGACGAACACCCCCGTGCGGCACAGCACATCCTCGGCCACGGAGATCGGGAGCTCTTCCTCTCGAGCCACTAAGATCGCATCCGAGGGGCGCATATCCAGCACGGTGCCATCGCCACAGACCAAGCTGGCGGTGAAGCGACCGCGGACATAGCCGTCGATACGCACCTCCATCGCGGAGCCGGCGTGCGAGTCAGCGAGCTGTAAGAGCACATCATGGGCGCGGGGACGCACCGGTGCTCTCCCCTGCTCGCGCGAGGCGATGGCAGCTGCGGCGTCCTCGCCAATCCAGATGGGAAGAATGCGGGTGGTGCCGACGACGCGGAGGAATATGACGTTATAGTCCTCGGGCGGAATCACGAACACACCGTGATAGACGAGATCAATAAAACTGCGATCATTCATGGGAGTAGCGTCCTTATACTCACTGCTAAAAAAGAGCCACGATGTAGCGGCGCTACTCCGTGACTCTCATGGTGGTGTTTCTCGGTGCGGCTAGGAGCGAAGATCGTTTTTCACCAAGCTCGCATGCAGCGACACCACCAAGGCGGTGAGCTGCTCGGAAATCTCTTGGGCCTTGTGCTTGGCCACGTCCGAGCCCGACTGCGCGACTGGGGTGGTTACCTGGGAAATCAGATCTGCTTGGCGGCGCGCCGAATGACGCACCGACTTCAGGTGGCGAACATCGAAACCGAATTCCGTGAGCGCCCGCGCGGTGGAGGCCACACGCACATCATCGGCGGTGAAGAAACCAGCGGGATCGGCGCTAATCAAGCCTGCGCCGGCGAGCTCGCGGACAAATTCCTTGTCTACGTCGGCCTGCGCCGCGACGTCATCGTCGGTCAGCCGTGTAATGGCTGGGGCCCGGAACTCTTCCGGTCTGATGATCGGCTCCACCTTCGTGGCGCTGAGCAGCGCGGTCACCTCGCCGGAGTCCATGGCCTCGAGCTGCTGGCGGATGACCTTCAGCGGCGTGTAGTTATCGCGCTGTGTCACCAAGATGTAGCGGAGACGCTCAACATCCTTGTCCGTGAAGCGGCGATAGCCGGAGGGAGTGCGGGAGGGTGTGATGAGGCCCTCGGATTCGAGGAAGCGAATCTTAGACACCGTCACATCAGGGAACTCGCCCCGCAGGCGCTCCAGCACCACGCCGATGGACATGGTCTGCTGGCGCGCATGACGCAGTGGCTTCACGCTGCCGTCTTTAGAATCCCGTAGTGCGCTCACGTTGTTTTTACCCTTAGGTTTCTTCTTTTGATCTTTCGGTTCACGTGGTGCCGCTTAGCGCATCTACGCCGGCGACACGACCCGTATGCATCCTTTGTAGCCTAGCCGAGGGCTGGGGCGCTACTACTTCTTCGGACCTGCTAGGAAAACGAGGCGGAACTTGCCGATCTGCACCTCATCACCCGTGTGCAGTGCCTCAGCGTTCTTCGGCTCGCGGTTGACGTAGGTGCCGTTGAGGCTTCCCACGTCTACTACTTCGAACTGGCCCTCGCCATCGCGACGGAACTCGGCGTGGCGACGAGACACGGTGACGTCATCAAGGAAAATATCGCTCTCTGGGTGGCGCCCCGCGGTGGTGGTCTCCTGGTCGAGCAGGAAACGCGAACCCGCGTTCGGGCCCCGCTTAACCACCAGCAATGCCGCCCCCTCGGGCAGGTTGCCCGCGCCAGCATTCGCCGGTGCAGCCTGAGCACCAGACTCCATTTCCTTAAGCAGATCAGCGCGGAAAACAGATGTAGTCTCCACCTGATTCTGGGAAACGTCAGTGTTGTCACTCATTGAGAAAAACCTCCGGTTGCTCGAGCACAGTGTGTCTTCGCCCCTCACCGCGGGTGCGGTGGCTGCCGTAGCGCTGGGTGAACAAAATCGTCTGCCCTACGGAATCTATCAAGCACAGCTCGTCGCTGCAGGGTCGTAATGTCTACATCATACGTGGCGTAGTAGCTCTTGGGTGTGTAAGCCCAGTGCCTGAGCCCGTTACGATTGCGTAACAAAACCTTAGCGCGCTGGGCAGCCTCCCCCACGGCCGACATGGCCTATGAGCTTCATCACACGCCGGTGATGAGGGGAGTTATCGGAACATTCCTGATATCCCGCCCATCACCGATTTACCGCTGCCGGACAAGGGGTTGTCATTGACCATGTAGGTCCATGTGGCCGAGGGGCGCACGAGCCCCTCATCGCCGAGGTGCGCACCTTCGTTATCGATCAGCACGTCCTCGAAGCTCTGCACGGCATCATCCACGGCCTGCTGCACGAGCTGTTTGAACTCGGAAACGGCAATGCGGTGGAACTCGTCGATGGGTGTTTCTTTCGCAATCGCCCGCAGGTGAATGGATTCGCGGACGTCGTCGAGAAGCGCGAGATGCTCACTCCAGCCATAGTCCAAGTGATAGAGCATGATCTCGCGGGCAGCCTGCACCAACGTCTCATGCTCCACTGTCTTCTCCAGCTCAGCGGTGCGCTGGGGGCTGCGCTGCCGGAACTCCTCGAGTGCCTGCTCGGAATGCAGCAGGCGCTGGCGCCGCTCATCGATGATCACCCGCTGATCTGCCAGCAGCTTGTTGTATTTCCAGGTCTGGGCGTGGATCTCCAGCAGCTGGCCTTCGGTGACGCGCTGACAGTGCTCGATAAAGTCGCGCACCTTCTTCGAATCAATAGCCCCGGCAGCATCTGGGCGGGCGTGGATCTGCGTGCCCCCGCCGCCGGCATGCACCACATCATCGTCGAGGGCAACAAAAAACACCGAGCTACCGGGATCACCTTGGCGTCCGGCACGCCCGCGCAGCTGATTATCGAGTCGGGCGGTGCGATGCCGCGCGGTACCGATCACGGCAAGTCCGCCACGCTCCACCACGGCGTCGTGATCGGCCTCATCGGCGCCGCCGAGCCGGATATCGGTGCCGCGGCCGGCCATCTGGGTGGAGACCGTCACCCGCCCGAGATCGCCGGCCTCAGCGACGATGGTGGCCTCCTCGGCATCGTTTTTCGCATTGAGCACGCTGACCGGGATATCGCGCTCTGCAAGGGCTGCGGCCAGCTCCTCGGATTCGGCCACGTCGTGGGTGCCCACCAACACCGGCTGGTTCCGGCGATGCAACTTGTCGATCTCCTCCACAATCGCCGTGTTCTTCTCGGCGATGGTGGCATAGATACGGTCTTGTTCATCGAAGCGCTGCAGCGGCGTATCCCGCTCGATCACCGATACCCGCAGGTCATAGAATTGGCGCAGCTGATCGGTGGCCTCCACCGCGGTGCCGGTCATGCCGCAAACCAGCGGATAGCGCTTCATCAGCGCCTGTAGCGTGATGGTATCGAGGATGCGCCCGCCATCAGACACCACTAGACCTTCTTTTGCCTCCACTGCGGCTTGCAGCCCGTCAGGCCATCGTTGCAAGTCGGCGACGCGCCCGCGGGAGGCGTCGATAAGCGAAACCTTGCCCTCGCGCACGATATAGTGCACATCCCGAATCAGCAGCGCTTGGGCGTGCAGCGCGAGATTGACGTGCACCAAGGTAGTGCCGATGTGCTCCTCGTCGTAGAGAGTGTCAATGCCCAGGACCTCTTCCACATAGTGCGCGCCAGCGTCATTGAGAAACACATTGCGCCGCTCATCATCGACATCGAAGTGTTCGCCTTCTTTGAGTCGACGCACTATTTCGGTGATCCGCCCGGTCGGCGCCGTGGACTGATCCGTGCCCGCCAGCACCAGCGGCACCAGAGCTTGATCCACCAGCACCGAATCGGCCTCGTCGACGATCGCCACATCCGCACCCGATTGCACCGCATCCTCGGCGCGGGTGATGAGCTGATCCCGCAAGACATCGAATCCAATTTCATTGACCGAGCTGTACACCACGTCCGCGGCATAAGCGTGACGACGCTGCGCTGCAGTCATTTTTTCCGAAATGAACGACACGCTCACTCCAAAGGGGCGGAACACGCTCTCCATCCGGGTGGCATCGCGCTGCGCAAGATAGTCATTGACCGTGATCACATGCACCCGCTGGCCCTGCAGGGCAAAGCCCACCGCCGCCATGGCCCCAGCCAGCGTCTTTCCCTCACCGGTGGCCATCTGGATCACATCGCCGGCCAGCAGCCGCTGCGCGGCCTGGTACTGCGAGATAAACGGCTCCTCGTCATGGGCAGCGGCACTGCAGGCGCCAATGGCGGCGAGAAGCCGTGGCATATCGCTGATCGTGGTACCCGCGGCACGCGGGCTGCCGGATAAACACTCCGCCGCCACCGCCGCGGCATGGTCGCCGCCAAGAGCGGAGCCCTCGCTGCGCAGAATCTGCTGCGCCTGCTCGGCTATACCCAAGCTCTTCTTCTCGTGCTTGGTCTCCTTCGCTCCGAGCGCCTTCCAAAACCACTTCATGCCAGCCACTGTTTTTGGCCATCCTCCTCGAACAGCTCCCAAGATTGGCCGTGGGCCCACCCCAGAAGTCATCGCGTGCTATCGGTGTTCCAGCTTAGCGCTCGCCCCAGACACTCTCGGCAGCCTCCCAGACGCACTCATCCCACCTCTCCAAGAAATCCGGCACCACTCAGCCGCCCATTGCTTGCCTAAATACCCAGCTCGGAAGGCCTTTATAGAGAGGCGCTGAGGCGTCGGTGAAGCCGCGGCGAACACTGATTAGACTGGGCAGCATGCACTCAGTCTCAGTGAAACTACCGTCCTCCACCGGCTCGCTCATGGCAGGAACCCTCGACCTTCCCGATGGCACTCCCAAAGCCTTCGCCATGTTTGTCCACTGCTTCACTGGCTCCCGTTTCACCCCGGCGGCCTCTCGAGTGTCCAAGACACTCGCCGATGAGGGCATCGCCTGCCTGCGCTTCGATTTCCCGGGCCTGGGACAATCAGAAGGCGAGTTTTCCCGCACCTCGTTTAGCTCAAATGTCGCCGATATCCGCGCCGCCTATGAGTGGCTCGAGAGCAACTACGAGGCACCGCAATTACTAGTGGGGCACTCCCTCGGCGGGGCGGCCGCACTGCGGGCCGTATCCGCCAGCACGATCGAGCGCATGCGCGGAATCCGCGCGGTGGCCACTATTGGCGCCCCCTTCGACCCCGCGCACGCCGTGCTGCATTTCGCCGACCGTATCGGCGATGTGGATGAGCATGGCGCAGTGACCCTGAAGCTCGGCGGGCGCGATATCACTATTTCCCGCGAATTCCTCGAGGATCTCGCCGAGGTCAATCCGGAAAGCTACCTGCACCGGCTCAAGGTGCCCCTGCTGTTGCTGCACTCCCCCGTGGACCAGACGGTGGGCATTGATAATGCCCAGAAGATCTTCCTCTGCGCCCGCTACCCGAAGTCACTGGTGGCGTTGGATAAGGTCGATCACTTGGCCACCCGCCCTGGGGCCGCGCAGCGCGCCGCGCATCTCATCGCCACGTGGGTAAGCCCTTATCTGCAATCGACGGCCGACTCCGAAGCCGAGGATGTCCTGCCCGAGGGCGTGGCCCAAGCACAGTCCATTCCCGCCGGAGCATTCACGGACTTGGTCCACACCGGCTCACGCAGCTTCACCACCGACCGCGAAAAGGAACTCGGCGGCAAAAACCTCGGTATCGCGCCCAGCTCCTTGCTCATTGCTGCGCTCGCCGCGGCCACCTCCGAGGAAATCCGCGCCGCTGCCCGCGAGTCGCGCATTCGCGAGCTGGAGGACGTCCGGGTCTCCGTGACCACGGTGGTCGGGGCCGACTCCGACCAGCCGGTGCTGCGCCGCAATATCTCCCTGATCGGCAATCTCAGCGATGAGCAGCGCGCAGAACTGCTCGCTGCGCGCGACAACTCCCCTGTCGCCGCCATGCTCTCCCACGTCCGGATCGAGGATATCGATGACTAACGCGCCGGGTCGCATCCTTGATGCGGATGACCGTTGCCCCTGCTGCTCTGGGCAGAACTACGGCGAGTGCTGCGGTATCTACCACGGAATCAGGTGCTCCTGGGATGTTACCTGTGCGCCGCCGGCCCCCACGGCCGAGGCCACCATGCGCGCCCGCTTCACCGCCTTCGCTGTAGGCCACGGCGACTATCTACTCGCCACCTGGGCACCAGAGGATACGCCGGCGCGTTTATCGCTTAATGGTGAATCGGTGAGGCTCTACCGGCTCGACATTCTCGAGACCACCCAGGGCGGCCCCATGGACGATGTAGGAACGGTCAGTTTTGCCGCCTATCATCGCGGCCCGAACGGCCCCTTTATTCAACGGGAACGATCTCTGTTCCGCCGCCGCGCCGGGCTCTGGTTCTACACCAAGAGAATGCCTCTGACCTGCTGATTGGACTCTCCAGCCAACACTGCTGTAATCTACTCGCTGTTGGAACACGCCGCCCCCGTGGCGCGGGTGAACAACATCGGACTGTGGCGCAGCTTGGTAGCGCACTACACTGGGGGTGTAGGGGTCGCAGGTTCAAATCCTGTCAGTCCGACCAGTAACCCCGTTAACCGTCTCGGTTAACGGGGTTTCGCATGTCAACTAGGGTTTTACGACGGAGCCAGTTGAGCACCATAGGATGCAAAGGCATAGATTTTGCTCGCCGTTCCCGGCGCCTCAACCCCTAGCGCAAAATATCTGAACCTGTGTGGCAAATCTAGACGAGGTCAATTCAGCAGCATAAAAGTTCCGCACGGTACAAGCGGAGAGGCCGCCACAAGGCCGTGTACCGCGCCCACTGGCCATCTTGGACAATCTAGGGGGAGTCATGGGGCAAGACTCGAGCAATCAGAACGCTTACGCTCACGATTACGAGGTAGGGACACGTCTGAAGCGCATTACCGCCGCTGAGCCCCGTGAAAAAACTGCTAGCCGACCGCCAGACGAAAAAGGACCAGCATGACGGCTTTCACGACGCTCTGATCGGTACCAAAAAAATCACCGGCGCCACCAGCTTGACTATCCACCTGAAGCGTAAGCACAATTCCCCGCAACGTTTCTTATCTATCAGTGGTCGCGAGCCCACCGAGAATGAGTGAACCGTCGCCTTAACGGACGATTGTCATTAGAAGTTAAATGAAGGCAGGCTAGACGCTCCTGCTGAAGCCACAAAACGCGCAGGCTATGAAGAAGCAGAACGACCTGTTGAAGGCGCAGGAGCTCCTCGAGCATATTTAAGGCCGGGGAAGAGGGTACATCACCATGGAGTTTTTAACTTAGACTGGACCTCTCTAAACGCAGTAACTAAACGCCTGAGTCGAACAGCAGACAAGGACGTAACCCACAATATCTAGAATAAGAGGCGCAGGTCCGATAAACCCCTCGTTATATCCCACCGTCCGGATGCGTGAACCGAATTGAAGAGATACTCATTTACAATGAGTCGTTTTACCCGACACTCCATATCTGCCCCGTATTGTCCAGGTAATATCTGGCCTGATCAAGCCCCGACGAGCGCTGTGTTTACCGCTCTAACTCTCTAGGAAATTTATGTTTTACATAGAAATACGTGAGAGAAAACCGTCAGCTAAGATACCGCAGTCGGGCTGGCAATACCCAATCGTACTTCCGAAGGTTTTAGAAGTTTTTCCAACTTCAGCCTCTACAATGTAACAAACCGAGGGGGCGACCAGTCGCTAGGAAAACCTCTCATCTCTACATACTGCCTAATACTGATGAAGTGAGACATTGAATGATCCGCAGCCCACTAAGCGGCCTTATATATAGCGTCTCTACCCACCATTTAGTTCTCGAAAACAAACTCCGTTTGATGCTGGTCTCTAGTGCGTGGACGCTTCAATCCATTACCTCTTGCTAGTACAAGGATAAATTCTGCAAAAATCATATAGGTCAACGCTTGTGCACGAGTTTGTCCAATGAACTTGAACCGAACTTGTTGAAATAATTCAGGGTTCGCAGCAAGTCGCTGAAACTCCTTTTGCTTGCGATCGCGATGTATGTAGCCACCGTAAAACATGATAGAGATAATCTCTTCCGGCGAGTAGCCACAAATGGTGGCATCCAGCAATTTTTCCGGATAGCTTGGATCCAGCTCTTTCTGAAAAAAATATTCAAAATTTTTGGAGTTCAATGACTTGACCGCACTTTGGATTGGCACCAAATATTGCGATTTAATCTGCTCTACATGCTCGGGAGTCTGTTCGTGGACTAACTTTTGAACCCGGTTCGCACAAGTTCGATAATTTCCCCCAGGCTCGCTATTTGAATGTATTTTCCGAAACGACAAGCAGAGATTACGCATATCTTGATCCGATATGTTGGAATATTTGCGCGAAGCCTTGTTGTAAGAACTTTTCCAGACGGAAGACCAGCCATCCCAAAGAGGGTCGAATTGCGCGACGGCAGAACATCGATCAATATAATCTTGGAAAAGAACTCTGTCTTCGGCAGACAGGTCAATTTTGTACCGCATCCCATGCACATAGTCGCCTAGATTAAATGATACGACAAGGCCCCGAAAGGTAAGTAGAACATTGGACGGGTCTTTCATAACACGGCGAAATGGAATCTTTTTGAGGTCCATTGTTCTATATTCCTCGACCTGCCTTTCTTCGAGTTCGTGACGGTTAACATTTAGAACAGTTTCGGCGTCTGAAGTCACTATTGGCTCTTCCATTTTTTCGATCTTGTATTTTTATTGAAACGCTGTTAGTCTATCCTAGCGAGCCTATCCGATGAGGTCGCAGTGGATATTATCGACTGATAGTTTAAGCACCTAGGTTCAACGTCCTCAACTGCGTTTATCCTGAAATAGGTTCAAATCCTGTCAGTCCGACTCTTCAGAGGCCGCAGGCCGGACATCGTCCGGTCTGCGGTTTTTTCCTTGCCACAGCCGCGCCGGCCGTGCCCGCAGGGAATGCAGCGCTCTTCGCGGCGGGCAGGTGCTTGGTAGATATTGGCGTATCCCACTACCCTTGAGACGATGGCTTCGAGCCTAATGACAGCGATGTGCCGCCGATAGAGCCTCGGCGCGTGCGGAAAGGACAGATGATGACCGACGATCGCCACCGAGACTCGTGGAAGGACTACGACGACGAGCCCACTCGCTTCATTCCGCGCGACACCTCGCCCCAAGGGCGCGGGGATTCCTATGGCCACTACGACGATGCCGAGGACTTCGCCACGAGCGAGTATCGTGGCGCACCGGGTGAGCCGCCGCGCACCGATCAGACACAGTATCTCGGCCCGCAGGGCGGCCAGCAGCAGCCTGCTGGGGAGCGCCCGCGCCAGTACTACGCACCGCTGGAGGAGGAGCCTGGTTATTCCCAGGGCCAGCCGCAGGGACACCCCCCAGCCCAGCCGCAGGCAGCCGCCTATCCTCCGCCGAATTATGTGCCGCCGCAGGAGGAGAAAAAGTCCTCTTCCCTGCCGTGGGTGATCGCGGTGCTCGCCCTAGTCGTGCTGGCCGTGGTGTTGGGCATGTTTGCCTTCGGCGGCGATAAGGACTCCGCAACCGAGTCCACTACCCCGCCACCGCCAGAGACCGTCACCGAGACCGTCGAACCGGAGGCCCCCGCCCCCACCGAGGATCCCGAGGTGCAGCAGCGCCTAGAGGAAGAAACTAACCGCCTGCGCGAATCTGTCGAATCGCTCACCTCTGAGGTACAGGCCCCCGCCGCAGAAATTCCGGATGTACTCGACGATAACGGCGTAGTGGCTGTGGCTCAGCTCAAGGCGCGCGGCTTCTCCGATGTCCGCACCGTCGATGCCAACGGCGCCGAGATCAGCGGCACGGATCTGCTCACCGGCACGGTCACGCGGGTGGATCCGCCCGTCGCCACCGAGACGGATAAGGCCACACCGATCACCTTGGTCATCGAGTAGCTCCTTCTAGCTCGCAGCAGCAGACAACGATGCCCCTCAACCACAGGAAGTTGAGGGGCATTCGTGCGTCGATAAGCGTGCTAGGAGCGTATTAGCGCTTCCGCTTTTCGCGCACGCGCACGGCGATGCGCACCGGCGAGCCCTCGAAACCGAAGGACTCGCGGAACTTGCGCTCCAGGTAGCGGCGATAGCCGGCATCGAGGAAGCCGGTGGTAAACAGCACGATCACGGGCGGACGGGTGGAGGCTTGGGTGGCGAAGAGCACGCGCGGCAGACGGCCAGCCTTCATCGGCGGCGGGTTCTGGGCAATGGTTTCTCGCACCCAGTTATTGAGCTTGCCTGTAGAAATACGCGTGTCCCAGCTCTCCAGCGCCTCGATGAGCATGGGCTCGATCTTCTGCAGGGCACGCCCCGTTTTCGCGGAGATGTTCACGCGCCGCGCCCACGGCACATGCGCGAGTTTCTCCTCGATATCACGCTCCAGCAGATCCCGCTGGTCCTCGTCCATCAGATCCCACTTGTTATAGGCGATCACCAGGGCTTTACCGGATTCGATCACCATGCCGAGCACGCGCTGATCTTGCTCCGTGATCGGCTGCGAGGAATCGACCAAGAGCACGCACACCTCGGCGGAGTCGATGGCGTTTTTGGTGCGCAAAGAGGCGTAGAACTCGTGGCCGCGGGCATGCTTGACCTTCTTACGCAAACCCGCGGTATCCACGAACTTCCATAACTGATTATCCAGCTGCACCAAGGAATCCACCGGGTCCACAGTGGTGCCCGCAACATTGTCCACCACCGCGCGGTCCTGGCCGGTGAGCTTGTTCAGCAGCGAGGATTTACCTACATTCGGCTTGCCCACCAGCGCCACGCGACGCGGCCCCGAGGTAATAGAGGCCGCCTTGGGCGTGTCGGGGAATAGCCGCACGACCTCGTCGAGCACATCGGCGCCGCCGCGACCATGCAGAGCAGATACCGGGTAGGGATCCCCGAGACCGAGCGCATAGAACTCCGCCATCTCGGCGTATTGGCCATCCGATTCAAACTTATTGGCCACCACCAGCACCGGCACATCGGCGCGGTGCAGCTTGCGGGCCATCACTGCGTCCGCATCGGTGATACCCACCGTGGTATCGACCACGAACAGGATGATGTCGGCCTCGGCCATGGCGTTTTCTGCCTGGCGGGCGATGGCGGCATGCATGCCCTTGGCGTCTGGGGCCCAGCCGCCGGTATCTTGCACCCAGTAGCGGCGACCATTCCATTCCGCGAGATAGCTCACGCGATCGCGGGTCACACCAGGAAAGTCCTCCACCACGGCGGCACGGCGACCCAAAAAGCGGTTCGTCAGCGTGGACTTGCCCACATTGGGCCGGCCCACAATCGCCACAGTGCACAGCTGTTCTTCCACGATCTCTGGGGAGGTGATCCCCAACGCGGCCTCGAGCTCCGCCCACTCTTCTTCGGTGCGGGGGCCATCAGGGCCAAAGCGTGGATCGTTTTCATCCACGGGCCCCTCGACCTCGAGGTCCTCAAGATCCTCGGTGCCATAGCCTGATGCGTAGTAGACCTCGCCAAAGTCGGCTTCGCCGAAATCGTCTTCATCAAAGTCGGAGGCGCCATACCCCTCGCCTGGGGCGAGCACATCCTCTTCGGTGAAGGCCTCATCGGCGGGCAGTTCGCCGCCATCAGCTACGGCGTAGACGAACTCGGTGTCGCGATCGAGATCATCGTGGGTCTCGCTGTCTCCAGCGCTGCCAGTGGTGCTCATGATCGCCTCCTCTCGGTGGTGGTATCGGTGGTGCTTGTCGACGCCGTTTCCGTGCCCTCGGACGCAGAGCCGGTGTCAGTGGCGATGGCGGAGTCTTCGACCAAGGCCATCAAGGTGTCGAGGACCTCTTCGAAGCTCATGTCTGAGGTATCGATGATGGTCGCGTCCTCGGCCGGCTTCAGCGGCGATGCGGCGCGAGAAGAATCGGCCTGGTCGCGGCGTTTTACATCGGCCAGCACGTCCTCAAAATAGCCACCGCGGCCCTCCTTGCGGTTTTGCTTATGGCGCCTTTCGGCACGCACCTCGGGGCTGGCGGTCAAATAGGCCTTCACGGGTGCGTCCGGAAGCACCACGGTACCGATATCGCGGCCTTCTACTACGCAGCGCCCTGCGGAGGCGGCCAAGGTGCGCTGTAGGCGCACGAGGTTCTCGCGCACCTGCGGGATCGCGGACACCGCAGAGACAGCCTTGGTCACCTCGGGCCCACGGATCTCCTGCGACACGTCCTTGCCATTGAGCAGTACCTCGGTGGACTCAGGATCGTCATTGACTGCCAGCGGCAGGTGCACGGTTGCCTCAACAACGGCAGCGGTGTCATCGGGTTTGATGGAGCGCCGCAACACGTGCAAGGTGGCGACGCGATACATCGCACCGGTATCGAGGTACTTGGCGCACAGCCGAGTGGCCAAGGCGCGGGAGGCGCTGGATTTGCCGGTACCGGACGGGCCATCGATGGCCACGATCAGGCCGCCTGCGGGCTTATTAGCAATGCTGCATTTCATAGTTGGTCACACGCCCCTTGGTCTAGAGCTCCACAGCCTTGTAGAGGCTGCGCAGCTCGGAGTCGTTCAACGCCCTCAGCGAGCCCGGAGTCTGCTCGCCCAGCTGCACGGTGTGCAGCTTGGTGCGCACCAATCGCTGGACGGGATAGCCGGCCTCTTTGAGCATGCGGCGCACAATGTGCTTGCGCCCCTCGTGCAGGTCCAAGCGCACCAGGGAGCGACCTTGGTTGGCATCAATGATGCTCACCTTGTCTGCCTTCGCGATGCCGTCCTCGAGCTCGATGCCCTCGCGCAGCTGCCGGATGAGCTTCCGGTCGGCCTCGCCGAGCACATTGGCCACATAGGTCTTCGATACCTCATAGCGCGGGTGCATGAGCCGGTTCGCCAACTCGCCGTCGTTGGTCAGCAGCAGCAGACCCTCGGTGTCGGCGTCGAGGCGACCGACATGGAAGAGCCGTTGTCCGGCGGAAAGCTTCTCCCCCACGATGTCGCCCACGCAGGGCCGACCCATGTCATCGCTCATGGTGGACTGCATGCCGCGGGGCTTATTGAGTACGAAGTACTGCAGGTTCTCATCGATACGCACGCGCACCCCATCGACGCGCACCACCGAGTTATTCGGATCGATGCGCACCCCCTGTGTGGTGATGATACGGCCATTGACCTCGACGCGCCCCTCATCAATGAGACGCTCGGACATGCGCCGCGAGGCCACGCCGGCCTGGGCAAGCACCTTTTGCAAACGCACGCCCTCGCCCTTGTCGTGGGAGGGGTTGGCGGTAATGTCCTCGGGACTGACGTGCTGGTGTCGCGCCGGCTTCGCCTGCGAGACGTAGATGGAGCTGCCGCGCTGGGCGCGCTGCTCGGGCTGCTCGATGGAATTCGGTTGAGCCGACTCGGCACTATGAGACGAACGCGAGCGGAAGCCCTTGTTGTCCGGTGTGCCATCTCGGCGAGCGGAAGATGTCATGTATGCTCCTAAAACTTGCGGTGCAATTATCGACCGCCCAGTGTATCACCGCAGCCGGTCAAATGAGCTATCAGAGTGCGCGCGGCAGTCTCATCGTCCAGCCGCGCCTGTCCCTGCGGCACACTCGCCACATAGGGCGTGGACGTGACTACACTAAATTCCTCGAGATTGAGCCGGGTCGCAAGATCTGGCTCCGGTGGCACACTGCCGCCGATCAATCCCGCCACCGTGATTCCGCGGGCCCGGGCCGCTTCCACACTGAGCTCTGCGAGGTTGAGCGAGCCCAACCCCACCGAGGTGACCACCACGAGCGGCGCCTTTAGGCGAGCGGCCACATCGGCAATAGTCCACTCGTCGGCAATCCGCACCAGCAGCCCGCCGGCACCTTCGACGAGCACCAACCGACCCGGGCCATCGAGTTCCGCGATCTGCTGCACGGTGGGCTCCAGCTCCAGCTGTTCCATGCCGGCGCGCCGGGCCGAGATATTGGGGGCAAGCGGCTCGGGATAGCGGGCATATTCCACCACCCGCTCCACCGCTGAGCAGAGTGCCTGCACGGTGGCGAGATCCCCCTGCCCCTCCGGCTCTCCGGTTTGGGCGGGTTTCACCACGGTGACTTCTAGGCCCATATCGCTGGCAACGGCCGCCAGCGCGGCGGTGGCATAGGTTTTCCCCACATCAGTATTGGTTCCGGTGATCACAACAATGGCCATGGTGGGCGGCTCCTTCGCGGACGTGCGGCACGGCGTGCCGCAAGGTAAATACGGTGCTCAGAGGTGCTGGCGCGCTACTGAGTTGGCGGCTGAGGCGACGCGGGCAGAGTTAGTTCTGCAGTGCCGCTGCGGCCGCACTACGCAGCGCCTGGGTAATGCTGGCGATGTGTTCGCTGCTGGAAATAAAGGGCGGCATGGCATAGATGAGCCGGCCGAAAGGCCGCAGCCACACGCCCTCCGCTAGAGCGGCGGCGGTGGTGGCCTCCATGTCTACCGCCTTCTCCATTTCCACCACGGCAATAGCGCCGAGCACCCGCACATCCGCCACGCCGGGATGATCGGCGAGCCCCTCGAGCCCCTCCGTGAGCTCAGCTTCGATCCGCGGCACACTCTCTCGCCAATAGCCCGAGGCGATCAGCTCCACGCTGGCTCCGGCCACGGCGCAGGCCAGCGGGTTGCCCATGAAGGTGGGGCCGTGCATGAGGGCGCCGCCGCCGGCGGGACTGGAAATAGCCGCCGCCACCTCCGAGGTGGTCAGCGCGGCTGCGAGCGTCATAAACCCGCCGCTCAGGGCCTTGCCCACGCACATAATATCGGGGGTGATACCGGCGCCGCTGGTGGCGAATAGCTCGCCTGTACGGCCAAAACCGGTGGCGATCTCATCGGCAATGAGCACCAGATCATGGCGATCACACAGCCGGCGGAGTCCGGCCACGAGGGCGGGATCATGAAAGCGCATGCCGCCGGCGCCTTGTACCACGGGCTCGATGATGATCGCCGCCGTGGTTGCGTCGATATGCTCCTCCATCTGGCGCAGATAGCGTTCGCTCTCGGCTGGGTCGCAGCCACGCACCGGCGGCGGGGGCGCGAAGCGCTGGGTAGCAAGCACACCCTGCCACAGCGAGTGCATCCCGCCCTCGGGATCGCACACGCTCATCGCGCCGAAGGTATCGCCGTGATAGCCGGAGCGCCAGGTGAGCAGGCCGGTGCGCTCAGGGTGTCCCTGACCGCGCTGATACTGCAGCGCCATTTTGATCGCGACCTCCACCGAAACAGAGCCGGAATCCGCGAAAAACACTTTGTCTAGTCCCGCCGGGGTGAGATCTACGAGCTGCTCGGCGAGATCGATTGCTGGGGCGTGCGTGAGACCGCCAAACATCACATGCGGCATGGTGTCGATCTGCCGTTGGGCGGCGGACACTAAGGCCGGGTGGCGGTGCCCATGGCAGGCCGCCCACCAGGAACTCATTCCGTCAATCACTCGGATGCCACCATCGAGCTCAAGGTAGACGCCTTCGGCGGCGCTGACGAGTCGGCTCGGCATGGCCGAGGGCATGGGGCCATAGGGATGCCAGACGTGGCGGCGATCGAAGTCGAGAAGATCCGTGCTGCTACGCAGTCGGCTCTGTGCCGCGGCGGGCTGATGCGTAGTATCCGGGGCTGCGGATGGGGCGCTGGTGTTATGCAACTGGTGAACCACGCCCTTTAGGCTACACCCCTTCACCATGGGCTTTGGCCATTACCGGCGGACTTTTACAGCAGCACTTGGACGTTGTTTAATTCCGCCCATTACACCGCATTTGAACGGCGTTTAGGTTTTATCTTCTCAGAACTGTTCCTCAATGGATTCCACGTCCGGAAGCAGTGGCGCCAAGGAGGGCAAGGCCCCGAGATCCTCGATTCCGAGAGTCTCGAGGAAGAGCTGCGTGGTCTCATAGCGATGCGCGCCCGTGCTCGGCTCGGGCGGATCGACCTCGCGGATTAATCCCCGCTGCGCCAAGGTGCGCATCACGCCGTCAACGTTCACCCCGCGCACCGCGGCCACCTGGGCGCGGGTCACCGGCTGGCGATAGGCCACCACAGCCAACGTCTCCAAGGCGGCGCGGGTGAGCTTCGTTTTCTCCCCATCGAGCACGAAACGCTCCACGCTATCGGCGTAGTCGGATCGGGTATAGAGCCGCCAGCAGTCCTCACTTTCGCGCAGATCGAAGCCGCTGCCACGGGCATCAAATTCCGCGGCCATGGCGCGCAGCTCCTGCTCCACCAACGCTGGGGTGGTCTCCAGCACGCGGGCGAGCTGCGCCGTGGACACGGGCGCATCGATCACCAACATGATGGCCTCGAGACGCGCCCGCATCCCGCTGACGGGTGCTGGGTAGGTGGTGTCCTGCTCTGTCACTAGGGCGCTACCGGCTTGTTATTGGCTGGATTTCCCCACTCGGACCAGGAACCGTCATAGACCTTGACATTCTCCGCGCCCGCCTCGGTGGCGGCCAGCGCCAGCACACAGGCGGTCACACCCGAGCCGCAGCTCATGATGAGCTCCTCATCGGCGGCACGCTCACCAAAGCGCTCCTTGAGCACAGCGGCGTCGCGAAGCTGCTGGTTATCGTCGAGAAGCGAGCTAAAGGGAATATTGATCGACCCTGGCATGTGGCCAGAGGCCAGCCCCTCCCGCGGTTCCGGCTCGGTGCCGTCGAAGCGACCGGCGCTGCGGGCATCGAACACGGGCCGGCCGGCGGCGAGAGCGTCCTCCACCTCATCCATGTCCACGAGCAGGTTCCGCTCGGTGGTGTCGAGCTCAGCCGCCTCGCTCCTGGTCCACTCCAGCGCCTGCTCGCGCGAGATCTCCTCGGTACTGAATCCAGCGGCAGTCCATGCCGGCAGACCACCATCGAGAACCTTCACATCGTCGATGCCTGCCTGGCGGGCCAGCCACCAGATACGCGGGGCCACCATGATGCCGTGCCGGTCATAGACCACCACCGTGGTATCGGCGCGCACCCCAGCCTGGGCGAAAACGCGCGCCAGATCGGCGGGAGCGGTATGCGGACGCGGATCACTGGTATCAGAAAACTCGGTCTCAATATCGGCCAGCTTAGAGCCAGGAATCACGGTATAGCTATCGCGCGGGCGTCCCATCGCCGCGAGAAGCACCACGATGCTCTCTGGATTCTCATTCAGGCGCTCGGCCAACCATGTCGGAGATACTACTGCGTTCATGTCACCCAACTATAGGCATCGGAGCGGACACCGGTGCCGGCGAGTGCCCCCGCGGCATAACCGCAGACGCGCCGAGGCGGGATTAGGACCAGTTGGCGGAGGCCACCACGGCGGGGTCCACATCTTTGCCGGTCCACGCCACCCGCAACTCTCCCAGCGCTTCTTCTTGCTCCACCTGAACCGCATGGGCCTTATAGAGCTCCAGGAGGGCAAGGAAACGGCCGACGATCTCCATACTCACCCCGCAGTCTTTGGTCAGCGCGGCAAAGCTGGCCCATTGGGATGCGCCCATGAATTTCAGCAGGCCCAGCAGTTTACCGGCCTGTTCCGGCACGGATACCGGCTGGAAGTGCAGATGCGAGGTGGAAACCTCCTCGGGCGGGCGGGGGCGAAAAACGCCCGCGGCGAGCTGCGCGAAACCCTGGGCGTCCATGCCCAGGTGCACCGGCGGCAGCAGCTCGGCGAAGCGCTCCTCTAAGGCCACGGCCCGGGGATAGCGACGCTGGGCGCTGCGCTGCCACTCTGCAAAGAGATCGGCCACCTTCTTGTAGGCGCGGTATTGCAGCAGGCGAGCAAAGAGCAGATCGCGCATCTCGAGAACCTCGGCGTCCTCGATGTCCTCGTCTCCTGAGTGCGGTAGCAGGCGCGCCGCCTTCAAGCTCAGCAAGGTGGAGGCGATGAGCACAAACTCGGTAGTTTCATCGAGTCGGTCGTGCATCTCGCCGAGCTGTTTGGTGTAGGAGATGAATTCGTCGGTGACTTCGCTGAGGGCGATCTCGGTGATCTCGAGGGTGCGGCGATTGATCAGATGCAGCAGGAGATCGAAAGGCCCGGTGAAATTGTGCAGGCTGAGCTGAAAGCCGGGAATTTCCGGCTGCGAGGACGCCTCGATCGCCTCTTGGGATTGCCGCAGGGTCGCCCTGCCTGCGGCACGGGAGGTGGAGCTGGCGGCGCTAGATTTCGCTGCGCTCAATGACTTCCTTCGCCAGCTCACGATATTGCTGCGATCCTTGGGAGCTGGGCGCCCACATGATGATGGGCTCGCCCGCCACCGAGGTTTCGGGGAAACGCACCGTGCGGGTGATCACGGTGTCAAAGACCTGATCCTCGAACACCTCGATCACCCGTGACATCACCTCGCGAGCGTGTGAGGTACGGCGGTCGAACATGGTCACCAAAATGCCGGTGATCTCCAAATCGAAGTTCAAGCGGTCGCGCACCTTCTCCACGGTGTCCGTCAGCAGCGCCAGTCCGCGCAGCGAGAAGTACTCGCATTCCATGGGGATGATCACCCCATGCGAGGCCGCCAAAGCGTTCACCGTGAGCAAGCCCAAGGACGGCTGGCAGTCTAGGATGATGAAGTCATAATCCTTGCGCACCGGCCGCAGCGCGCGCCCCAAAGTGTGCTCGCGCCCCACCTCATTAACCAGCTGAATCTCGGCCGCCGATAGATCGATATTGGCGGGCACCAGATCCAGACCTGGCATGGCGGTGCTATGAATCGCGTTCAGGATCGACGAGCGGGAGTCCAGCATGACGTCATAAATGGTCAGATCCAGCTCATCATGGGCGATACCCAAGCCTGCGGTCAGCGCGCCCTGCGGATCGAGATCCACCAGCAGCACCTTGCGCCCCAGCTCCGCGAGGCAGGCGCCGAGGTTGATCGTGGAGGTGGTCTTGCCTACTCCGCCCTTCTGGTTCACCATCGAAATGATGTGCGCTGGACCATGACGATCCACCGGCGCCGGTTCGGGCAGCGTGCGCAGGGGTCGGCCCGTCAAGCCGTACTCGTCCTCTGGCTTGTCGAACAATCCCTGCTCTCCCACGATCAACCCTTCTTCCTTGACTATCTCGCCCGCTGGTTCGCGGCGCGCCCCACACGCGAGATCACTCGAATCACATCAGAGTTCTTTACCCATAGATTACACGGGCGGCAGCGCTTCACCCTACGCTTATCGACGGCGCGTTGCACAGCACCCTTAAGTCAAGGTTTTATGCTTTACTTTTCCCTTGCGCGGGGATGTGCCGCCGCCCAAGACTCGCGCAGGGCATCCGCCGAAATATGAGTATAAATCTGCGTGGTCGTCACAGACGAGTGCCCCAGCAGCTCTTGCACCACGCGCACATCAGCGCCGCCCTCGATCAAGTGGGTGGCATAGCTATGCCGCAGGGTGTGCGGGGAGATCGACTCCGTGATACCGGCCCGCGCCGCAGCCCGCTTCACCAGCGCCCACGCGGACTGTCGCGACAAGGGCCCGCCGCGCAGGTTGAGAAAGAGGTGATGATCGCCCTTGGTGTTCAACGCCGGCCGCGCCCGCACCATATAGGCCGCCACTGCCCTATGGGCGGCACCGCCGACGGGAACGACGCGATGTTTATCACCTTTGCCTTTGAGCAGGAGTGCCCCTTCTTCGATCCCGGAGATGTCGTCGACACGCAAAGACACCACCTCAGAAATACGCGCGCCGGTGCCATAGAGCAGCTCGAGAACCGCCAGATCGCGCAAGTCTACCGCCGAGGCGTGCTCCCCCTGCGGCACCGCATCGAGCATGGCTGTCACCTGCGCCACGCTGAGCGTATCCGGCAGGTGCTGCGGTGGGCTCGGCGGCGTAACCTCCTTGGCCACATTGGCCGCCACCGCGTTCTCCTCGAGGGCGAAGGCGTGCATCCCGCGCACCACCGAGAGCGCTCGCGCCGCCGAGCGCACTGACAACCCACCGCGGCGAATATCGCTTAAGAATGTTTCCACCATGCTGGCATCCACGGCGGCGAGATCCCGCACTCCCTGCACGTCCAGCCATGAAAGATAACGCAGGACATCGCGGCGATAGTTCGAGAGCGTATTGGCGCTAAGACCGCGCTCCACGCGCAGGTGCACGAGCCAGCGCTCGGCAAGAGAATCGGGAGTCACAACCAGCTACACCCGCTTCAGGTCTCCATCGCCCCACAGCGCAGCACGCCGGGCCGCCAAACGAGTCGGGCGCAGCTCAAAGGGGGTGTCCACGCTACGCAGCACGCCCTCATGCTCTGCTGCGTAGTAGGCAGCCATAATTCCGGAAATCGCGATGGAATTGACGATCTCCCCGCGCAGGACCGCGGCGGCGGCCTTCTCCAATGGCACCCATTCGAGGGTCATATCTGCTTCCTCATCCACCGCCTCAGGCCGCGGCACCTCTGTGAGATCGCGTGCCAAGAAGATACGAATAGCCTCTTCGCAAAAGCCCGGCGAGGAGACGACGTCGCACAGCACATGCCAGCGTGTGGCGCCCAAGCCCGCCTCCTCCTGGAGTTCCCGCTGGGCGCAGCGCAGGGCCGGCTCCTCGGCCACATCGAGCAGCCCAGCCGGTAGCTCCCACAACCGCTGCTGCACCGAATGACGGTACTGGCGCACCATCGCGATCTCACCGGAGTCGCGCTGTGCCACCACCGCCACAGCACCGAAGTGCTCGATGATCTCCCTCTTCGCCGAGCTACCCCCAGGCATCGTGACCGTGTCGCGACGCAGCGCCAGAATGGGCGACTCGTTGAGAATCTCGGAATCTTCGACGGTGAATTCGTGGCTCATGGTGAGGGTTCTTTCTGGGTGGGGGCCAAATACGTGTGGCGGGCTGAATGCTACTACGCATCAGCCCGCCAGTTCTCAATTCTGCCGCGACTGGGCCTATTCGGCGTTGTCCTCGGCGGCGTCGCCGGTGGCGTCAACAACCTCGCCATCGACAGGTGTATTACTGCTCGGCGGATGCGCAGCCTCGGCGTTCGGAGCGGCTCCATAGGCACCGCTGCCGCCGTCGATTTGCTGCTTCACGGCCAGCACCACGCTCATGCGGGCATAGGCGCGGTTGATGGAATCCACGGTGCTCACGCCCTCGGCGGCCTCGGGGTTGGCGCGCACGATGCCCAAGGGGCCATTCTCGGCCGCCGCGGAGTAGCGCCCGGCCAACACGGTGGGGCTATCGCGACCGTCCATGGCCTCCGCAAAATCAGCGAGGTTTTTCGCGGTCTTGGCCACGTCACCGGCGTTGTCACTATCGCCGGTGTTCTCATAATCACCGCTGAGAATCACCACGGCCGCGGCCGGGGACAGACTTCCCTCGTCATAGTCGAGGTAGCCGGCTTCCTTTAGCGCGCCGAGCAGGGCATCGCGGTCCGCATCCGAGGCCCGGCTTTTTTCACTATCGGGCTTGCGGAGCAGCGCCTGGGCGAGGGCCTCGCCGGCGTGATAGCCGGAGTCGAGGCGCTCCTCGGAGAGCTGGGCCCCCGCCGGCAAGGTGGCGGTGACGATGGACTTCAGCTTGTCCGCGCCAGCGGGGCTGAAGAAGGTCTCGTCGAGCGTGATGGAGCCGGCGCTGCTGGCACCGGCCTTAGTCAAGAGATCGTTGATCACGTCGAAGTCTTCGCCGACCGTGTCGTGGGTGCGCAGCACCAGCACGGGGGTGTCGTTGAGGGTTCCTTGGACCACGGCCTCGGCGACATTGCGGGCCACGGAGTCCGCGGCATCCGCCTGCGCGGCGGCGATCTCGGACTGAGATTCGAGCGCGTCGAGCTTCTTAGAGCTCTCGCTCTTTAGCATGCCGACGCTGTCTCCCGGCAAGTTCGGGGCCAGGGCATAGGTGCCAAAGAGCACGCCAGCTGCCACGCCGAAGGCGGCGCCAGCAATGGCAATGGAGGCTGATCCGGATGTTGTACCCATCTAGTTAAACCATCCCTTCACAAGGTCCTGCACAGCGAGAGCGAAGCTATTCCAGGTGTCCACGAGGTTCTGGGTGAAACTAGCATCGCCGCTGGTGCCGGTAATAACCACGATGACGGCGAGAGCAACAAGGATGCCGAGCAATGCCCACATCCACCCGAGCGAGGCACTGGAACGCACGGTGTAGAGATCGGCCACAGCGTGGCCATCGACGAGCTTATTGCCCACCTTGGCGCGGGTGAGCAGGCCCGAGGGGGTGGCTGTCTCGGCGTTGGCGAACATGTGCTGTAAGTCGAAGACGGCGCCGACGTTCACGATCAGCGAGGCGCCGTGATAATCGGCGAGCAGCAGCGCGAGATCCGTCGCGGACTCGGTGGCTGCTGGGAAGGTCATCGCGCCCACCCCGAGGTCTTGGATGCGCTCCAACCCGGCCGCATAGCCATCTGGGTCGGCCGGCAGAATCACCAGCGCCCCCGAGCGGAGAGCGTCCGCGCCGATCGTGGTGGGGTTACCGACGATGATATCGGGGGTATAGCCATCCTCGACGAAAGTATCCGCGGCGGCATTAACGCCGATGAGCACGGGGCTGTATTCGCGAATGAAGTTGCGCAGGCGCTTCAGCTCTTCGCGATGGCCCCGCCCCGGGCTGAGCACCACAACCTTGCGGTCTTTGAGATCGGAATCGATATCGGGGATGCCGATACCATCGATGAGCAGCGGCGACTCGGAGCGAATGAACTCAGTGGTATTGCCAAAATAGGCTTCCATATTATCCACCAGGGTCTGCTGCGCTTCACCGAAGCGGCTCAACGCCTCGTCTGCGGTGAGCACGTCGCCGGAGCCGATAAGGCTGCTGCCGTGGAAGAACTCGCCCTCGTCGGTGAGACGGGCTTTTTTGCCGTTCTTCAGCGTCGACCACGCCTCGGCACCGAGCCCTTCGACCAGCATGATGCCCTCATCCGCCATTAGCTGCGGCCCAAAGTTAGGCATAGCGCCGGTGGAGAACTGGGCGATATTCACCACGGCCGCCGGGCGGGCGTCGATAAGCCGTTGCGCCTGCGCACGGGTGATATCCGGGGCGTCTACGACGGCAATATCGCCTTCCGATAGTTTCTTCCATCCGCGACCCCGTGCCGTGCAGTCGCGGGCAGTGGCGTGCACACCTGGGAGGTCATCGCTCTTCGAGAACAGACTCATGCCCGCCATTGTGCAAGTTCTCGGCGCTGAAGTGGGTGAGGCGCGCGGACGCGCTGCACAAATCCCCTCCGCTGCGATATTTTCTTAGCCGCGAAGAAAGCCCTCTTTGTCCCGCGCCGCGGTGGCGAGTAGCTCCGTGGCGTGGGCCTTACCGGTTTCGGTGTCATCCAATCCGGCCAACATGCGCGCCAGCTCCTCGACGCGGCGTTCCCCCGTGAGATCCTCCACGGCCGAGGTCACAGAAGAATCGGAGACATCCTTCGATACGTGCAGGTGTTGATCCGCATAGGCGGCCACCTGCGGCAAGTGCGTCACCACAATCACCTGATTGCGCTGGGCGAGTCGCGCCAGCCGGCGTCCGATCTCCACGGCGGCGCGCCCGCCAACCCCGGCATCCACCTCGTCGAATACTAAGGTGGTGGAGCTTTGAGATTGAGCCACCACCACTTCGAGGGCGAGCATCACACGGGAGAGCTCACCGCCGGATGCCGCATTCGCGATAGGTTGGGGGCTGGCCCCGGGGTGGGCGGCAAGGCGAAATTCCACGGTCTCTGCGCCGTAGGGTGTCGGTGCGCATGCCTCGAGGGAGACCACAAACTCCGCCTTGGGCATGGCGAGTCCCCGGATTTCCGCGGTCACGTCCTGTTCCAAGGCGGTGGCGGCTCGGGCACGGGCGGCGCTGAGCTTCTTCGCGGCGGCAGTAAGTTTCTTCTCCGCGCGCGCGACCTTCTTTTTCAACTCTTCCAGCGCCTCCGGCGAGGTATCAATGCTGGCCAACTTGGCTTCTGCTTTGGTTTTCCACGCCAGCACCCCGGTGATATCGGGGGCGTATTTGCGGGTGAGGGATTTCAGATCCTGCTGCCGCTGCAGGGACTCCTCCAGCGCCTGCGGGTCCGAGGGCAGGGTGGAAAGAAACATGCCGAGCTCGCCGCTGATCTCGCCCAGCTGGCTGGTGAGTTCTTCTAAACGCTCGGCCAGCTGGGAAAGATCCGGGTCATCGGATCCGGCGAGCGCGCCGCTGGCTTCCCCGAGCAGGTCGGAGGCCGAGGCCTGCTCATCGAAGCCGCCATCGCCTAATGCCTCCATGCCGTCGAGGGCAACAAGGGCGTTCTGCGCCTGCTCCCGCAGGGTGTCGACGTCCTGCAGCCGGCGGATCATGGCCTGCAGCTCGGTATCTTCCCCGGGTTGGGGATCCACAGTGCTGATCTCGTTAATGGCGAACTGGAGACGATCGACTTCCTGGGCCATCTCACGGCGCGAGGCGGTGCGCTGGGCAAGATCGCGCGCCAGGTTGCGCCAGGTGGTGTAGCACTCGGTGTATGTAGCGAGCAGGGGCGCGATGGCCTCGTCGCTGCGATCCAGGGCGGCGCGCTGGTGCTCGGGGCTGACCAGGCGCAGCTGATCGTTTTGACCGTGAATGGTCAGCATCTCCCCCGCGAAGTGTTTAAGGGTCGCGGCCGGCACCGAGCGTCCGCCCAGATGCGCCCGCGAGCGGCCGGTGGACTTGATTACGCGGGTGGCGATGAACTCCTCATTTTCATCGCGCGCACCCCCTGCTTCGCTCACGATCTCTTCCACCGTGGCGCACTGGGTGCTGGCCATGCCGGCGGTGGAAAAGCGGCCCTCCACGGCGGCTTCACTGGCTCCACTGCGCACCCTGGAGGCGTCAGCGCGGTCGCCGGCGAGCATGCGCAGACCAAAGACCACCATCGTCTTACCCGCGCCGGTTTCGCCGGTGAGCACGCTTAATCCCCCCGAGAATTCGACACTCTCCGAGGGGATTACGCCTACGTTGTTGATCGCCAGTTCAGCAAGCATGCCTTAAAGCGTAGCGGAAGCGGGGTTCAGCTGTGCGTTGAGGATGCGCCCGCGAGCGCCAGTTGGCAGGAAGACGGCGTCGTCACGCTGTAGCGTGCGGATTATTGGCGGCCGAGGGGCCGCGCCAGCCCTCCACGGGAAGACGGAATTTGGTCACGAGACGATCGGCGAAGGGCTTGCAGTCGAGCCGCACCCAGCGCACTGGGGTGGCAGCCTTGTTGATCTCGATGCGTGAACCCGGCGGCATGGCTACTTGGCGGAAACCATCCATCACTGCCTGGGCGGGGAAGGTCGTGGACACCGATTCCACCGCCACCTGCGAATCCGGGCTGACCACTAGCGGTTTAGCGAAGAGCGCGTGGGCGTTATTGGGCACCACCAAGATCGCATCGAGTTCCGGCCACAGCACCGGTCCTCCCGCGGAAAAGGCATAGGCGGTGGAGCCGGTGGGGGTGGACACGAGCACGCCATCGCAGCCGAAGGAGCTCACGGGGCGGCCATCCACTTCGAGGATCGCATCCAGCACTCCCCGACTGTTGAGGCTTTCCACGCTCACTTCATTCAGCGCCCAGCTCCGCCCAGCCACCTCGTTATTCGGCCCCCGCACCACCGCTTCGATGGTCATGCGGTCTTCCACCTCATAATCACGGGCCACCACCCGCTCGATAGCTAGGTCGAGCGAATCGGAGTCCCATTCGGCGAGGAAGCCCACATGGCCGAGGTTGATGCCGAGCACCGGCAGGTCCGCGGAATAGGCTAGGTCGGCACCACGGAGGAAGGTGCCATCGCCGCCGAGCACGAGCACCATCTCCACGCCCTCGGTGGCCGAGACATCGTGGCCGAATTGCTTGAGCCGAGAAAAGATGGGGTGACTGTCTAAGGGCGCTGCCTGCGGATCGACAGATACCCGTACCTCGATGCCGGCGTCGACAAGCAATTCTGCGGCGCGCGCGGCGGCCTCCACATTCGAGCTGCGTCCGGTGTGTGGCACCAGCAAAACGCTGCGCGTGGTGTGTTCCTGGGCCGCGGCGGGGTGCGCGGGGGTGTCAGGTGCCGTGTTGCTCATTGGGGTCCCTCCTCGATGGCGTGACGAACCATCGCGTCAATGCGTGCGGCGGCAGGCTGGCTCGCGCCGCCATCCTTGATCAACCACAGGAAATACTCTACGTTGCCGGCGGGGCCGGGCAGGCCACTGGCCACGACTCCGCGCACACTGAGCCCCAACTGGGCGGCGGCGTCGATGACATCGCGCACCACCTCCTGACGCAGCTGCGCTGAGCGCACCACGCCACCGGCGCCGATACGATCTTTGCCCACCTCGAATTGGGGCTTGACCATCGGCAGCAGCTCCGCCCCATCGCGCAGGCAAGAGACGATAGCCGGCAGCACCAGCTTTAAGGAGATGAAGGAAAGATCGCCCACCATCATGTCGGCCTGCCCGCCGAGCATCTCCGGGGTGAGATGCCGAATATTGGTGCGGTCAAGCACATGCACCCGCGCATCGTTTTGCAGCCGCCACACCAGCTGGCCATAGCCGACATCCACGGCGTGGACCTGCGCCGCCCCCTGCTGGAGGCACACATCGGTGAACCCGCCGGTCGAGGCGCCGGCATCGATGATCTGCTTGTCGGTGAGGCTGAGGCCTTCCTTGCGGAAGGCCTCGAGCGCGCTGAGTAGCTTGTGCGCCCCGCGGGAGGCCCACTGATCGGAGTCGGCCTGCTGCACCTTGATGGAGATATCCCCAGTCACTTGGGTAGCTGGCTTGGTGGCCAGCATGCCCGCCACCATCACCCTTTTTTCGCGGATCATCTGCTGGGCTTGTTCCCGCGACCGGGCGATCTTGCGCTTCACCAGCTCCTGATCGAGCCGTCTGCGTCCACTCACTAGGATCCTTCTACTTTTCTTTCCAAGGCCTGATGCACCAATTCATGGGCCTGCGCCAGCACGCGCGCCTCCTCCGCCGCATCGGCGGTCGGCTGCTCTAAGAGCGCAGTCACCTCTTCTTTGAGCTTATCGACGTCGCCCTCTCCCTTGCCGCTCTGAACGGCATAGAGATCACCGGGGGTGGGCATGGACTGTAGCGCCACCGTCTACCACCACTGCGCGACGGCGCGCTCGGCCGCATCGGAGGTGGTGCGCACCGCGGCGGCGGTGAGCGCATGAGAGTCCTCGCTGTCGCTCCACACGGCACCGAGTGCGGCGCGGAGTGCCTCGAAGGCGGCATCGTCGTAATCGATGGCCGTGCCACCGATAGTCAGCTCGCCGCGGGCGGCGTCAAAGGTGGCAGTGAAATTGCCGTGGCTATCGCTGTGGAAGGGATCCACGGCGTCGGCAGCAAGATCCAGCGCCCTCATGTCTGCGGCCACATAGGTAGCGCGTTCTGCGACCGGGGCGTTAAGCACGTCCCAGCAGCCGCTGACGCCGGTGAGCACATGCAGGCTCGGCATTCCTGCGGCCACGCTTCCAGCGATATCGGTGTTCAAGCGATCGCCGATAGACAGCGGCCGGCGGGCGCCGGCGCGGTGCGCTGCCGCGAGGAACATGGTGGGCCCTGGTTTGCCCGCGGACTGCGGGGTGACGCCGGTGGCCGTGGCCACGGCCGCCACCATGGAGCCATTGCCCACGTGCAGGCCACGTTCCATGGGCAGGGTGGTATCCAGGTTAGAGGCGAAATAGCGTGCCCCTCGCCCAATGGCGAGGGCGGCCTCGGAGAGCTCCGCCCACCCGGTGGCGGGGCTGTGGCCGTGCAGCACTGCGGCCGGGCGATCATCGGCGGAGTCGACGACCTCGAAGCCCGCATCGCGGGTGAGTTCTTTGAAGGAGTCCGCGCCGAGCACATACACCTGTGCCCCAGTCTCGACTTCCTTGGCGAGCATCGCCACGGCGGCTTGGGCGGAGGTAAGTACATCACCAGGGCTCACCGTTAAGCCTAGGGAGCTAAGCTGCTGGGCGACGACCTCAGGGGCGCGAGAGGCATTATTGGTCACGTATTGGCAGTTCATATCTGCCGCTGTGATGGATTCCACGGCGTGCTCGATAGGATCGCCGCCGGCGTAGACCGTTCCATCGAGGTCGAAGATCAGCAGGTCAAAATTCTTGCTCAGGCACATGGCACATCATTCTACCCACCGCGCAGCGTGGCACCGAGAGCCCCTGCATAGCGCAGCCACCACCCACGTTGGTGCGGGTGGTGGCGGACACGGGGATCTCGGGTATGTGGCCTCGTTTAGCCGAGCTCGGCGAGGCGGGCGCGGGCGTCGAGAAGCTCCTCGTGGTCTTCGGAGATGGCCTTTTCAAACCACTTCTTTGCCTCGCCGCTGCGGCCGGCATCGATGAGGGCATCGGCATAGGCGTAGTGCAGGCGGGCGGCGCTCAAGTCCGGCTCGATATCCTCTAGGCCGAAGCGTTCCAGCTCGAGCACGGCGGCGTCGAATTGCTGCAAATCTCGCCGAGCGCCGGCGATCACGATCGCGAGTTCGGCTTTATCGGACTTGCTCATACCGGAGGTGGATTCTTCGCGGGCGATCTCGATTGCCTTTTCCGGGCGCCCGAGGCCGCGCTCGCAGTCCGCCATCACCGCGAGAAGACCAGGCCCGCCGCTCATGCGACGCGCGGCGCGCAGCTCGGAGAGGGCTTCCTTCCACTCACCAGCGTGATAGGCGGCGATACCTGCAGTTTCGCGCACCACAGCGACGCGACCGCCGCGGTCCTTGGCGGCACGGGCGTGAGCGAGGGCCTTCACGGGGTCCTCTGCCATGAAGGCGGCAGCAGCAACCATGTGGGCGCCGACGCGCTCAGCGTTGTCCTTTGACAAGCTCCGCAGGTCCTGGCGAACAGAGGGGTCGAGGTCCTTCCAGTTAATATCTTCCGGAATGGCCGGCTCGTTCTGGCGGGCGCGCTCTTTTTCATTGCGGAAGTTGGCGCGGGTTCCGCCGCTGCGATAGCCCGGAGTGCGGTTGCGGCCGCCGCGCTGTGCGTGGCCGCGAGAACCACCCCGCGGGCCGTCGTTGCGGCGATTGCGACGATCAGAGTCGCGGTCCTGCCCCCCTCGGCGTTCGCCGCCGTGGTAGCCGCGATCATCGCGGTCGCGGCGCTGTCCGTTATGGCGGCGCTCTTCGTTATCGCCCCGCTCATAGCGCTCTCGCCTATCACCGCCACGGTAGCCACGTTCATCACGACCGCGGTGGTCACGGCGATCTCGGCGGTCATCGCGCTGGCGGCGATCTCCTCGCTCCTCCCAGCGGCGACCATCTCGGTCTTTGTAGCCGCGGTGCTCACGGTCACCCCGCGAGCGTCCCTGGGATCCGCGGTTGCCGCCGCCGCTGTGCTTATGGCCGTGGTCGCGGCGTTGGGAGTGGGAGGAGTTATCGCGGTGGCGTCCGTCGTTGTCTGCCATGGGAGGTTGTGACACCCTTTCTTGGGCTCTGTGGTCGTGCTCTATGGGCTCTAGATTAGAGCAGTTCTGGCTTGGGCATGCAAAAAAGGATGTGATAGGTAAGCAGAGAATACTCCTTCTTACCTATCACATCCTTACTATGTTGCACTGTGAAGTTTTAGGTCGGCGGTGACTTACTCTCCCACACCCTCCCGGGTGCAGTACCATCAGCGCTGTCGGGCTTAGCTTCCGGGTTCGGAATGGGACCGGGCGTGTCCCCGATGCTATAACCACCG